>NZ_JBTLMO010000042.1:0-76944 GCF_054462255.1 Streptomyces sp. SD15 | reverse complement strand
GTGCCTTGTGTGACCTGGCTCTCAAACCCCAGGTCAGAGGGGTTGACGACGCGTCCATGCCACGCATTTCCGCTACGGCCGCGCTTCGTATGTGACGGAGGTCCTGTGGGCTGGTTCACCCGGCAAATGACGGACGGCGTGCGAATGGTCTACGCAGAGTGGGCCGGGAGTGTGACCTGGGCCGCAGCTCACCGGGGTTCGAACGTGACCGGCGTCTCGAAAGCGGCCCGTCGCGTGGCCCGGCGCAGCGCCTTGAGGAGGGTCGCGCCGAGCGTGAGGGTCAGGACGACGGTGACGACCGCCCGGCCCAGGTCCCAGCCGAGGGAGGTGGCCAGGCAGTAGGCGAGGAAGCGGGCCAGGTTGGCAGGGGTCGAGGCGTCCGGGTCGAAGGCGACGTTCGAGGCCAGGGCGTCCATGAAGGGCCAGCCGGCCAGGTTCATGACCGTGCCGTAGGCGAAGGCGGCGCAGAATCCGTACGCGGCGAGCATCGCCAGCTCCGCGCGCCCCCGCAGCCGCTCGGGCCCCGGCAGCAGCCCGGCGCCCATCGTGAACCACCCCATCGCGAGCATCTGGAACGGCATCCACGGCCCCACCCCACCGGTGAGCAGAGCCGACGCGAACATCGTCACGCCGCCGAGCACGAACCCGAACCCCGGCCCGAGCACTCGCCCGCTCAGCACCATCAGGAAGAACATCGGCTCGATCCCGGCCGTCCCGGCACCGATCGGCCGCAGCGCGGCGCCGGTCGCGGCCAGCACCCCGAGCATGGCCACCGCCTTCGGGCCGAGCCCGGACTCGGAGATCGTCGCGGCGACGACCGCGACGAGCAGCACGAGCAGCCCCGCGAACAGCCAGGGGGCGTCCTGCGCGTGCGTGCCGACCTGGGAGGTGGGGTCGGCGAAGAGCGGCCAGCCGAACGCGGCGAGGCCTACCCCGCTCACGAGGGTGAGCGCGGCGATGGAACGGGGGCCGAGGCGGATGACCTTCATGCGAGTGCGTCCCTTATCTGGGCGACCGTGAGCCATGGCTGCGGCGCCAGCACCTTCGTGACCTGCGGGGCGAAGGACGGGGACGCGACGACCACCTCGGCCGTGGGGCCGTCGGCGACGATCTCGCCGTCCGCGAGGACGACGACGCGGTGGGCCAGCTCGGCGGCGAGCTCCACGTCGTGGGTGGCCAGGACGATGGCATGGCCCTCGGCCGCAAGGCCGCGCAGGACGGCGACCAGCCGGGCCTTCGCCGCGTAGTCGAGACCTCGGGTCGGTTCGTCGAGGAGGAGTAGTGGGGGGCGGGCCGTCAGGACCACGGCCAGCGCGAGCGCCAGCCGCTGGCCCTCCGACAGATCCCGGGGGTGCGTGTCGTCCGTGATGCCGGGCAGCAGCCCGGACACCAGCTCCCGGCAGGTGCCGGTGGCGGCCCCGGCATCGCTGTCGGCCGCCGCGCACTCGGCGGCCACCGTGTCCGCGTACAGCAGGTCGCGCGGTTCCTGCGGTACGAGACCCACGCGCCGTACGAGGTCCCGCGGCGGCGTCCGGTGCGGGACCGCGCCCCCGACCCGGACCGAACCGGCGGCCGGTTCGACCAGCCCGACCAGCGTCCCGAGGAGGGTGGACTTCCCGGCGCCGTTGCGGCCCATCAGGGCGATGATCTCGCCGGCGGCGACGGTGAGGTCGACACGGCGGAGTGCCTCGACGTGGCCGTGGCGGACGGCGAGGGCTTCGACCGAGGCGGCATGCGGGGTGGCGGGGGTGATGGCGGGAGTGCGCTTGCGGAGGAAACGTGGGCGGGGGGAGAGCGGCGGGAGGGGCTGCCTGATGCCGCCGGGCGTCGGGGTCGCCGTCTCGGTCGGGGTGAGCGTCGACAGTCGCTCCCGCAGCGCCCCCGCCCGGCGCCGCGCGTCGCGCACCGTGAGCGGGAGCGGGGACCAGTCGGCCAGGCGGCCCAGGTCCACCACCGGTGGGTACACCGGGGAGGCGGCCATGATCTCGGACGGCGTGCCGAGGAGCGGCGGGGCGCCAGGGGACGGGAGGAGGGCGACCTGGTCGGCGTACTGGATGACGCGTTCGAGGCGGTGCTCGGCCATGAGGACGGTCGTGCCGAGGTCGTGCACCAGGCGTTGCAGCACGGCGAGGACCTCCTCCGCGGCGGCCGGGTCGAGCGCCGACGTGGGCTCGTCGAGGACCAGGACCTTCGGGTGTGGGGTGAGTACCGAGCCGATCGCGACCCGCTGCTGCTGTCCGCCGGAGAGTGTGGCGATCGGGCGGTCGCGCAGGTCCGCCAGGCCCAGCAGGTCCAGGGTCTCCTCGACGCGACGGCGCATCACGGCCGGGGCGAGTCCGAGAGACTCCATGCCGTACGCGAGTTCGTCCTCGACCGTGTCCGTCACGAAGTGGGACAGCGGATCCTGGCCCACCGTGCCGACGACGTCCGCGAGTTCGCGCGGCTTGTGGGTGCGGGTGTCCCGCCCGGCGACCGTGACCCGGCCGCGCAGGGTGCCGCCCGTGAAGTGCGGGACGAGTCCGCCGACCGCACCGAGAACCGTCGACTTGCCGACACCGGAGGGGCCGACCAGGAGGACCAGTTCACCCTCCGGGACCTCGAAGTCCACGCCGCGGACGGTGGGTTCGGCCGCTCCGTCGTAGGTCACGGAGACATCCTCGAAGCGGATCATGAGGGCTCCTTGGGGATCGGGGCGACGAAGGCGGGGAGGAGTCCGAGGAGGACGGCCGCGGCGGGCCAGAGGGGGAGGGCCGGTGCCACGAGGGGGACGACGCCGGGGCGCAGCGCCGCCGGGTCGTACGTCGCGGCGACCACCATCAGCGCCGCCACCGCCACGCCCGACCCCGCGACCAGCCACGCCCGTACACCCCACACGTCCGGCCGGTAGCGCGTGCGCGGCGAGCGGCGGCCGCCCAGCCACAGGCCGCCGAGCGCCGAGGCCAGCCCGGCGAGCAGCACGGGCAGGCCGAAGCCGCCGCCCTCGGCGGTCAGCACTCCGTACGTTCCCGCGCAGACGCCGAGCAGGCCGCCGAGCGTCAGTACGGCGGTGGTGCGGCGGACGGCGGGCGGGACCTGGGCGGTGCGGCCGTAGCCGCGCGCGTCCATCGCCGCCGCCAGTGCGACCGACCGCTCCAACGCGCCCTCCAGTACCGGGAGTCCGACGTGCAGCAGGCCGCGCAGGCCCCGGTCGGGGCGGCCGCGCAGGCGACGGGCGGCTCGCAGTCTGCGCACGTCCGCGATCAGGTTCGGCGCGAAGGTGAGGGCGACCACGACCGCGACGCCCGCCTCGTACAGCGCGCCCGGCAGTGATTTCAGCAGGCGTGCCGGGTTCGCCAGGGCGTTCGCGGCGCCGACGCAGATCAGCAGCGTGGCCAGTTTCAGGCCGTCGTACAGGGCGAAGACCAGACCCTCGGCGGTGACCCGGCCGCCGATGCGGATGCCCTGCGCCCAGTGCGGGAGGGGGACTTCGGGGAGTGTGACGAGGAGGTGCGTGCCGGGGATGGGGGAGCCGAGGAACACGGCGAAGGCCAGCCGGATGCCGAGGACGGCGATGCCGAGCTTGATGAACGCGCTGTAGGAGCGGGCCCAGGGGGCGTTCGTGCGGCGGGCGGCCACTACGTAGCCGGCTACGCCTATGAGGAGGGCGAGGAGGAGGGGGTTGGTGGTGCGGGAGGCGGCGGTGCCCAGGCCCAAGGACCAGATCCACCAGGTCCCTGGGGGGAGGGCGTTGTTGCGGTTTGCTTCCGGGGTGGGGGTGACCCACGTGGTGGCGGTACGTGCTGTCGCCATGGTGTGCGTCCCTCAGCCTCGGCGGCGGCGGGACTGCCAGATTGCCGCCGCGCCCAGGGTGGCTACGGCGGCCACTCCCGCGATCAGGCCCACCGACGGGCCGTCGTCGGACGGCTGGGTCGCCGAGACCTGGTCGCCGCAGCCCGACCGGGGGTAGCCGGCGATGGAGCACAGCAGGGCGTTGGTGTCGTAGCGGAGGGGTTTGGCCACCGTGGCGAGGGCGTCCGCCGTGGTCGCGTCGGAGGGGACGCGGGCGCAGGCCGTGCGCGCCCGGGGCGGCTTCTCGCCGGACGACGCGTCCGTGGTCGTACCGAAGTCGATGACGAGGGCCACCCGCTTGTGGTCTTCCTGGGCGGGCGTCCTGGCGCAGATGGACGCGAAGTCGGCGTTCCCGCGCGGTTTCGAGGCGTCCTGCGAGTCCTCGCTCACCGCGAAGCGGAAACCCTGTACGTCGCCGTCGTACGGCCGCGTGGTCGACGGCCCCTGCGTGGCGTATGTCCACTTGCCGCCGGTCAGGTCCCAGAAGGACCAGTAGCGGTAGCCGACGGCCTGGGCCTGCCCTGCCGTGCCGAGCACGAGCAGGGCCAGGGCCAGGACGAGCGAGGTCGTGCCGCGCCGGGTCACGGCTGCCGCTGCTTGTTGCGGCCGCTGATCAGGAAGCCGATGCCGATACCGCCGACGAGACCGACGCCGACGATCCACCAGACACTGACGCCCTTGTCGTCGTCCTTCTTCTCGTCACTCGGGGCGGCCGCGGAGTTGTCGGACGCGTCCGTCGCCGGGCCCGTCGCGCCGAGCTGCCGCACGAGGTCCGCGCCGCCGAAGTCCCGCGGGTCGGTGCCGGTGGCGTGGGCGGCGAAGATCAGCTGGGCGTACGCGGCGGGACCGGCCTTCGCCGCCCAGGCGCCGGAGTTCTTCTCCAGCCAGGCGAGGGGCTGCTTCGTGTCCGTGGTCCAGCCCTCGGCGGCGAGCGCGACGACCGCGTCCGCGGTGTTGGCGTAGTCGGGCTGGTCCTCGGAGCCGGGCAGCGCCGACTTCAGGTAGGGGGTGGTGGTGAGGGCGTTGGAGAGGTAGGACGCGCCGTTGCGCGCCGCCTCCTCCGGCGTGAACTTCTGCGGGCCGCAGGTGTAGCCGGACGACGTCGTCTTCCCGGCCGTCGTCACGAACCCCTTGCCGAGGACGCCGAGGACCGCCGCGGCCGTGGCGTCCGCGTTGGCCGTCAGCTTGCCCTTCTTGTCGGGCTGGTAGGCGAACCCGCCGCCGCTGCCCTCGCCTTCGCACTCGAGGGACAGCGTCACCAGGGCGTCGTACGGCGACTTGCCGCCCTTGGAGACCTCCTTGGGCTTCTCGCCCGCGGCCGTGAGCGCGCCGATCACCACGGAGGTGGAGTTCGCGTCGCTGGCCCCGCCCGCCGCGTAGCCCCAGCCGCCGTCCGTGTTCTGCACGGACTTCAGCCAGGCGACCCCTTTGCTCGTTTGGGCATCGTGCCCGCCGAGCGCGGCGAGGGCCTGTACGGCCGCCGCGGTGCTGTTCGTGTCGACCATCGTCTTGGCGTCGCACTTCGCCGTGACGTCGGCGCGGTACGCGGCGAAGGCGCCGTTCGCGCACTGCTGCCCGGTCAGCCAGTCGACGGCCTTGGCCGCGGGCTTCACCCCCACGGTGTGCTGGGCCAGCAGCGCGAGGGACTGCCGCCAGACGCCGTCGTAGGTGGGGTCGGTGGTGCCGTAGAGGCCGGAGGGGATGGCCTGGGACGGAGAGGGGGAAGCGTCGTCGGCGATGGCGGCGGCCGGGGCGACGACCGTACCGATCACGACGGTGGCGGCCAGTGCGGCCAGTACCGCGGCGCTGCGGCGAACAATCATGACTCTCCCTGCGGGGAACCGGGCAGCACCGGGCGCAGGCTTGGCCCCGAGCGGCTCCGGCCCCGTATGCCTCGACGGTGCCGGCCACTGGCGGGCTGCCGGTGGCACGAGCCGGTCACGTCCCGGACGAGGCGATCCGGCTCACCGCCCGGAGGGGCGGCTCACGGTTGCGGGTCAGCGCCGGAATTGCACCGGCTTTCCCCCGTACGGGTGTGATGACGACGCGCTCACTGTACCGGCACGTAGGAAAACGCCTGAGGGCCGGTTGTGCGGGCCGGTACGTTCACGGTCATGCGAGGGACGGGGAGACTGCTCGGCTCGGGGCGTTCGGCGGACGTCTACGAGATCGACGAGGCGTGGGTGCTGCGGCGGGACCGGGAGGGGTGGGGTGACGCGGCGGCCGAGGCGGCGGTGATGGAGCACGTACGCGGTCACGGCTATCCGGTGCCGGCGGTGCGCGCGGCGACCCGGACCGAGCTGGAGATGGAGCGGCTGGAGGGGCCGACGATGCTGGCGGCGTTCGTCGCGGGGCGGATGGGACCCCGGGAGGGCGGCGCCCTCCTCGCCGGGCTGCTGCGCGCGCTGCACGCCGTGCCCGCCCGGGCCTCCGGCGACCCGTCCGCCCGCGTACTGCACCTGGATCTGCATCCCGACAACGTCATGCTCACCTCGGACGGCCCGAAGGTCATCGACTGGGCCAACGCCGAGGAGGGCCCGCCCGGCCTGGACTGGGGCATGTCCGCGGTGATCCTCGCGCAGGTGGCCGTCTGCGGTGAGGCCCACGCGGAGGGGGCCCGCGAGACGCTGGCCGTGCTGCTCGACGGCAACGCGGAGTGCGTGACGCGGGACGGACTGGCGGAGGCGCGGCGGCGCCGGGCGGCCAATCCGACGATGAGCGCGCGCGAGGTCGAAGCCCTGGGGGAGGCGGAGCGGTTGATCCGGGAGCTGCTTCAGCCGCTTCGCTGAGTGGTGTCGGCGGCTGTGTATCCACCGGAGAGTTGATCGCATTTCGTCGAAAGCCGACCGGAACCGAAGCGGAACCGACGTAGAACCGACGTAGAACAGACGCGGTGCCGCCGCTGTTCTGTCCCCGTGCTCGGACGGCCGCCGAGGAGGGCGTGACCAGGCCAGACTGGTGGGTGTGTCCGACAAGACGACCGGTGGCCGGTCCGGCAATCTGCCTCCCGAGACGCGTAGCTTCGTCGGGCGGCTGGAAGAACTCGACCGGCTGGAGCGGGAGCTGGAGCCCGCGGCGGGCGTCCACAGACTTCTGAGCCTCGTCGGGGTCGGCGGGGTCGGCAAGACCCGGCTCGCCGTGCGCGCCGGGGTCCGGGTCCGGGACGCCTACCCCGACGGCGTCTGGCTGGTGGAACTGTCACTGGTGCGGATCGCCGGCCTGGTCGGCCACGCCGTCGTGGAGGCGCTGCGGCTCGGCGACCAGTCGACCCGCCCGGTCGCCGAGGTGGTCGCCGCATGGGCGCGGGACAAACGGCTGTTGCTGGTGCTCGACTCCTGCGAACACGTCCTCGCGGACTGCGCGGCGCTCGTCGAGGCCCTGCTGCCCGCCCTCCCCGGCCTGCGCATCCTCGTCACCAGCCGCGAACCGCTCGGACTGCCGGGCGAACTCGTCCTGCCCGTGGACCCGTTGCCCGTCGCCGACGACGCGGTGACCTTGTTCGCCGACCGGGCGGCGGCCACCGGGTTCACTCTCGACGACACCAACCGCCCCACGGTGGAGGCCGTCTGCCGCCGCCTCGACGGTATCCCGCTCGCCCTCGAACTCGCCGCGGCCCGGCTCTGCGAACTCTCCCTGGCCCAGCTCCACGGCCTCCCCCAAGTTCTCGGCTGCGCTCGAACAGGGGGCACCCCCACCGACGAACGCCTGCCGTCCCGCCTCGACCCGCTCAGCTCGCCCGACGACGGCGCGGGCGTGGGACCGCCGCGCCACCGGACACTGCGTACGGCGATCGGCTGGAGCCACGAACTGTGCGAACCGCTCGAGCGACTGCTGTGGGCCCGGCTCTCGGTGTTCGCCGGTGGCTTCTGCGTGCGCGCGGCCGAGGAGATCTGCGCGGGCGGCCCGCTGCCCGCCGGACGGATCGCCGACCTGCTGGCCCGGCTCGTCGAGCAGTCCATCGTGCAGCGCCACCGCACCGACCCGGCCCGCTTCCGACTCCTCGACACCGTACGGGAGTTCGGCGCCGACTGGCTGCGCGCCCTCGGCGAGGAACACGCCGTACGCCTGCGCCACCGCGACCACTTCCGGCAACTGGCCCGTCAGGGCAGCGCCGAGTGGAACACCGGACGGCAGGTCGCGTGGTGCGAGCGCACCCTCACCGAGCACGCCAACCTCCGGGCCGCCATGGACTGCGCGCTCACCGAACCCGGCAGTCGCGTCGCCCTGGAGATGGCGGCCGACGTCGGGTTCCTGTGGCGGCACTGCGGCTCTCTGCGCGACGCCCAGCACTGCCTCGACCTCGTGCTCGCCACCGACCCCGCGCCCGGACCCGAGCACACCCGCGCACTGTGGGTGCGCGGCGCGGTGGCGCTGCTCCAGGGTGACCTGGAGGTCGCGGCGGACTGGGCGACGCGGAGCGCGGACGCGGCCGAGGCGCAGGGCGATCCGGTGGCGATGGTGGCCGCCGCGTACCTCGCGGGCGGTCAACTGGCCCTGAGCGGACGGTTGACCGAGGCGATCGAGGTGCTGTCCGCCACTCCCCGACTCCCCATCCGGGACGACGGGTTCGGGGCCGCCCAGCTCCAGGTCCGGGTGGCGCTCTCCTTCGCGCACATGCTCCGGGGCGAACACGACCGGGCGCGCACGGTGGCCCACGAGGTGCGCGAGGCCAGCGTGGCGTGCGGGGAGTCCTGGGCGGGCGCCTTCGCCGACGGGATCGTGGCCCAGACGGACCTGGCCCGCGGAGACGTCCGCGCGGCGGTCGGCAACGCCCGCACCGCGCTGGCGGGGCACGCACTCCTGTACAACACCGTGGGCGCGGCGATGGCGCTGGACATCCTCGCCGCCGCGGTCGCCGCGGACGGTGACGGCCACCGCGCGGCCCGTCTCCTCGGCATCGGCGAGCGCGTCTGGGAACTCACCGGGCGCGCCCAGATGAACTCGCCCGACCTGCTGGCCACCCGCCGCTCCCACGAGCACCGCATCCGCGCCGCGATCGGCGACGCCGCGTACGAGAAGGCGTACGAGGAGGGCCGCGACATGCCGTACGAGGACGGGCTGGACCATGCGATCGGTGAGGTGGGCGGCCGATGACGGGGGCGGGCCCGCCGTCTCCGACGTATTACAGCGCCACGTACGTCACCGGATCGCTCCCCGTCACCGCCTCCGCCCGGCCCAGCTTCACCAGCCGGCGCACATGGGCCTCGGCCTCCGACAGTGCGATGTTCCTCGAGGTGAAGGGGATCTGGTCCCAGGGGCGGTTCCACTCCATGCGCTCGGCGAGCTGCCAGGCGGTGAGGGGGGTCGAGAGGAGGGTGAGGAGGTCGGTGAGGCGGTCCTCGTGGTGCGCGAGCAACTCCCGTACGCGCCCAGGGGCGTCGGTGAAGGCGTGCTGGTGGGCGGGGAGCACCTCGGCCGGGTCGAGGCGGCCGACGCGTTCGAGGGAGTCGAGGTAGTCACCCAGGGGATCGGTGACGGTGGCGTCGTCCGGATCCTCGTACAGACCGATGTGCGGAGTGATCCGCGGCAGCAGGTGGTCGCCGGAGAACAGGCGGCCGTGGCCCGGGAGCCCGGCCGGGTGGGTCTCCTCCAGGTGGAGGCAGACGTGGCCGGGGGTGTGTCCTGGGGTCCAGATCGCGCGCAGGCGGCGGCCGGGCAGTTCGAGGAGTTCGCCGGGGACGATCTCGCGGTCGGGGAGGGCGGGGGAGAAGCCGGGCAGGGTGCCGGGGCGCCGCGCCGACCGCGCCTCGCGCAGCAGCGTCATGTGCTCCTCGGGAGCGCCGGAGGCCGCCAGCTTGTCCGCCATGTACGCGAACCAGCGGTCCGGCCGGCTCTCCCGCGCCCGCCGTACGATCGCGGTGTCCGCCTCGTGCATCGCGATCCACGCACCGGACGCGTCCCGTACCTTGCCCGACAGACCGTGGTGGTCGGGGTGGTGGTGGGTGATGACCACGCCGTGCACCTCGGCGACGGACACACCGCAGCCGGTGAGCCCGTCGGCGAGGACGTCCCAGGAGGCCGGGTCGTCCCAGCCCGTGTCGATCAGCACCGGGCCCCGGTCGGTGTCGACGACGTGGACCAGCGTGGTTCCGAGCGGGTTGTCGGGGATGGGGACCCTGATCGACCGTACGCCCCCGCCGTGGTCGGTCACCTGTGCCATGGGCTCCCCTGTCGCCGATTCCAGTCACTGTAACTGGAACTGGTTCCAATGGGAGCCCAAGTCACCTAATGGGTACTGAGGTTGATCGGATCAGACGCTGTCGTTGACCGCGTTGATGACGTTCACCGCGTTGAGGTCGTGGAGGGAGGAGAACAGGTCGTCGCTGATCCGCTCGCCGGTCGTCGCGTCCGCTTCGTGGTGGGCGAGCACCGTCCATGTCCGTACGGCTGTGTCCCTCGACGGGGTAACCGACGGCGAAGGCGTCGAGTAGTCGGTGTCGGGGAAAGCCCGGAAGGTGTGGCGAAGTGGTGTGAGGGCCGTGGACTCCTCGAAGGGGAACTGGTATCAGTCTCCATGTCATCGATATCTGATGCATCGTCAGAGAACGTCCCCGGGGAGGCAGTCGGCCATGACCGAGCTCGTGGAACACGGACAGCTGTTCATCGGCGGGGAGTTGACGGACCCCCTGGGCAAGGACGTCATCGAGGTGATCTCGCCGCACACCGAGGAGGTCATCGGACGCGTCCCACACGCCTCGAACGAGGACGTCGACCGGGCGGTCGCGGCGGCGCGCAAGGCCTTCGACGAAGGGCCCTGGCCGCGGCTGACCCTCGACGAGCGGATCGAGGTCGTCACCCGGATCAAGGACGCGATCGCGGTGCGTCACGAGGAGATCGCCCGCGTCATCTCCTCCGAGAACGGCTCCCCGTACTCCTGGAGCGTCCTCGCCCAGGCCCTCGGCGCGATGATGGTGTGGGACGCGGCGATCACGGTCGCGCGCGGCTTCACGTACGAGGAGACGCGCGACGGAGTCCTCGGGAAGATCCTCGTCCGGCGCGAGCCGGTGGGTGTGGTCGCGGCCGTGGCGCCGTGGAACGTGCCGCAGTTCGTGGCGGCAGCCAAGCTCGCGCCCGCGCTGCTGACCGGCTGCACCGTCGTACTGAAGCCGTCGCCGGAGTCACCCCTGGACGCGTACCTGCTGGGGGAGATCGCTCGCGACGCGGGGCTGCCGGAAGGTGTCCTCTCCATCCTCCCGGCGGACCGCGAGGTGAGTGAGTACCTGGTCGGACACCCCGGCATCGACAAGGTCTCCTTCACGGGCTCGGTCGCGGCGGGCCGACGCGTGATGGAGGTGGCGTCGCGCAACCTCACCCGCGTGACGCTGGAGCTGGGCGGAAAGTCGGCGGCGGTGGTGCTGCCGGACGCGGACATCGCGACGTCCGTCCCCGGGATCGTCTCGGCGGCCTGGATGAACAACGGCCAGGCGTGTGTCGCGCAGACCCGCATCCTGCTGCCGCGCTCCCGCTACGACGAGTTCGCGGACGCCTTCGCCGCCGCGGCGAGCGCCCTGGTCGTCGGCGACCCGCTGGACCCGGCGACCCAGGTGGGCCCGCTCGTCGCCCGACGGCAGCAGCAGCGCAGCCTCGACTACATCCGCATCGGCCAGGAGGAGGGCGCCAAGATCCTCACGGGCGGCGGCCGTCCGCACGGGCTGGATCGCGGCTGGTATGTCGAGCCGACCCTCTTCGGTGACGTCGACAACTCGATGCGGATCGCGCGGGAGGAGATCTTCGGCCCGGTGATCTGCCTCCTTCCCTACGGCGACGAGGCCGAGGCCGTGAAGATCGCCAACGACTCCGACTACGGGCTGAGCGGCAGCGTCTGGACGGCCGACGTCGCACACGGCATCGAGGTCGCCCGGCAGGTCCGTACCGGCACGTACTCCGTCAACACCTTCAGCCTCGACATGCTCGGCCCCTTCGGCGGCTACAAGAACTCGGGTCTGGGGCGGGAGTTCGGGCCCGAGGGCTACGGCGAGTTCCTGGAGCACAAGATGATCCACCTGCCCGCCGGCTGGGAGGCGTGAGGATGGGTGACCGCTGGGGCGTCGAGGTCGACCGCTCCGTCTGCATCGGCTCCGCCCAGTGCGTCCACCTGGCCCCGGACACGTTCCGCCTCGACTCCGCCATGCAGTCCCACCCGGCCGAACCGGAGATCGACGCCAACGAGAAGATCCTCGCGGCGGCGGAGGGCTGCCCGGTGGAAGCCGTCATGATCACGCTGCTGGGCAGTGGGGAGCCGGTGTTTCCGCCGGAAGAATGAAAAATTCCCCCATGGATGCAAAAAAGTCCCACTTTGGGGTGTTCTCTCTGGCTGTGGGAGTTCTATCCTGGTAGTGGCCTACGAGGCGAGTGAGGGAGTTCGACCGGAGTAGCCGACTCGGGCGAGACGCAGCAGCATCGCATCCGCTGGGGCCGACGTCGACGGTAGGGCTGAGAGGCCGGAAGGCAGCGTTCAGGCCGGACGGCGACCCCCATCACCTGATCCGGGTAATACCGGCGAAGGGAACCCGTCTCGTAGGTTTTTGTGTGCCCGTAGGTTTCTGTGTGCCCGCGCTCGGCCTAGGGCCTGTCCGGCGGATCAGGTCGGAGGGAAGCGGCGGTGCCTTGTCGGCGCAGGTGAGCGGGGTCTGGTGCGTCGAGCTGCAAGGCGGAGGAGGGCGGCGACGCGATGGGGGTCCCCCCGCTCGAGCGAAGCCGAGAGTGGGGGAGTCGGCAACCGACGACAACGCCGCAGATCGGCGTGCCGGACCCCGCGCCTCCGGCATGATCCGCCGGACAGGCCCTAGCCGTGATCGCCTGGCTCCGTCACCTCGATCAGCCGGCACACCGTCTCGATGTCGATCTTGACCTGGGCGATGGAGGCGCGGCCGGAGAGCCAGGTGATCAGGGCCGAGTGCCAGGTGTGCTCGATGACGCGGACCGCGGAGAGCTGGGCGGGGGTCGGGTCGTCCAGGCCCATCGCGTCCAGGATGATCGCCGTGGTCTGCCGGGACACCTGGTCGACCTCGGGGCTCACGCTGCGGTCCGCGAAGGTGAGCGCGCGGACCATCGCGTCGGCCAGGTGCGGCTCTCGCTGCAGGGCACGGAACGCCCGCATCAGCGTCTCGGCGACCCGCTCCGCCGCCGTGTCACCGGCCGGCGGCTTCTTCTGCAGGGTGCCGTGCATGCGCTCCAACTGGTCCTGCATGGTGGCGACCAGCAGATGGACCTTCGACGGGAAGTAGCGGTAGAGCGTGCCGAGGGCGACCTGCGACGACTCCGCGACCTCACGCATCTGCACCGCGTCGAAACCACCCCGGCTGGCCAACCGCGCGCTCGCGTGCAGGATCCGGCGGCGGCGTGCCTCCTGCCGCTCGGTGAGCGCGGGCGCGGCGGGGGGTGCGGCCGACCGGGTGGCGGGGTGCGCGGGGTGCGCGGGGGGTCGCGCCGACTTGGCTTCCACCTTGGCTTCCGCAGGCATGGGTCCCGTTCCGTGGGTTCAGCTGGAGGAGCGACCGGACAGCACGGCAGATCACCTCCGCGCCGTGGCGTGGATCACCTGATCCACTGCTCACAGGCGCCCTACCTGCCGGTAGATTCAGTGCTCCTCGAACGATCAAGTCTGAAACTTGTTCTAGATTAGCGTCCCGGCGTAACCTCGCGGGAAAGTGCAGGGAGAAGGGGGCCGTAAGTGACCGCTGAGGCCATGGAGGCGGGCCCCGGGGAGGGTGTGGCCGCCGATGGCGGACGACCGCTGCGGATAGCGCTCCTCACCTACAAGGGGAACCCGTTCTGCGGCGGCCAGGGCGTGTATGTACGGCACCTCTCGCGCGAGCTGGCCCGCCTGGGCCACCGCGTCGAGGTCATCGGCTCCCAGCCGTATCCCGTGCTGGACGAAGGCCTCCCCGAGCTGAGCCTCACCGAGCTGCCCAGCCTCGACCTCTACCGCCAGCCGGACCCCTTTCGCACCCCGGGTCGCGACGAGTTCCGCGACTGGATCGACGCGGTCGAGGTCGGCACGATGTGGACCGGGGGCTTCCCCGAACCACTGACCTTCTCGCTGCGCGCCCGGCGCCATCTGCGCGACCGCCGCGGGGACTTCGACGTCGTGCACGACAACCAGACGCTCGGGTACGGACTGCTGGGAGACGTGGGCGCGCCCCTCGTCACCACCATCCACCACCCCATCACCGTCGACCGCCAGTTGGAGCTGGACGCCGCCGAGGGACGACGGCGCCGGATGTCCGTGCGCCGCTGGTACGCCTTCACGCGCATGCAGAAGCGGGTCGCGCGCCGTCTGCCGTCCGTGCTCACCGTCTCCGGTACATCACGCCAGGAGATCGTCGAGCACCTGGGCGTACGCGACGACCGTATCCACGTCGTGCACATCGGCGCGGACACCGATCTCTTCTCGCCCGACCCCGCCGTGCCGCAGGTGCCGGGCCGGATCGTCACCACCTCCAGCGCGGACGTGCCGCTCAAGGGGCTCGTCTTCCTCGTCGAGGCGCTCGCGAAGCTGCGCATCGAGCACCCGCGCGCGCACCTCGTCGTCGTCGGCAAGCGTGCCGAGGACGGGCCCGTCGCCCAGGCCATAGAGCGGTACGGCCTCGAAGGCGCCGTCGAGTTCGTCAAGGGCATCTCGGACGCGGAGCTCGTCGACCTCGTACGCTCGGCCGAAGTCGCCTGTGTGCCCTCCCTGTACGAGGGGTTCTCCCTGCCCGCCGCCGAGGCGATGGCGACGGGTACGCCGCTGGTGGCCACCACCGGCGGGGCGATCCCGGAGGTCGCCGGACCCGACGGCGAGACCTGCCTCGCGGTGCCGCCCGGCGACGCGGGTGCGCTGGCCGCCGGGCTCAGCCGACTCCTCGGTGACCCGGAACTCCGGGCGAGACTCGGATCCGCCGGGCGCGCGCGGGTACTGGAGCGCTTCACCTGGGCCCGAGCCGCCGAAGGCACGGTGGCCCACTACCGCGAGGCCATCGCCGGAGGGACCCCCGGCGCGGCGCCGTCCCCCCGCCGCTCCGCGCCGAGCCCTGCCCGCTCCGCGCCCCAGCCTCCCGGCCGCTCCGCGGCCACAGAACTCGCCGACGGCAGCGGCACCGACGCCGTCCCCACGGCAGCCGTCGGTACCGCAGCCGTGGCCGAAGAAGTAGTTGTAGCCAACCGCGAAAGCAGGGCCACGTGCTGACCGTCGACTTCTCCCGGTTCCCGCTCGCCCCGGGCGACCGCGTACTGGACCTCGGATGCGGTGCCGGCCGGCACGCGTTCGAGTGCTACCGGCGCGGCGCCCAGGTGGTCGCGCTGGACCAGAACGGCGAGGAGATCCGCGAGGTCGCCAAGTGGTTCGCGGCGATGAAGGAGGCGGGGGAGGCCCCGGCCGGCGCCACCGCGACGGCGATGGAGGGCGACGCCCTCGCGCTGCCCTTCCCCGACGCGTCCTTCGACGTCGTGATCATCTCCGAGGTGATGGAGCACATCCCGGACGACAAGGGCGTACTCGCCGAGATGGTCCGGGTGCTCAAGCCGGGCGGCCGGATCGCGATCACCGTGCCGCGCTACGGACCCGAGAAGGTCTGCTGGACGCTGTCCGACGCGTACCACGAGGTCGAGGGCGGCCACATCCGCATATACAAGGCGGACGAACTGCTGGGCAAGATGAAGGAGGCCGGGCTCAAGCCGTACGGCACCCATCACGCCCACGCCCTGCACAGCCCCTACTGGTGGCTGAAGTGCGCGTTCGGCGTCGACAACGACAAGGCGCTGCCCGTGCGGGCGTACCACAAGCTTTTGGTCTGGGACATCATGAAGAAGCCCCTGGCCACCCGGGTCGCCGAGAACGCGCTGAACCCGCTGATCGGCAAGAGCTTCGTGGCGTACGCGACCAAGCCCCACCTGCCCACGGACGCTGCCTTGGTGGACGCTTCGTGACCACATCTCGTTCGCCCCGGACGGAACATCTCGTCCTGCCCGGGGTCCTGACCGCCGAGGAGGCAGCCGCCACGGTGGGCGGAATCCTCGCGGTGCAGCGGCCCGACGGCGCCATACCGTGGTTCCGCGGTCACCACCTCGACCCGTGGGACCACACCGAGGCGGCCATGGCCCTGGACGCGGCGGGGGAGCACGAGGCGGCCGAGCGGGCGTACGAATGGCTCGCACGCCACCAGAACCAGGACGGTTCCTGGTACGCGGCCTACGCCGACGGGGACGCGCACGACGTCACCGACCGCGGCCGGGAGACCAACTTCTGCGCGTACATCGCCGTCGGCGTCTGGCACCACTACCTGGCCACCGGCGACGACACCTTCCTGGACCGGATGTGGCCCTCGGTCTACGCGGCCGTGGAGTTCGTGCTGCTGCTCCAGCAGCCGGGCGGGCAGATCGGCTGGAAGCGCGAGGACGACGGGACGGCGACCGACGAGGCGCTGCTGACCGGGAGTTCGTCCATCCACCACGCGCTGCGCTGTGCGCTGGCCATCGCCGAGCAGCGGGAAGAGCCGCAGCCCGACTGGGAGTTGGCGGTCGGCGCGCTGCGGCACGCGATCCGCAAGCACCCCGAGCGGTTCCTCGACAAGGACCGCTACTCGATGGACTGGTACTACCCGGTGCTCGGCGGCGCGTTGACGGGCGCCGAGGCCAAGTCCCGGATAGCGGAGGACTGGGACCGCTTCGTGGTGCCCGGACTCGGCGTCCGCTGCGTCGTCCCCAACCCGTGGGTGACCGGCGGCGAGTCGGCCGAACTCGCCCTGGCGCTCTGGATCGTGGGCGAATCCGACCGGGCCCTGGAGATCCTCCAGTCCATCCAGCACCTGCGCGATCCGAGGACCGGCCTGTACTGGACGGGCTATGTCTTCGACGACCGGACGATCTGGCCCGAGGAACTCACCAGCTGGACGGCCGGCTCCGTCCTCCTCGCCGTGGCCGCACTCGGCGGCGACGAGCCGACCTGCGCGGTCTTCGGCGGCGAGCGCCTGCCGCTGGGGCTCGACGCGGAGTGCTGTTAGTACGGCCGGTACCCGCTAGTTGGGCCGGTACCCGCTGGTATCGCTCAGTGCCGGTGCATGCGGTTGGCGATGGCGTGGCCGACGAAGAGGTAGACGACGGCGGCGAGACCGTAGCCCGCGATCACGCGCGCCCAGGCCCGGTCGAAGGTGAACAGGTCACGGGACCAGCCGGCCAGCCAGCTCGCCGCGTCGTGGATGAACTGGACCAGGTCGTTGGTCCGGTTCGCGTCCAGCAGGTACATGAGGATCCACAGGCCCAGGATGAAGGCCATCACGTCGGCGACGATCGCGATGAGCGTGCCCGCCTGGTTGGAACCGTTGCGATTTCGAGTGGACATGCCCTGCGGGTAGCCCGAGCGGCCTGCCTGAAACCCGAATGGGTTCGCCGGGGCCTGGGCGAAACCCGAATGGTTTGCTCAAGTGGCGCAGTGTGCGGAGCCGGGTGAGGCTGCCGGGAGAGCCGTGACTCCCGGAATCCGGGAGAACCGTTCCCTTCCCCGGAGGACCCCGTGCCCGTACCGATACGGCGCCTCACCGTGGCGCTCACCCTCTGCTGTGCGCTGCTGGCCGGTGCCACCGCGTGTGGCAGTGGCGGCGCCAAACAGGTCACCGCCGCCAGCGCCAGCGCCACCGCTTCCGCCGCCGCGGCGGCCGTCACCACCCCGTCCAGCACCAGCAGCGCAGAGAAGCAGAGGCTCGCCAAGACCCGCTTCGTGGCGAACGCCGGCCTCGCGGCCGGAGCCACCTATCAGTGGATCGTGAAGCCCTGGAAGGCCGGAAAGTTCAAGAAGGGCGCGAAGGGCCGCAAGCTCGCCCTGATCAAGGCGGGTATCGCGGGCGCGTTCGCGTACAACCGGCTCCAGGCCGCGGTGAAGAACGCCAAGGGCGACCCCGCGCTCTCGAAGGCCATCGCCCCGCTCACCGAGGGCATCGAGGCACTCAAGGGACTGCCGGCCAAGCTCCGCAAGGGCGAGTCGACCGACGCGACCGTGAACTCCTTCGACGACATCATCAACCAGGTGAAGGAAGCCGGAAAGAGCGCGGGCGCCGAGGTCAAGAACAAGGTGCCGTCGACTTCTCAGCTCAGTGGCGGATGACAGCGGACAACGCTGGTTGACCGAGCGTACGGCGGTCCGGCCGCGGGCCGCCGTACGCGCCTGGTTCAGGCCGCCGTTCTCGCCTGGGTTTCCGTGCGTCGTCAGGTGTTGAGATCCGCCAGCACCCGCAGGGTGTGCGGGTCCGGCGCGAGTACCAGCAGATCCGT
The DNA here is from genome assembly GCF_054462255.1 of Streptomyces sp. SD15. Taxonomy (NCBI): domain Bacteria; kingdom Bacillati; phylum Actinomycetota; class Actinomycetes; order Kitasatosporales; family Streptomycetaceae; genus Streptomyces; species Streptomyces sp. SD15. The sequence goes on along the minus strand of NZ_JBTLMO010000042.1, from coordinate 58,869 downwards.
CACCGGACCCTTGCGCCACAACTCCAGTCGCTCCGCGATGCGTTCGCGCGGGCCGACGAGCGAGATCTCGTCGGCGAAGGCGTCGGGAACGGCGAGTACGGCTTCCTCCCGCCGCCCTTCGAGAAAGAGCCGCTGAACCCTCCGCGCCTCCTCCTCGAACCCCATCCGCGCCATCAGATCGGCATGGAAGTTGCGCGCTGCGTGCCCCATCCCGCCGATGTAGAAGCCGAGCATGGCTTTGACCGCCAGCAGCCCTTCGGCGAGGTCGTCGCAGACGTGGGCGCGGGCCATGGGAGCGACGAGGAAGCCGCTGGGCAGATCTTTGAGCGAGGCCTCGTACGCCTGAGGGCGGGTCGGCGACCAGTACAGCGGCAGCCAGCCGTCCGCGATCCTGGTCGTCTGCGCGATGTTCTTCGGCCCCTCGGCACCGAGCAGGAGCGGCAGTTCGGCGCGCAGGGGGTGGGTGATCGGCTTGAGTGCCTTGCCGAGGCCGGTACCGTCGGCGCCCCGGTACGGAAGGGGGTGGAAGCGCCCGTCCAGCTCAACATGGGCCTCGCGCCGGAGGACTTGGCGTACGACATCCACGTACTCCCGGGTCGCGGTCAGCGGCGACTTCGGGAACGGACGCCCGTACCAGCCCTCGACGACCTGCGGCCCCGACAGCCCGAGGCCGAGCATCATGCGGCCGCCCGAGAGATGGTCGAGCGTGAGCGCGTGCATCGCGGTGGTGGTGGGGGAGCGGGCGGCCATCTGGGCGACGGCCGTGCCCAGTTGGATACGGGTCGTCCGCGCGGCGATCCAGGTGAGTGGGGTGAAGGCGTCGGAGCCCCAGGACTCGGCGGTCCACACGGAGTGGTAGCCGAGCCGTTCCGCCTCCTGGGCGAGGGGGACATGGTCGGCGGAGGGGCCGCGTCCCCAGTATCCGAGCGCGAGACCGAGCCGCATGTCGCCCTCCTGACGTTGTGTCAGATTCGGGGGTGACTGTACGGGAACGGCCCCCACTCGGAAAGAGCGGGGGCCGTGAGAGGTCCGGGGGCGGCGGGTCAGCCGCGCTGGATCCCCGACGTGTCCTGCAGTACGCCGCGACGGCCGTCCTGCGTCTGCGCCACCAGGACCGCGCCGCGCTGCTCGACGGCCAGGTACCAGGTGCCCGGCGCGAGCTCGGCGATCGGCGTCGGCGAACCGTCCTCCGCGAACAGCGGACGCGGCACCGGTACGGCGAACCAGAACGGCGAGAAGTCCCCGGCGGGCTGCTGTGCCTGCGGGGCGGGAGCCTGCGGCTGGCTGGGCTGACCGAACGGCTGCGGCTGCGCACCGTAGGGCTGACCGGGCTGGCCCGGCTGCGGGGCGCCGGGGTAGCCGTACCCGCCGGGGGGCTGGGCGCTGTAGGGCTGGGGGGTGACGGGCTTGGGGGCGGGGAGGAGGGCAGCCTTGAGGGCCGGGACGAGGGGGGTGGCGATGGCGGCGCCGGCCAGGATCAGGGTGGCGACCAGGCCGAGGATGGCGCCGGTACCGGCGTCGGGGCCGGCGGCCCCATCTCCCACGTTGTTGTAGCCGCCCGCCGGGTCGAAGATGTTCCCGAGCGCGCTCCACGCGGCGAACACGGTGAACGCGACGCCGAACTGGCCGAGGTCGAGGCCGACGACCTTGGGGACCTGCGGCAGACCGTGGGCGACGACGATGAGCGCGGCGCCGATGATGCCCGCCAGGAAGACGCTCATCAGGAGCGGCGCGCTTCCCCAGGCGTTCGGGAGGTCGACGCCTTCGGCACCGTCGGCGGAGTAGATGCCGAGGAACGACGCGATGAACAGCAACACCGCTGCTCCGATCACCACGCCGTCGCCTCGAGTGAGGGAGCGGATATTCACTTCAGGTCCTTCGTCAGTCGTCTCGTCATCGGTGGAGGCGTTGCTGTCGCCACGTCGCCATCAGGCCGTATACCGCCATCAGGTCGCGGTGTGAAGCGCGGGGGTGGCCCCTCATCGTAGGGACGACACTATCGCCCGTCCCCGCAGGGTGTCCGCCGGGTGCAAGCCGTTGATCGTCACCCGTGCAGGAAACTCACGATTCCCTCAGAGATCCCACGCGCCGCCTTCTGCCGCCACACGCCGCTGGTCAGCAACGCGGCGTCCTTGGTATCGCGCATGTTGCCGCACTCGATGAACACCTTCGGAACCGTTGACAGATTGAGACCGCCGAGATCCTTTCGGACCACGAGTCCGGTGCCGTCGCCGATGTAGTTGGAGGGCGCGCTGCCGGTCTCGCGGACGAAGTTGCCCGCGATGCGCTCGCCCAGCTCCTGGGACGGGGCGACGATCGCGCGGGTGTCCGCGCCGCCCGCGTTGACGGACCCGGGCAGGATCACATGGAAGCCACGGTTGCCGACCGCCGAGCCGTCCGCGTGGATCGAGATCGCGGCGTCGGCGCGGGCCGTGTTGCCGATCCGGGCCCGCTCGTCGACGCACGGCCCCCAGGCGCGGTCACCGTCCTGCGTCAACTTCACCGTGGCGCCCTGCTGTTCGAGGATCGTCCGCAGCCGACGCGAGACGTCGAGCGTGAACTGGGCCTCCGCGTAACCCGCGTTGGTCGCCGTCCCCGTCGTATCGCACTCCTTGCTGTTCGTGCCGATGTCCACCTTGCGGTTGATGGCGGCCGTGTGCTGGAAGTTGCCGGGGTTGTGCCCGGGGTCGATGACGACGACCTTGCCTTTGAGGGGGCCGGAGGCGGCGGGTTGCGACGAGGTGCCGGAGGAGGCGGAAGGACTGGGGCTCGGCTTCTCGCCCTCACTCGACCCGCCGGCTGTCGGTGTCCGCGCTCCGGAGGGCGAGGACGCGGGCCCGGTGGACGAAGACGCGGGCCCCGTGGACGAAGGCGCCGCCTTGTCGGACGTACCCCCGCCCCCCGAGTCCCCCACCGCCTGCCACACCAGCCATCCCACCAGCGCCCCCGGCACCAGCGCGGCGACCGCCACGGTCATCGGCCCACGCCGGGAGCGGCGCGGGCGGGGAGGTTCGAAGTCAGGGCCTACGTATGACACGGCTGCCACCCTACGGGGCGTCCACGTGGTCCGCTGTGTCCCTGACATGCCAGGGAAATTGGCGGCGGCAGCAAGCACTCCCTACCCGTTTGCACCATGTGTGAGACGGGACCGCCTCGGAACGGTGACGCAGATGCCAATCCGTGGCCTTGATCCGAACCCCTCCTACCAACCTGCAGGTCAGGGGTGCTCCTCTCGTCGACCGGGCTCCCGGTCAACGCGACTCTTCGGGCACCGAACTGCTTGCTGCCGGAAGGCAGACAGCGTTCCCACGGGCACGGCACAATACGCTAAGTAGAGCAACCAGTCACTGAGGGCGACTGTGCTCGCCATCGATGAGGGGGAGCACCATGAGTGCGTTCGAAGTCCCGCTGGAACTGGCAGAGCAATTTGGACGCGGTAACGGCGTCCTCTTTGTGGGCGCCGGACTGTCAAAGGGAGCAGGTCTTCCTGATTGGCAGGGGCTGGTCCGCGGACTTGCCGAAGAGCTGCCCGGTTGTCCTTCCGGTGCGGATCATCGCGACATCGCAGCGTATTACGAATTGGAGTTCGGTCGCAATCGCCTTGTGCAACGGATTCGGGACCAATTAGATACGCTCCATCTGCAGCCCACACATGTGCATCACGCGCTCGTGGAACTCCCCGTGCCCTTGGTGGTGACGACCAATTTCGATGATCTCATCGAGATGACCTATCGAGCGCAGCGTAAACCGTACAATGCGGTGACCCGCGCAGTCGACGCCGGATTCTGGTCGAGCGATCGTGTTCAAATCGTCAAGATTCACGGAGATCTCGCTCATCCGGAGTCGATCGTCATCACGTCCAACGACTACGAAGGAATCACGACGGACCGGCCGTCTCTGGTACGGCTGCTCAGTGCCACCCTTCAGACGCGGACCGTGCTGTTTCTCGGTTACAGCGTGACTGATCCGGACCTCCGCATTCTGCTTACTCAGCTGCGCCAGGAGACCGGCGACTATCGACGCAACCTCTATTCCGTCCAGTTCGACGCACCGGCGCTGGCCGTGAAGGACCTCGAACGCAGGGGCGTTCGCGTGATCAACCTCGCCCTCGCCGGTCGATCGCCGAATGACGTCCTCCTCACCTGGCTCACCGAGCTCAATCAGCGTGCCCTGCGTCATGCGCCGGCCCCGAGCCAGGCGGAACCCGGCAGACCTCGATCCGACACCCGACTCTCCGACGAGGTGATGGGCCTGCTGAGGTCCATGGGCTACTCCCTGTCCCAGCCGCGGCGCAGCCCTGGAGTCGTGGACTTCCGCGCGAGCAAGCACAGCGAGGGCGCCCACATCCTGCGCTGGGTCCGCTGCGTGGAAGGCAGCGTGGGCTCGGGTCACGTGGACGGCGCATTCGCTCTGCGCGGATCGGACGACAGCGACAGTGAGGTCTGGGTCATCGCCTACCGCAGCGGTGTCTTCACCTCTCAGGCCAAGGCGCGGGCGGAAGCAAGTCCCGGCACCCGGATCATGTCCATCGCGCAGTTCTACCGCACCATGCTGAACATCGACAGCTATCTCTCCAGCTTGATTGAGGAACACGAGAAAGAACGCATCGATGATCTCTGGGTCGGCCTGGCCTGCGAGGTGCCGCAGTATGACCGGTCCCGTGTCGCCCCGCTCAGCATCGACAGTTTCGATGACGTCGAGGCGTTCCTGGACGTGTGGATCGACACCCCAGGCCGCAACCACATCTCTATTGTGGGCGATTTCGGCACGGGGAAGACATGGCTGTGCCGGCACTATGCGGCGCTGCTGGCCCGGCGTTATCTGGAGGACTGTGAACACAATCGAGTCCCCATTCTCATCTCGCTGCGCGACCGTTCGCGAGGGGACACTGTCAATATTAAAGAGCTGATCACCGATACGCTCGTCAACAGCTATGGAATGCACCTTCCCGGCGGCTACGAGACCTTCCAGTTCCTCAATCGCCACGACAGTCTCGTGCTCATCCTGGATGGCTTCGACGAGATGCAGGCCCGCGTCGACGATCTCGCGACAGTACGTAACTTCGACGAGCTGGCGAAAATCGTGGAGCCCGAGGCGAACTGCAAGGCGATCTTGACCTGCCGTACCAGTTACTTCCGCACAGACCTCGAGGAACGTGAAGTGCTCGCCGGTGAGGGCCTGCAGCGGATCCATCTGCGAGATCGACCCAATTTCGAGATCCTGCATCTGTGCCAGTTCGACGACCGGAGGATCCTCGAGGCACTCCAGCGACTGGTGGGAAATCGGGCCGGAGAATACTACGAGCAGATGCAGCGGATCTATAACCTTGCAGACCTGGCTCAGCGTCCCATCCTGCTCGCGATGATCGCTTCCACGCTGCCCAGACTGGTGCAGCATGTGACCGTCAACCCGGCCACGCTGTACGAGATGTACACCGATGAATGGATGCGCAAGAACCTGACAGAACAGCGATCGATTCTCGACTCGACGGACCACCGGACGCTCATGCAGGAACTGGCCTGGGAGATGTTTCGGCGCGAGACCGCTTCGGTGCACTATTCCGAACTACCACGAACGTTACTCGAAGCGATTCCATACAGCCACGCGCCCTTCGTCCACAATTATGAGCACGATGTACGAACACAGTCGTTCCTTCAGCGGGACCGGGCCGGCTTCTACAGCTTCGCCCACAAGTCGTTCATGGAGTTCTTCATTGCTCAGCGGATCTTCACGGACATCTGCGAAGACGATGACAGAAGGCTCACCGAGGCGCAGACATCACACGAGACAGACCAGTTCATCAAGGACCTCCTGTTACGTGAATCCGTTCACATTGCCACGCTCAAGCGATGGATGAACGGGGACGGCACACCGCTACTGCGCGTGAACGCGGCCGGCATCATCTCCAAGGTCGGGGATCCCCGCGTGACCAGTGAGGTCATCCAACTGCTCGACCGTGACAAAGAAATACGGCACCTTTATCTCACCGCTGTCATCTTCCGCGTACTGGAGATCCGGTGGGAAGCAGCAGAGCGCCTGGCCAGTGAACCCAACGGCAGGCCGCTGCCGCACTTGCTCACATTGACTTCGGACCAGCTCAAGACTGTGGCATCGCGCTTCTGCAAGGAGGCGCTCAACCCACGTGACGGCGTGGCCCGATGGTTGTCGCTCAGACTGCTACAACAAGTGACCGATGTAGCCTCGGACGACGTTCTGAGGGCTCTGCAGGCGGTTGAGGAGCAGGAGGACGTTGCGGAGACGAGGGCTTTGATTCCGCAGATGCGTCGGACAATCGAGCAAGGGGCATCGTGAACACTGCAATTGCCGTCGAACCCTCTACGTCGGCCGAGGAGGCGGACCAGCGGGCGAACGACCCGGGTCTTGCCGAGCTGCGACTCCAGGTCGAGGCGGCCGTCCTCAAGGGAGGCGGCCGGGTCACGAGCGCCAAGGAGGCCGATGGCGTCGTGTGGCTCGACCAGGGCGACGTGGCGGAATTGCGCACGCTCCTCGACGAGCATCCCTCCATCCGTTGGGTTCAGCTCCCCTGGGCGGGTGTCGAGAAATTTGCATCGGACGGGCTCATGGACCGGCCTGTGGCCTTCACCTGTGCCAAAGGCCTGTTCGCCGACCAGGTGGCGGAACACGCGCTGATGCTCGTGCTGGCCTCACTGCGTCACCTTGCCGAGCAGGCCAGGACACCTCGCTGGCATTCACTCGACCCTTGCTCCCTGTTCGGCCGCCGGGTGACGATCCTGGGGGGTGGCGGCACGGCAGCCGCGCTGATCAGATTGCTCAGACCCTTCGGTTGCAAGGTCAGAGTGCTGCGCCGCGCAGCCGAAGCCGTGGCAGGAGCCGATGAGACCCTTCCATCCTCCGAGCTTCAGCGTGTGCTGCCGGACACCGACGTCCTAGTGCTCGCGCTGTCGCTGACGCCACGCACACGGCACATCATCGGGGCCCGGGAGCTTTCAGCCCTTCCCACTCATGCGATCGTCGTCAATGTCGCAAGAGGGAGCCACATCCACACGGATGCGCTTGTCGCAGCACTTGAGAATCGTTCGATCGCTGCCGCGGCTGTCGATGTGACGGATCCCGAACCGCTGCCCGAGGGACATCCGCTCTGGGGCCATCCACGTGCTCTCGTCACGTCGCACTGCGCTGATTCCGCGGACTACGTACTGCGGATGCTGAGTGAGCGCGTGGCGCGCAATGTGGCGAACCTGCGGGAGGGAAACACCTTGGAGGGCCTGGTGGATCCCCGTCAGGGTTACTGATCGGGGATCACGTAGACACGCACGAACCAATGCCCGACAGTCGCGGCGTGCAGATGGCCGCTGACGGCCGTTCCGTCCTCGGTGCCGAAGACGGCATGGATGTGCGGAATACCGTCACGCACCTCGCCCGTACCGAACATCTCCAGAGGGTCTGCATACGATCGAATGATGTCGCTGGAGGCATCGTTCTTGGGCATGGTGCTGACCTCGCACCGGTCCACCGCTCCGATGACCGAGACGATCGCTCCTTTGGCGATGCCTCTGAGCGCCAGTTCCTCCTTCACCCGGCCGAGGACTTCCTCACCCTTGCCCACGTCGATGGTCAGCATCGTCAGCCTTCCCCTGCGAGTTCGGCTCGGATGACCGCTGTGCCACGGCAACACCCGAACCAGATGATCGGCGGCGGCGATTGTAGCCCGCCCGGATTTCTGCAACCGTCCCCTTTGCGTGCACCGTTCTGTGAGTGCTAGGGCATGACATCGCTCTGGCGAGCCGCCATCTGATCGAAGTTCTGCGAGATCGCACGGCCCAGCGTCCATGTGTGCCAGAAGTGGGCACGCACGAGCGGCACACGATCCAACATGGCGGTTCGAGCGTACGCCGCGTTGCTCCAGTCGAACCGTCGCCCAGCGGGGTCGGCGTGGTGTGCGTCATGGCAGCCGTTGTCCGTGAGGCCGATGACCAGGAGACGACCAATGAAGAAGTGCCAGAAGACCAACCGCAGCCACCATCGGCACTAGGGCCCGAACATGACAGGATGACGCCACGGCGAAGCCTCCGGTGTCGGGTCTGCGAAGAATCTCGCTCCGGTCTTCTCCGCGTATCCCGCCCAGCCCGGCTCGTCAGAGCGCTTGTACCAGGCGTGCAGACCGACGGCGTAGAGCACCATGCTGATGTGGTGGCCCACCGTCAGGGGAAGCAGCCAGCTGAAACCCCATGCGATCAGGGGCCCTGGCCGGCCCCACCGCAGGGACAACCACACCGCAGGCAAAAGCAGCGACGCCTGGAGACACGCAAAGCAGGCCGTGCGCACAGGCCGACGCAATGGGGCCACGCTGTGGCTCACCCGCTCGGTCACCGTCGACAGGAACAGGTGCGGGGACGTGAGGGCCCGAACCAGCCGCCACGGGTACTCATTTCGGGGCAAACCCGGAATGATGCCTAGTCTGCCCAAAGTCCGTTGGTCAGGATCATCCTCGGAAATGAGTGACGCGTGGTGCAGCCGGTGGTCCTTGCGGTAGTCGGCGAAGGATTGGGTCATACCGACGACACCGGCCAGCTCGCCGATCAGCCAGTCATGGCGGCCGAAATCGCCGTGGCTCGCGTGGTGCAGAACGAAGTTGTGCATCGCCCGGAATGCCCCGGAGGAAACGATGACACATGCGAGGGCCGCGACCGCCGCACCCACCCGAGCCGGCGACGCGACGGGAGACGCGGCCACAAGGACGGCCGCGGCTCCGCCACAGACCGACTGCACGAGCACGGCAAAGCTGCCGATCAGGCACAGCCGGGGCGACTTGGAAAGAAGCGGACTCTGCCGGGGATGCGGCACACCGATCACGAAGGTGAGAAAGGCCTGGAACAATCTTGCTTTCGGTAGCGACCAGTACGCGCGACACCGATGACACGGCGCACCATCCACCGCACATAAATGACAGGGGCCTTCGGAGCTGATTCCGCCCATGAGCACCTCCACCTTTTGCGCAAGTATGACCGATCGTCAACTTGGCGCACAAGCAGGAGAAATCCTTTGCGATCCACCCCGTAGTTACCCCTCGGACCGATTTCTCGAATCGAGTTGAAGGTCCAGTGCCGCCCGGCAAACGTCGGCCTGTACATCCGTGTAGGCCAGCAAATAGACCGTTCGGATTTCCGAGCCGGGATGTGCCCGGAAGTACCCCTCGGTGGCCGCCACCAACGCATCAGCCGTCTTCCTCGGATCGCTGTTGCCACCCCCGGTTCCCAGCAGGGGAAGTACGACGGAGCGAAGGTCGCCACCGGCACTGTTCAATCGGTCAACCTCGGTGAGGATATTGCGTACGCATCGTCCGAGGTCCATTACCTGCCGGAAGCCCGAGGCGGGCTCCCCCTCCACAGCTGCCACATGGGCGATCCGCTTCACCTGATGGCTTTCCTGCAACTCACCCGCTCTGGTGACCAGCACGTGGCCGGCCGCCACCTGAGGCTGACCGTTCATGAGCTCGGCCAGCTCCTGAGCGATGGTGTCGTGAATTAGGTGACCAGCCGCGTTCCGTCGGCCCCCGTGATAGCGGATTGTCGCCGAGACCGTGTGCTCCGTGATGCGGGACATTTCCATCCGGGTGTTCTCCGGGTTCACCCACACGTCCGTTCCCAGCACGTTGGCCAGGTTTCCAGTGATCATTCCCAGGTGGTGTCGACGGTCTCCTGGCAAGGGAAACTCGTACCGGCTGGTCCGGGTCAGCGGTACCGGTACGGGTGCGGGTCCCGCGGTCGCCTCGGCGTGCAACTGCTTGCGGAGTCGGGCATTCTCCTTGAGCGCTGCTTTCAGCTCCGCAGCAAGTTGATCGCGCGGGCGCGTCTTGGACAGCCAACCGAAGGACGCGAGCACGAAAAAGGCCGCGAAGCCCGCTGCTCCTCCGAGCCCGAACCCCAGGGCCCGCCCTTCCGAGAGCGAGTCCGGAAACGTCGAGAAGAGGAACAGCGCACTTGCCAGGGAATACATGAGTATGGAAGGCAACTGAAGGGCGTACTGCCTGTCGGCGCGGGCAGGACCAGAGGCCCAGATCTGTAACGCGACCCCGGCTGTGATGAGCACAGCGGTCACACTCAACAAGAGTGAACTCACGAGCCCCCGCACCTCCCCCTGGTGACATTCCGCTTTCCAAGCCTACGCGGCCAAGTGCCAGAAGCTGCCGACGATCAGCCACGCGGCGATCCCGAGCACCGTCAGATATCCACCGATGGACAGCGTCTTCCCGAGCCCCTCACGGCCGCCGTTCTCGATCCACTGACCGATGATGCCGACCAGCGGCGCGCCGAAGACGATCAGGAGTATGCCGATCAAGAAGTCCATGGTCCCCGTCCCTGGTTGAGATCGCTCCCCAGCGATCGAGGGGCCTGATCGTAGATCTCGAGCTCATGCCGGGGAAGCCCCTCGGCCTACCCGTATGAGCGGAGCGACGCCAACTCCGTCACCGCAGGTCTGACACCATGGCGCACAGCTCCGGGGCCCCGTCGAACGGCACCGCCTCGCCGACCGTCCGGTAGCCCCACCGCTCGTACAGGGCCAGCACCTTGCCGTGTGCCTTGTGGACCAGCAGCGTCACTCGCTGTTCCGGCCGGACGTCAAGCAGCGCATCGTGGATCCGGCGGGAGGCCCCAGTGCCGCGCCATGGTGCGCGCACCATCAGCTCCGACAGGGCGAAAGTGCGTTCCCCGGTCTCCGTGGTGAAGGCATTGGGCAACGCCGGGGTCACCTTGTCCCACCAGGTCGTGGCCGCGCTGAGGGGCGCACCGTAGGCGTAGCCGACAGGCTCCCCGCGGTCGTAGGCGATGACGCACGCGAAGCCGTCGCGCGCGGACCAGTGGTCGACGAACTTGGCGAAGGCATCCCGACCGGCGAGGGGGTCGTCACTGCCCTCGTACACCTCGTCATGGACGTCGAGGAGGAGCTCACGGATCGCGGCCGCTTCGCCGTGGTCGTAGTGCTGGGTGTCGAGTTCGGCGTGCGTCGTCACGGGTGTCCTCCCTGGTGATGGGCTGCGGCGGTCACCCGCTCGAGGCGGGACGTGATGCGGCTGCTGGCGATGCCTGCCGCCGGGACTCGCGCGACGGTCTCGGCTGCTTGCTCCGTGTCGCCCTGCGTGAGCTGGAGTTCGGCGAGCAGCACTGTGTAGTAGGCGCGGTTGCGGGTGAAGCGAGCGTCGAGGAGATCGAGTGCTTGGACCGTCTGTTGCTCTGCGCGGGCGTACTGGCCGGCACTCTGGTGGGCGATCGCACCAAGGCCGGACAGTTCCGCCGAGGTCAGGAAGGCGAGCCAGCTTGCCGCGCCAACGGGGTTGGCACGGTCGTAAACGCGCTCAGCCGCGGTCAGTTGACGACCCATGCCTGCCGGGTCGCCGGTCTGCGCGAGGCAGTCGGCGAGCCGTGCGTGCAGGAGTGCGGCGATCAACGGATGAGAGCGCAGGTGCCACTCGGAGAGGGCGTTGCGGTTGATCCGGGCGGCTTCCGCCGGGCGACCCGCGTGCTCGGCCTGGGCGGCGAGGTCGGACCAGGCGCGGGTCACGGCGACGGGGTCGCGCGCCAACAGAGCTGCCTGTAAGGCGCAGTTGCGCAGTTGCGCGGCCTTCGCGTAGTCCCCGCAGTCGTGGGCCGACCACCCGGCGCACGCGGAGACGTCGGCCACTGCCCGGTGCAGTGCTCGCTCAACGCGTTCGCCGTACGTGCAGTGGTCCAGGCAGTGCTGGAGCCGGATCAGGTAGTCGGTGGCGACGTCGACCAGGGCGCCGCCGAGCCCGTTGAAGTGCGCGTCCAGGCGTGTGATGGTGCCCTGGATCCGGCCGACGTCCGTCATGCCGAGGCGGCCGCGATGGGGTGCCTGGTCGGTGCCGAGTGTGGCGATGAGGGCCCCGGCGAGGAAGGTGCGGCGCTGCACGGTGCGGCGCTGCTGTGCGGGTGCCGGTCGCGGAGGCGGGGTGTTGCGAGGTTTGCGCGGGGCGAACCCCATGGCCTCCGGGGCACGGCCGAAGATCTCTTGGAGGGGGCGAAGGTACCGGGGCCACGGCCACTGCACGTCGCCTGAGATCCAGCGGCGTACGTGCCGATCGGTGCAGTTCGCGGGCGTGCCCAACTCGTCGCACTCGTTGTCGGCGATGCGGTTGACCTCGTCGGCGAGTTGCTGGTGGGTGTAACCGAACTCGGTGAGCAGCGCTTCCAGCGTCGTGTTCCGCTGCCTGGCCATTGCCTCCCCCTCGTGCAGGTGCCCCTTGACGGTAGTCCTACCGATCCGGCCCCGTCGGTGAAACTGTCCGGTGCTCCGTCGGGAAGTGCCCGGAGTCTGTCCTGATCACCGGCAGGACACTTACGGTTCCCTTGATTCATGAGCAGAGACAGTGCACGTATGCCTGCTATGGGTGGCGGTGCGCGGATCACGACGGCAGCGACGACCATGAGCCCACCCGTATACCTGCCGCTTCCCGCCGAGTGGCCGAAGCCGGAACCACGATGCGGAGTGTGCGCGGCCCTGGCCCGGCAGCGCGCCGAAGCCGCAGCAGCCGGGGAGTACTCCCGTGTCACTGACTGCAATGTCGAGATCCGCAACCACCCTCACCCGCGGCGCCGGAGGCTTCGGTGAGCCGGATCGGATGGTGCTGGGGCGACTCTGTCAGCGGCTCCGCCGGGCTGCAGCGCAGCGTCATACGAGCTGCGTCGGAGTGGGGAGTGTTCATGAACCACGTGGTGAATTGCGCAGACTGTGGTTTCGGCCAGGTCCGGTGCTCGACGGCAACGGAGTTGTGGCGGACGTACCTCGCCGCACGAGGCCCGTTCAGCAAGCCCCCCAAGCTGACGCGTAGGCGCGGAGCTGTGGTCCCGGGCATCGGTGGGACCGTGCCCGTGATTCACGTCGGGCCGCATGGCGCGGATGCTCGGACGTGACACCCGGACACGGTACGAGGAGCATCAGAGCGGATGGGGCGTGAGTCGTCGACATGAGGACGTGAGATGGCAGAGAACCCACAACCTCCGGCGGGGCTTCCGCCGGCGGAGTTGGCCCGCTGGGTTCAGGGGCAGCTCACGGCAGGTATGGAGTGGTCCGAGAGCCGCAGAGCGCGGTTCCGCCGGTCCGCCTCGCTGGTCAAGTCGCTGTCCTTGGCCTTCTCCGTTGCCTCGACAGTGATCTTGGGGCTGCAGGACCTCAACTTCTGGGCCAGTCTGGCTTTTTCCTTAGGAGCGTGCGGGGTTGCCATCAACGCGGTCGAACCCTTCTTCAACTGGCGGGCTCGTTGGGTCCTCATGGAGGAGTCGGAGGTCAGGTTGCGTCGCATCAGAGACGAACTGGACTACCTCCTCGTAAGGACGGCGCCTGACCTTATACGTTTCGAGGATGTCGACCCGTTCTTCCTGCGAGCGCAAGAAGTGTGGACCGACATCAGCCGCCGATGGATCGATCAACGCCATGCAGACCAGCGGGATACTTGAGTCCCCGATCCGTGAACGGGGAGATCACGGCGTTCGGCCTGCCGGATCCACTCGCGCGATGATGCTGGACCTGCGCTGGATGCGGGGGATGCCCGCTTCGGGATCCAGCTATGACCTGGGCGACTAAGAGAGCCCGGCGGTAGGTGTGGCGAGTGGTCGTGTGACGACCCGGAGGCAAGGCAGCCGCCCGCGCCATCGACCAGGACTTCTCCGACAACGCCGGCTACGAGATCCCGTAGGACCCATCGGCAGGGGCGGGCTCGCATGCAGGCCCCGCCCGTGACACATGTGAAGCCCGCGAGGCGGGCGCGAACGGCGCGAACGGTGCGAAAGAACCGCGACTGGGTGCACGGACTGCTGATGTCCACCCCTGCCGTCGCCGGACTCATCGCCTTCGTCGGCATCCCGTTCGGCTATGCCGTCGTCCTCTCCTTCTACAACGTGCGCCTCGGCTCCCCGCTGGCGCCGTCCTTCTTCGGCCTGGAGCAGTACCGGCGCCTGTTCACCGACCCGGACCTGTCCGGCCCGTTCCTGCGGGCCCTGCTCAACAACCTGACCTTCGCCGTGGTCGTCGTACCCCTGCAGACCGGGCTCGCACTCGGGCTGGCGATCCTGCTCAACCGCAAGCTCAAGGCCATCGGCCTGTTCCGGTCCTTCTTCTTCATGCCGGTCGTCTTCCCCATGGCGCTGGCCGTGATCTGGCGGCTCATCCTCAGCCGCAGCGACCAGGGCATGCTCAACTCGGCCCTGCATGCGGTGAGCTTCGGCAACTGGGGTGCCTTCGACTGGCTCGGCGACAGCGCCACAGCCATGGCCTCGATCATCGTGCTGTCCGTCTGGCAGGGCGTCGGCTTCCAGATGGTCATCCTGCTGGCCGGCCTCCAGGGGATCCCGGGCGAGCTCTACGAAGCCGCCGAACTCGACCGCGCGAGCCGCTGGCAGCAGTTCCGCCACGTCACCCTGCCCGGCATCCGCGGCACCCTCGTCTTCGTCGCGATGCTCACCTCGGTGCTCTCCTTCCGGGTCTTCGACCAGGTCTACGTCCTCATCCGCGGCGGTGGACTCGACGAGGACGCCACCCGCACCGTGATGTACCAGGCCGTCACCACCGCCTTCGACCAGAACAACATCGGCCAGGCATCCGCGATCACCGTCGTCTTCTTCCTGATCGTCGTCGCCCTGACCCTCATCCAGCGCCGCGTCGTCCGGCCCGAGAACACCTGAAACGGGGCCTGACACATGACCCGCACGCCGCTGCGCCGCTTCCTCGACTACGCCGTACTCAGTGTCCTGGCATTCATCTTCGTCCTGCCCGTCCTCTACCTGCTCATGGGCAGCCTCAAGCCCTCCGACGAAGTCCTGAGCGGCCTCTCCGGCTTCCTCCCCACCCACCTGTCCTTCGACAACTACTCCGCCGTCCTGGACAGTCTCAACTCCGACAGCACCGGCTACTTCTGGCGCTTCATGGGTGTCTCCCTGCTGCTGGCCTTCGTGGTCGTCACGGGCGGCCTGTTCGTCAACTCCATGGCGGCGTACGGCCTGTCACGGCTGAAGTGGCGCGGCAGGGAAGCGGTCTTCACCCTCGTCCTTCTCCTGATGCTGGTCCCCTTCGAGTCCGTGGCCGTCCCGCTCTTCTACATGTTCAACGGCCAGCGCAACACGCTCTTCATCCAGGCGATCCGTTGCTTCGATCATCAAGCAATCTCAGTAATCCCGGCGTTTCTGCCGGAATGGTCCGTAACGGTTTCATCAGAGCGCGAGTTGCGCACTGGTGTCCTGTTGACGGTCTCCCGTTTCCTTCCCGGCCCGGGGGCTGGGGATTGTGCCACCTGCCCGCCCCGTCCCGGCCTTGCGGCGCGGGCGGGTGGTGCGGGTCTTGCGGTCGGCTCCACGGGGCTTCGACTCCGCCTTGGCGGGGTCCAGGTCTCCGCCCACTCCGGTACCTGTGGTGCGGGCCGCGAGGGCGGCCAGGTTGTGTCCGGCGTTGGCGTCCCGGTCGAGGACGAGGCCGCAGTTGTCGCACGCGAAGACGCGCATGCTGAGGGGCAGCTTGGCTTTCACCGCACCGCAGCGCGAGCAGGTCTTCGAGGAGGGGAACCAGCGGTCGGCGACGACGAGTCTCGTGCCGCGCCGACGGGTCTTGTAGGTGAGCTGGCGGCGGATCTCGCCGAACGCGGCATCCGCGACGGCGCGGGACAGGCGCCGGTTGCGGCCCATGCCCGCGACGTTGAGGTCTTCGACGACGATCGTGCCGTACTCGCAGGCGAGGCGGGTCGTCATCTTGTGGAGGGTGTCCTCGCGGAGGTTCGCGACCCGGTGATGGATCTTGTTCCGCGCCTGGTTGGCCTTTTCCCAGCGCTTCGAAGCCTGCTGCCCGGTGCACCGGTCGGGGCCCTGGCGGCGGGAGACGACCCGGCTGGTACGGCGCAGCTGCTTCTGCGCGCGGTCGAGGTGGCGTGGGTTGGGTTCCTCCCCGAGGACACCGTCGCTGTCCGCGTAGACGGCCAAGGTCTTGATACCGAGGTCGATACCGACCGCCGCGTCCGGGCGGGCGACCTTCCGCAACTCGTGCCGCTGCTCGACCTGGAGCGATACGTACCAGCGGCCCCGGTCCAGACGTGCGGTCGCGGACAGGATGCGCATATGCCCGGCGTCGGCTAGGGCGCGCAGACGGGAGGCGTCCTCGTGGAGGCGGACGCGGCCGATCCTCGGCAGGGTGATGTGCCGTCCGTCAGGCTCGATACGGATCGTTCCGGTGGTGAACCGGCAGGTCAGGCGCGCTTTCCGCTTCGACTTGAAGCGGGGGATGCCCATCTTTGGGCCCTTGCGCGTGCCGCTCTTCGACTTCGCGTAGTTGTCGAACGCCGCCGACGCGCCTGCCAGGCCGGTGTTGTACGCCTCCTTGGAGTTCTCCTCCCACCAGTCGGCGAAGCGCGGGTTGGTGCGCTTGTCCTCGTTGAACGCCTTGCGCAGCGAGGGCAGCGACCACGACCGCCACGGTGTCAAATCGTCCTCGCAGATGCCGTACGACTGCTCGGCCTTGCGCTGCCACCACACAGCGGTGACGTAAGCGACCGCCCAGTTGTACGCGGCCCGCGCGGCACCTGCGTGCGCATACAGGCGGCGGCCGGTCGTGGCGTTCGGGTCCAGCGCGAGCCTGTGCGCGAGGACGGTGAAGCCCGGCTGCGGCTTGAACTTCTTCATCCGGCCGGCTCCGGGCCGGTCGCGGCGGCCACGGCCCGGGCGGCACGGTCCTTCGCGGAGCGACGGCCATACAGGCGGGCGCACAACGAGGCCAGAACCTCGGTGATGTCCCCTACCAGGTCGTCGGCCGTTTCTGCCGGGTCGAGGACGACCAGGCGCCGACCCGTGGCCGAGAGAGCCGCTTCCAGGTGCTCGACACCGAACCGGGCGAGGCGGTCTCGGTGCTCGACCACGATCGTCCCCACCCCCGGATCGGCGAGCAGACGGTGCAGCCTGCGACGCCGCCCGCTCAAACCGGAGCCGACCTCCGTCACCACGTCAGCGACCGCGAGACCTTGGGACGTTGCGCCCTGAACGGTCCGGGCGACCTGGCGCTCCAGATCCGCTCTCTGGCCAGCGGACGAGACACGGCAGTACACCACGACCCGCCCGGCAGCCTGCGGAGCGGACTCGGTCACGAGCCATGTACCGGACGGCGTCTGGACGACCGGGACTGGCATACGGCCCTCTTTCGCCCAGGTCCACGCGGTCTGGTAATGCACGCCATTGCGCGCCGCCCACTCGGAAAGCTTCACAACATCAGGATATTCACTGAGAATGTGGGATATCCACTGAAATAAATAGGAACTGTCGTTCACCCCTTCATCGCCAACGCCTTCTCGGTCTACCAGTTCCACACCTTCTTCCGCTCGATCCCGCCCAGCATCGAGGAAGCCGCCCGCATCGACGGTGCCGGACCCTGGCGCACCTTCTTCGCCATCATCGTCCCGATGAGCAAGCCCGCCTTCGCCTCCGTCGCGATCCTCACCTTCCTCACCCAGTGGGGCTCGTTCCTGTGGCCGGTGCTGATGGTCTCCGACCCGGCGGTACGCCCGCTGCCACTGGAAATGAGCGTCTTCCAGGCCCAACTGCCCCCCGACTGGGGCCAGATCCTCGCCTTCGGCGTACTCCTCGTCCTGCCCGTCCTCGTGGTCTTCGCGTTCTTCCAGCGCTGGTTCGTCCAGGGAGTCGCCAGCTCCGCCGTCAAGGGCTGAGCAGCCGCTTCGTCCCTCAGACCCCCGGCCCGGTCCGCCGCAGCACCCGCAACGAGTCCGTCGCCGAGATCTCGGTGAACGCGCCGGAGGCCAGCGCGCGGAGGTAGACGCGGTACGGGGCCTGGCCGGTGAATTCGTCGGCGGGGTTCGGGAAGACGTCGTGGATCACGAGGAGGCCGCCTTCGGTGACGTGGGGCGCCCAGCCCTCGTAGTCGCCGTTCGCGTGCTCGTCGGTGTGGCCGCCGTCGATGAAGACGAAACCGAGGGGGGTCTGCCAGAAGGCGGCGATCTGCGGGGAGCGGCCGACGATCGCCACCACGTGGTCCTCCAGGCCCGCCTGGTGGAGGGTGCGGCGGAAGGTGGGGAGGGTGTCCATGCGGCCGAGTTCGGGGTCGACGGTGGACGGGTCGTGGTAGTCCCAGCCGGGCTGCTGCTCCTCGCTGCCCCGGTGGTGGTCGACCGTGATCGCTGTCACCCCGGCCGCGCGCGCCGCGTCCGCGAGCAGGATCGTGGAGCGGCCGCAGTACGTGCCGACCTCCAGGAGGGGCAGTCCGAGTCGGCCCGCGTCGACCGCCGCCTCGTACAGCGCGAGCCCCTCGCCGAGCGGCATGAACCCCTTTGCGGCCTCGAAGGCGGCGAGGATCTCCGGCTTGGGTACCGCGGGCATGGGTCCTCCAGGTCGTACAGGTGACAGTTCGTACAGGTGAGGGGGCGCCCCATGATGCACGACACCCCCGCCGCGTGGGCGACGGGGGTGCGCGAGAGGGGGCTGCGCGAGAGAGGGGGCTGTTACGCCCGTACGGTCTCGCTCGGCAGCGCCAGGTCCACGTCCACCGGACGGTCGTCGCCGGTGTGCGTCGCCGAGGAGGCGAGCGGGCCGTGGCCGGTGGCCTTGGCGGCGAGGACGTACGCGCCCTCGGCGGGGACGGCGAGCGCGTAGCTGCCGTCCGTCGCGGAGAGGGTGGCGCCCGCCTGGCGGCCACGCCGGTCGATCAGGGTGACCTTGGCGCGGGCGACCGGGTCGCCGTCGGCGTCCAGGACCCGGCCGCGGAAGCCTCCGCCGAGGATCTCGTGGGCGCGCTCCAGGGCGGCGTCCTCCTCGCTGCTGGCGCGCAGCTGCGGCTTGGTCGCCCGGCGGCCCGGCAGGAGCAGGGCGAAGAGCAGGCCGACGACGACCGCGCCGGCGGCGATCAGGAAGGAGACCCGGAAGCCGTGCATGGTCGGGATGGCGACGCCGCCGACGTCGTTGGCCGTGTTGGCGAGCACCATGCCGATGACCGCGCTCGACACCGACGTACCGATGGAGCGCATCAGGCTGTTGAGGCCGTTGGCCGCGCCCGTCTCCGACGCGGGGACGGAGCCGATGATCAGGGCCGGGAGCGAGGAGTACGCGAGGCCGATACCCGCGCCCAGGACGACCGCGATCACGATGGTCTGCCAGGCGGCGTTCATCAGGCCGAGGCCGGCGCCGTAGCCGATCGCGATGATCAGCATGCCGATGATCAGCGTGACCTTGGGGCCGTACTTGGCGGAGATGCGGGCGTAGATCGGGGCGGTGAACATCATCGTCAGGCCGAGCGGCGCCACGCACAGGCCGGCGACCACCATCGACTGGCCGAGGCCGTAGCCGGTGGCCGTCGGCAGCTGGAGCAGCTGCGGCAGGACGAGCGAGACGGCGTAGAAGGCGACACCGACCATGATCGAGGCGAGGTTGGTGAAGAGCACCGAGCGGCGGGCCGTGGTGCGCAGGTCCACCAGCGGGGCCTTGACGCGCAGCTCCATCACGCCCCACAGGACGAGGACGACGAGCGCCGCGGCGAACAGGGCGAGCGTGGTGCCCGAGGTCCAGCCCCAGTCGCTGCCCTTGGTGATCGGCAGCAGGAAGAGGACGAGGCCCGCGGAGAGGCCTAGCGCGCCCAGGACGTCGAAGGTGCCCTCGGCGCGCATCGGGGATTCCGGTACGGCGACCAGGGTCAGGACGATCGAGGCGACGCCGAGTCCGGCGGCGAGGAAGAACAGGGCGTGCCAGTCGGCGTGCTGCGCGACCAGGGCCGCGACGGGCAGCGCGAGTCCGCCGCCGACGCCGATCGAGGAGCTCATCAGGGCCATCGCCGAGGGGAGCTTCTCGCGGGGCAGCATGTCGCGCATCAGGCCGATGCCGAGCGGGATCGCGCCCATGGCGAAGCCCTGCAGGGCACGGCCACCGATCATCACGAGCAGGTCACTCGTGAACCCGGCGATCAGCGAGCCGACGACCATCACGGACAGGCTCAGCAGCAGCATGCGCCGCTTGCCGTAGAGGTCGCCGAGGCGGCCCATGATCGGCGTCGCCACGGCTCCCGCGAGCAGTGTCGAGGTCATCACCCAGGTGGCGTTGCTGGGCGCGGTGCCCAGCAGCTCCGGCAGGTCCTTGATGACAGGGACGAGCAGGGTCTGCATCACCGCGACAACGATGCCCGCGAAGGCCAGCACCGGCACGATGGCGCCGCTGGGCCTCCGGGTGGGCTGGTCGGTCGTCGTGTGCGTCATTGAGTAAGGCCTCCAGGCCGGACGAAGAAGAGGAGAAGGGTGATCCGTGCGGGATACGTGCAATGAGAACCCGGTGTGCCTGGGCAACTATTCCGATGCTTCGGCGAACTAACGAAAACTTGACCCTCTCATGGGTATCTGACCTACCGTCAAAATAGAACGCGTTCTAGTCTGGCGCGCGGATGGAGTGCTGAAGGCACAGACCGCAGGGACGGACTACAGGCACGGACCGCAGGGCTGGACCGCAGGGACGGACACGGGGAGGTCATGATGAAGGCGTACGTCGTCGGGGTCGGCATGACGAAGTTCGAGAAGCCGGAGACCCGGGAGTGGCAGTACTGGGACATGGCGAAGGAGGCGGGCGCGGGTGCCCTCGCCGACGCCGGGATCGGGTACGAGCGCGTGCAGCAGGTGCCCGTCGGCTACTGCTTCCAGGCCTCCACCGCGGGCCAGCGCGCCGCCTACGAACTGGGGCTGACCGGCGTTCCCGTCTACAACGTCAGCAACAACTGCGCGACCGGGGCGAGTGCCCTGATGCTGGCGCGGCAGTTCGTCGAGGGCGGGGGCTCGGACTGCGTCCTGGCCCTGGGCTTCGAGAAGATGAAGAAGGGCGCGCTGGGCGGCGGGGCCGACGGCGGGGACTTCGCGACGTCCCCGGTGGCCCGGCACTACGCCGTGATGGCCGCCCGGCACGGCTTCGAGATGTCCCCGCCCACCGCGCAGATCTTCGGCGCCGCGGCGCGCGAGCACATGGAGAAGTACGGGACCACCGAGGCGCAGCTCGCCGCCGTCGGCGCCAAGAACCACCGGCACTCGGCGAACAACCCGTACGCCCAGTTCCAGGACGTGTACGAGGTCGACGACATTCTCGCCGCCCGGGTCGTGCACCGGCCGCTGACGAAACTCCAGTGCTCACCCACCTCGGACGGGGCCGCCGCCGCGGTCGTCGTGTCCGAACGGTTCGTCGAACGGCACGAGCTGGGGGAGCGGGCCGTGGAGATCGTCGCGCAGGCGATGACCACGGACACGGAGGAGTCGTTCGCGTCGGGCTCGTGCATCGACGTCGTCGGCCGGCCGATGTCGCGCGAGGCCGCGCGCCAGGTGTACGAGCGGTCGGGACTCGGCATCGACGACGTGGACGTCGTGGAACTGCACGACTGCTTCTCCATCAACGAGCTGCTGACCTACGAGGCCCTCGGGATGTGTGAGGAGGGCGGGTCCGGCGAGCTCGTCGAGTCGGGGGCCACGACGTACGGCGGACGGTGGGTGGTGAACCCGTCCGGCGGGCTGATCTCCAAGGGGCATCCGCTGGGAGCGACCGGGATCGCCCAGGTGGCCGAGCTGGTCTGGCAGTTGAGGGGAGAGGCGGGCGGCCGGCAGGTGGCGGGCGCACGGGTCGGACTGGCCCACAACATCGGGCTGGGCGGGGCGGCGGTGGTGACGATGGTGCGGGTGTAGGTCTTCCGACCCAGGGCGGAGTGCGGCGAAATCCTGATGCCAGGACCGTGGAGCGGTTGAGAGCATGACATCCATGCTGCGAGCCGCGGAAGACACCCGAATATCAGGTCGTACGGCGCCGCCCATGTGGGTGGTGGTCGCGCTCGCGTGTGCCGGACAGTTCCTCGTCGTGCTCGACGTCTCCGTCGTCAACGTGGCGCTGCCGTCCATGCGGACCGACCTGGGGCTGAGCCCGGCCGGTCTGCAGTGGGTGGTGAACGCGTACGCGATCGCCTTCGCCGGGTTCATGCTGCTCGGCGGGCGGGCCGGTGATCTGTACGGGCGCAAGCGGATGTTCCTGGTCGGGCTCGCGCTGTTCACGCTGGCCTCGGTGGGCGGCGGGCTCGCCCAGGAGGGCCCGCAGCTGCTGGTCGCGCGGGCCGTGCAGGGGCTGGGGGCCGCGGTTCTCGCCCCCTCGACGCTGACGATTCTCACCTCGGCCGTCCCGGAGGGCGCCGCACGCGCGCGGGCCATCGCGACCTGGACCGCGGTCGGCGCCGGGGGCGGGGCGGCGGGCGGGCTGGTCGGCGGACTGCTGGTCGACGGGCTGTCCTGGCGGTGGGTACTGCTGATCAACGTGCCGATCGGCGCGGTGGTGCTGGCCGGCGCCGCACGGTGGCTCGCGGAGAGCCGGGCGGGGGACGGGCGGCGGCTCGATCTGCCGGGCGCGCTGCTGGTGACGGCGGGGCTCGCGATCCTCGCGTACGGGATCGTGCAGACCGAGGCGGAGGGGTGGGCGGCGGCCGCGACCCTCGTACCGCTGTGCGCCGGGCTCGCGCTGATCGGCCTCTTCCTCCTCGTCGAGGCCCGCACCAAGGCGCCGCTGATGCCGTTGAAACTGTTCGGTGTGCGGGCGGTGTCCTCGGCCAACGCGGCCATGTTCCTCTGCGGCTCCGCGATGTTCTGCATGTGGTACTTCATGACGCTGTACGCGCAGAACGTGCTCGACTACTCGCCGCTCGGCGCCGGGCTCGCGCTGGTGCCGAGCGCGCTGGCGGTGGTCCTCGGATCGAAGCTCGCGCCGCGACTCATGCCGGTGGTCGGGGCGCGCCATGTCGCGGTCGTCGGGACGCTGGTCGCCGCGGCGGGCTTCGGCTGGCAGTCGACGATGACGGCCGACGGGGCGTATCTCACCGCCATCATGTTCCCGGGCCTCCTGATGATGCTGGGCGCGGGCCTCGCCGCGACCCCACTCGCCGCGCTCGCCACCTCGGGCGCCGCGCCGGAGGACGCCGGCCTGGTGTCGGGCCTGGTCAACACCTCCCGCACGATGGGCGGTTCACTCGGACTCGCCGTCATGTCGACCATCGCGGCGGCCCGTACGGGGAGCGACTCGTCGGGGGAGGCGTTGACGGCGGGGTACGCGCTGGCCTTCCGCACGGGAGGGGGCGTACTGCTCGGCGGGGCGGTGCTGATGCTGCTGTGGCTGCCGGGCCGGACGTCCGCGCCGGCGACGAAATGACGTGGGGGGGGCGGGGGAGCGGGGCCCGGTTACAGCCACCCCTGCTGACGTGCCTCCCGCATCGCCTCCATGCGGTTGCGGGTGCCTGTCTTGCCGATCGCGGAGGAGAGGTAGTTGCGGACGGTGGACTCGGAGAGGTGGAGCTTCGCGGCGATGTCGGCGACGGTGGCGCCGTGCACCGAGGCTTTCAGTACGTCGCATTCACGGGCGGTGAGCGGATTGGGTCCGGCGCTCAGCGCGGCCGCGGCGAGCGCCGGATCGATCACGGTCTCGCCGGTCAGCACCCGCCGGATCGCCTCGGCCAGTTCCTCCACGGGCCCGTCCTTCACCAGGAACCCCGCGGCGCCCGCCTCCATGGCGCGCCGCAGATACCCGGGCCGTCCGAAGGTGGTGAGGATCAACACCCGGCAGTCGGGGGCCTGTTCGCGCAGTTCGGCGGCGGCGTCCAGTCCACTCATGCCGGGCAGTTCGATGTCCAGCAGGGCCACATCCGGCCGGTGCGTCAGCGCGGCGTCCACGATGGCGTCGCCCGCCGCCACCTGGGCGACGACCTCGATGTCCGGCTCCAGCCCCAGCAGCAGGGCGAGCGCGCCCCGCATCATGCGCTGATCCTCGGCGAGCAGGACGCGGACGGACTTCGCGGGGCGATGGGCCTGCGGCATCTCGTTCACGGGGGCAAGGGTATGCCGCGGGGGTGCACTCTCCCGGGATGCCTGGGGTGGGGCGGGCGCGGAGCGCACCGGTCTGCTTCGCCCCGGCGGGCGGCCCGGTCTGCTTCGGTCCGGGGGACGGAGCCTCCGGTGCCGTGCTGCCTCCCGGCGCCGGTCACGCTCACGCCCGTTGTTCGGAGGTTCCCCTCGGCTCCGTCAGGTCCGTCAACTCGGTGTCGTCCAGGGGGAGTTCAGCCGTGACCGTGAAGCCGCCACGGGTGCCCGGTCCCGCCTCCAGGGAGCCGCCCGCCGTAGCGAGGCGTTCGGTGAGGCCCTTCAGGCCGGTACCGCCGGTGCCGTCGATGCCGTCCACGGGGCGCTGGATGGAGACGCCGGTGCCGTTGTCGGTGATGGTCAGGCGGACGCGTTCGGGGGTCCCGTCGAGGGTGATCTCGCAGTGGGTCGCGCCGCTGTGCCGGACGACGTTGGTGACCGCCTCGCGGAGCACCCAGCCGAGGAGGGCCTCGGTCCGGGGGACGAGGGGCGGGCCGGACTGCCGTACCACCGGGTCGACCCCCACGGCGGACAGCGCGGAGCGGGCGCGGTCCAGTTCTGTGGTGAGGCTGCCCTCGCGGTAGCCGGTGACCGCCTCGCGTATCTCGGTCAGGGCCTGGCGGCCGACCGACTCGATGTCCGTGACCTGGACCAGGGCCGCCTCCAGGTCCCGGTGGGCGAGCCGCCGGGCCGCCTCCGACTTCACCACGATCACCGACAGGGTGTGGCCGAGCAGGTCGTGCAGATCGCGGGAGAAACGCAGGCGTTCCTGCTCGACGGCACGCCGGGCCAGTTCCTCGCGGGCCGCGCGCAGATCCCGTACCGCTTCGGCGAGGGAGAGGATCGCGGCCGTCACCATGGTGGACAGGAAGGTGCCGTACGCGATGTTGACCGCGTCCCAGCCGTCCCGGACAGCGGAGACGACACCCGCCAGCGCGCTCAGGCCGAGACCGGCCCTGCCGAGCCACCGGCCGCGCAGGATCGCCCCCGTCGCAAGGCCCAGCAGAGGGAAGAACAGCAGCCAGCTGCCGCCGTAGCCGATGGCGAGAGCGCAGGTCACCGCGGCCAGCAGGGCGAGTGCCAGGCGCGTGGAGCGGGCCTCGCGGGCCTCCTTCACGAAGGCGCGGAACACCACGTGGATGTAGAGGGAGTTGAAGGCGAGCAGGCCCAGGCCGCCGATCCAGGGGTTGGGGGTCTTGCCCTGGAAGAGGTTGGAGAAGGCGCCCATGCCCATCAGAAGCCAGGGCAGCAGGGCGAAGCCGGTGGGCGGCGGGCCAGGGTCCTCGGGCCGCTTCCCGGTCCTGCTCGCGGTCAGCTGGTCATCCTTGAACCTCTTCCTGTCACCCTTCCCCTGCCGCCGTGCCTCCTCCCACGCGTCCATCCGGCATGTCACGCCGCGTATCCATGACATCTCTGCGCTCCAGTCTCCGCTCCCGGTTCAGACGGACCGCGCGGCCCTGCGGTACGAGACCACAGCGTACGAACCGAAGGCCAGCAGCCAGCCGGTGAGGACCGCGACCGCGGCGAGCGTCGGCGCGCCACCGTCGGCGACGGACGTGCCGAGCTGGGCGAACCGGTTCGTGGGGGTGTAGGCGGACAGGTACCGCAGCCAGCCGGGGAAGAGCTCGAGCGGGAACCACAGGCCGCCCACCACCGAGAGCCCCAGGTTGCACACCATGTTCGCCACCCCGGTCCCCTGCGCGGTCAGCCGGTAGCCGTTGCCGAGGCCGAGCAGCGTGAAGGGGACCGAACCGAGCCACAGCAGCACCGCGATCGCGGCCCACTGCCAGACGTCCAGCCGTACGCCGTTGACCAGACCGCCCGCCGCCAGCACCGCGGCGATCGCGGGCAGCACGGTCACCGAGCCGGTCAGCGCCCGCCCCAGCACCACCTCGCGCGGTGTCATCGGTGTCACCCGTAGCTGCCGCAGCCAGCCGATGACCTTGTCCTCGGCGACCCCGCCCCCGGTGTTCAGGGCCGAGCCCACCGCACCGTACGCGGCCATGCCGACCATGGACGCGGTCTTCCAGCCGCCGTCGTCACCGCCACCGAGGTTGGTGAAGAGGAGGTACATCATCACCGGCATCGCGACGCAGCCGATCACGAAGCCGGTGTCGCGCAGCGTCCGGCGCACTTCGAGCCGCAGATAGTCCAGCATCACACCGTCTCCGGAACGCTTGAGGGACCACTTGAGTGAACGCTTGAGGGATCCATCGAGGGATCACTTGAGGGAACACGCGAAGTGGTGAGTGCCAGGAACGCTTCGTCCAGCGACGCGGGTACGACCTCCAGGCCGCGTATCGCACCCAGTCCGGCCAGCGCGATCACCGTCGCGTCCGAGTCCTCCGTCCGCAGCCGGGCCCGGTCCCCGCGCACCTCCACAGAGACCACGCCGGGCAGCAGCGCCAGGCCCTCCGTTCCGTGTCCCGCGAGGTCGAAGGAGACGAGATTGCCGCCCACCGCCCGCTTGAGTTGCTCCCCGGTGCCGTCGGCGGCGATCCGGCCGCGATCGATGACGACGATGCGGTCGGCGTGCGCGTCGGCCTCCTCCAGGTAGTGCGTGGAGAACAGGACGGTGTGGCCGCGGCGGGCGTACGCCCGCATCGAGTCCCAGAACGCGTGCCGTGCCTCCACGTCCAGCGCGGCGGTCGGCTCGTCGAGCACGATCAGCTCGGGGTTCCCGGCGAGCGCCACCGCGAACCGCACGCGCTGTGCCTGCCCGCCGGACAGCCGGTCGACGCGTCGCCCCGCCAGCTCCTCGATGCCCGCCAGCCGCAGCGCGTCGGCGACCGGCAGCGGCGCCGGATAGCGGCCCGCGACGAACGAGACCAGCTCGCGGACGGTGACGCGGGGCACCGGCCGCGCGTCCTGCAACATCGCGCCGACCCGCCCGGCGCACACCGCATCCTCCGGGCGCCCGCCGAACAGCGCGACCGATCCCTCGTCGGGCTCGTCCAGGCCGAGCAGCAGCGAGATGGTCGTCGACTTGCCCGCGCCGTTGCGCCCGAGCAGCGCGACCGTCTCACCCCGCGCCATGTCGAGGTCCACGCCGTCGACGGCGCGCACCGCGCCGAACGTCTTGACCGCCCCCGTGAAGGACACGGCGGGAGGTGTCGAGTCCCGCGCTGTCCCCGTCGTCTTCGTCATGGGTACGACGTTAGGGATCGGGGGCCGGGGTCCGGCAGATGCGCTTGTACGGGATCGGGCGGGACAAATGTCATGGGCGCGCACCCGGAGCCGTACGGCATCTGACATGCCGTCAGGAGTCTTCACAAGTCCTGGGGGCTGGGCTATACAGGGGGTCGCCGGACTGGAACGCGTTCTAGAGGACTGCCGGGGGCGGGTTCCGTGGCCCAGTGTCGACCTCGGTGCGGCCGACGGTGCGGACGGTCGCGCCGAGGTCTCTCGCGCTAGTGATCAGGAGCCCCATGCCCATTGACGCCGCCAAGGCCGTCGCCGCCGAGCCCCGCAGCGGCGAGATCACCTGGGATCGGAAGGACGTCCAGCTCTATCACCTGGGCCTCGGCGCGGGTGTCCCCGCGACCGACCCCGACGAGCTGCGCTACACCCTCGAATCCAGGCTGCACGTCCTGCCGAGCTTCGCGACCGTCGCGGGCGCGGGCTCACCGGGCGTGATCAGCGGCCTGTCCATGCCCGGAGTCGAGGTCGACCTCGCCCGCGTCCTGCACGGCGGCCAGCGCGTCGAACTGCACCGCCCGATCCCGGTCGAGGGCAAGGCCGTGGCCACCGGGCGCATCGCCGCCGTGTACGACAAGGGCAAGGCCGCGGTCCTGGTCATGCGCACCGAAGTCGCCGACGCCGAGGGTCCATTGTGGACGAACGACGCCCAGATCTTCGTACGGGGAGAAGGCGGGTGGGGCGGCGACAGGGGTCCCTCCACGCGCCTCGAACCGCCGACGGGCGAGCCCGACCGGACCGTCGAGCGGCCGATCCGCGAGGACCAGGCCCTCCTCTACCGGCTCTCCGGTGACCTCAACCCGCTGCACGCCGACCCTGAGTTCGCCAAGCTCGCCGGGTTCGACCGGCCGATCCTGCACGGGCTGTGCACCTACGGGATGACGCTCAAGGCGGTCGTCGACACGCTGCTCGGCGGGGACGTGACGCGCGTCCGCTCGTACACCACGCGTTTCGCCGGTGTCGTCTTCCCCGGCGAGACCCTGCGCATCCGGATGTGGCAGGGCAGCGGCGGGGTCCGGGTGGCGGTGAGCGCGGTCGAACGGGGCGACGCGCCGGTGCTGGCCGACACGATCGTCGAACATTCCTGAGCCCAGTACGAGCACGAGTACGAGTACGAGCACGAGTACGAGTACGAGTACGAGCACGAGCACGAGTACGTCCGAGGGGATTTCCGAGGGGAGCCGCACCATGCGCGCAGCCGTACAGCACGAGATAGGTCAGGACAAGCTCGACGTCGTCGACGACATCGAGGCGGTGGGCTTCGGGCCGGGCAGGGTGCGGATCCGGGTATGGGCCACGGGGCTGTGCCACTCGGACCTGTCCGCGATGAGCGGCGTGCTGCCGCAGCCCGCGCCGTTCGTGCCCGGTCACGAGGGCGCGGGCGAGATCCTCGAGGTCGGCGAAGGCGTCACCCACCTCAAGCCCGGTGACCGGGTCGTCGTCTGCTGGCTGCCGGCCTGCGGCTCCTGTCCGGCCTGCAAGCGCGGCCAGAGCCAGCTGTGCCTGGCTGGGTTCATGAACGCCGGCACGCCCAACTTCAAGCGGCCCGCAGGAGATGTCTTCGGCTTCGCCGGGACCGGCACCTTCACGGAAGAAATGGTGGTCGACGCGGGCTCGGCCGTACCGATCCCGGACGACGTGCCCTTCGACATCGCGGCCCTCATCGGCTGCGGGGTCACCACCGGACTCGGCGCCGCGCTCAACACCGCGGACGTGGAAGCCGGTTCGTCGGTCGCCGTGATCGGCTGCGGCGGCGTCGGTATCTCCGCGATCCAGGGCGCGCGGCTCAAGGGCGCCGCCGAGATCGTCGCCGTCGACCCGGTCGACTCGCGCCGCGAGGCCGCGCTCAAGTTCGGGGCCACGAAGGCGGTTGCGCCGGACGAGCTGCCCGACGCGAAGCAGCAGATCACCGGCGGCGAGGGCTTCGACTACGTCTTCGAGGTCGTCGGCCGCTCCGCCACCGCCCGCACCGCCTACGAGAACACCCGCCGTGGCGGCACCCTGGTCATCGTCGGCGTGGGCGCCATGGACGACTTTCTCCAGCTCAACATGTTCGAGCTGTTCTTCGACGAGAAGCGGATCCTGCCCTCGATGTACGGCGGCGGCGACGTCCTGCGTTCGTACGAGCGGACCGTCGCCCTGTGGCGCGCGGGCCGCATCGACCTGGAGAGCCTGATCACCCACCGGGTGCCGCTGGCCGGGATCAACGAGGCCCTCGACCAGATGCGGACGGGTGTCGCGCTGCGTACGTGCATCGAGATGTGATCCGCCAACTCTCCTGACCGGAAGGGTCCTTGATGTCACTGCCACTTGAGGGGCTGACCGCGATCGTCACCGGCGCGGGCCGCGGACTCGGCCGGGCCGAGGCGCTGGAACTCGGCCGGCTCGGCGCGGCCGTCGTCGTCAACGACTACGGGCAGCCCGGGCGGGACGGTTCCGGCGAGGCGTCCGCCACGCCCGCCGAGCAGGCCGCCGCCGAGATCCGTGCCGCGGGCGGCCGCGCCGTCGCCCACACCGGGGACGTCTCCGACCACGAACAGGCCCGCGTGCTGGTCGAGTTGGCGGTGGACGAGTTCGGGAAGCTCGACATCCTGGTCAACAACGCGGGCATCCTGCGCGACCGGATGGTCTTCTCGATGTCCGAGGACGAGTGGGACTCGGTCATCAAGGTCCATCTGAAAGGCCACTTCAACACGACCCACTTCGCGTCCGCGCACTGGCGGGCGCGGTCCAAGGCGGCGGACGGGCCGGTGTACGGGCGGATCGTGAACACCTCGTCGGAGGCGTTCCTCGCGGGCTCGGCGGGACAGCCCAATTACGCGGCGGCGAAAGGCGGGATCGTCGGCCTGACGACCTCGACCGCCCTCGCCCTCGCGAAGTACGGCGTGACGGCGAACGTCATCTGCCCACGCGCCCGGACCCGGATGACGGAGGATGTGTTCGCCGGTTTCGCCGAGCCCGATGGGGGGCTCGACGGGGGACTGGATCCGCTCGCGCCCGAGCATGTCGCCCCGCTCGTCGGCTACTTGGCCTCACCCGCGGCCGCGCACGTCAACGGACAGCTGCTCGTCGTACACGGCGGTATGGTCGCGATCGTCGAACGGCCGCGGGTGGCCGCCAAGTTCGACACCAAACAGGACGCCTTCACCTACGACGAACTCGACGGGCTGCTCACCCCGCACTACGCGGAGCGCCCGCGCGGCGAGACGTTCGCGGCAGCGGAGGTGCTGGCACTCAAGCACGCTCGGGAGGGCTCTTCTTGAGAGAACGGCCCCGCTCGCCGTCTTGAGAGAACGGCCCCGCTCGCCGTCTTGGGCGAGCGGGGCCGTATCGCTGGTGCGGTCGGACGTACTGTCAGGCCGACGTGTCCGGCCGGCCGGACGGCTTGCGGTGGCGGCCGTGCGGGGTCGCCTCGTAGTCCTGACCGGTGACCGGGTTGTCCTGACCGGAGACCGGTCCCCGGTGCTTGCCGTGACCTGCGGCCTCCTGGGTGTCGGTGACCGGCGGTTCTATGGTGCTGGTGTTGTTCATGTGAATGTCTTCACCCCGTTAAACAAGATCCTTACTTTGCAGCCGGAGGAGTCTAACCGGTGGTCACGACCGGGGTGCGGGCGGGCGGCTTTTCCTCGCCCCCGCCGCCCTCGCTGCCCCTGCCCGGTCCCGTCCCCTGGGGGACCGGCTCCCAGCCCCCCGGATTGGCTCGGGGGACCCGCACCCAGACCCCCGGATCGGTCTGGGGCACCCGCTCCCAGACCCCCGGATTGCCCTGGACGGCCCCGTCTTCGATCGCCCGACGGGCGGGAGGCAGGAGCCGCCCCTTCAAAGGCGCCTGTTGGAGCGGTACAGGGCGAGCGGCGCCCCCCTCCGGGAGAGCGGCGACCGGCTCCGGGTGAGCGGCGACCGGCTCCGGGTGAGCGGCGACCCGCTCCGGGGGACGCGGATCACCGAGGTCCGCGTCCCCCGTCGCCGCCCCCACGGGCGCCTCCACTCTCGCCAGGCCGCACGGCACCGCCCCCGTCGCGTACGGCAGATGGAGCACCCCCTCCCTGGTCCACAGGCCGGTGCCCGCCAACCATCCCTCGGGCGCCCGGAGATGGTGGACCTGGCGCTCGGCGGGCCGCCACACGCCCACCCAGGTGCCGGCCGGGCCGTCGATGCGCAGGGCCACCGCGCAGCTCTCCGGCGTCAGCACCTGCCCCGGCTGGATCGCGAAGGGCGTCACCACACAGTCCGTCGCGTGCAGGCACTCCGGGAAACGGACCGGCAGTGTGCTCCCCAGCACGCCCCAGCCCACCCGCTCGTGCCCCGGTGACGGCGCGTCCGAGCGGATCAGCAGCAGCCCGCTGTCGGCGTCCGCGAGCAGCAGCCGGTCGTTGCTGTCCTCGGCGATCTGCAGCAGCGGCGACATCTCGCCGCCGCGCTCCAGGTCGACGACCACCGTCTTGGTCCGGCCGCCCTGGCAGCGGTCCAGGGCCAGCAGGCGTCCGGTGCCGTCCAGCCATACTCCGCCCGTGCAGCGGCCCGGCAGCTCGGCCAGGTGCTCGGGACCGAAGGCGCCGCCCGCCACCAGCCACACCGCCGTGGATCCCCGGCCCACGGCGAGGGCGTACGCGCTCTCGCCGTCCGGCGAGGGCGGCAGCAGCCGCAGTTCGGTGCCCTCGTCCGGGCACTCCACCGCGCCGAGCGGCAGTTCGCCGGTGCCCGGCCCGGTCGGGTAGAGCAGCGAGAAGGTGTGCCTGGTGCCCGCCAGACGGTGGATCAGCACCCGCCCGTCGGTCATCGGCAGCACCTCGGTACCGGGCTCCTCCGGCTGGTGGGACGGCAGCGGTACGGCGTACGGCTCGGGGCCGTCCAGCGTCCAACGCTCCGGGAACCAGGACTCGCCGTCGAGGGTGAGACGTGCCGCGTAGGTTCCGTCCGCGGTGATCACGCACGCGGGGCGGGCGGCCCGCTCCCGCTCGTGTTCCGCCGCGCGCTGGGTCGCACAGGCCGTCATCGTTCGGTCACCTCCGGCGACGAAGCTAGTTTTCGCACGCACAGACGGGGGACCGACGGGCTGCCGCGTCACACATAAGGGTGGCCAAATCGCGATTCGCCTGAGGGAACGGGGGCGGGTGTGCTGGGCGGGGTGGAGAGTGGCCGATGACGGGCCATTCCGATTCCTTTGCGAAGATCACTGCAGCCATCAATTGAGCAACCACGACGGCGGGCGACCACGTCCGCGAGAGCGGCGCCGGTTCAGGCGCAAGGAGCAGCCAGGTAGCCTTGGCTCGTGCCCCGCCTGTCTGAAGTCATCGCCGCGCTCGACGCCCTCTGGCCCCCCGAGTGGGCCGAGGGATGGGACGCGGTCGGCACGGTCTGCGGCGACCCGGGCCAGGAGGTCACGCGCGTCCTGTTCGCCGTCGACCCGGTCCAGGACATCGTCGACGAAGCGGTGAAGCTGGGCGCCGACCTGCTGGTCACCCACCACCCGCTCTATCTGCGCGGCACGACGACGGTCGCGGCCGACACCTTCAAGGGCCGGGTCGTCCACACCCTGATCAAGAACGACATCGCGCTGCACGTCGCGCACACCAATGCCGACCGCGCCGATCCGGGAGTCTCGGACGCCCTCGCGGGCGCGCTCGACCTTCGTGTCGTACGCCCCCTGGTGCCGGACCCGACCGACCCGGAGGGCCGCCGGGGCCTCGGCCGCGTCTGTGAGCTGGACCACCCGCTGACCGTCCGTGAACTCGCCGCGCGCGCCGCCGAGCGGTTGCCGGCCACCGCGCAGGGCATCCGCGTCGCGGGCGACCCCGACGCGCTGGTGCGGACCGTGGCCGTCAGCGGCGGCTCCGGCGACAGCCTCTTCGACGACGTGCGCGCCGCGGGCGTCGACGCCTTCCTCACCGCGGACCTGCGCCACCACCCGGCGTCAGAGTTCACAGCGGATCGCGCCCACAGTCCTCTCGCGCTGCTCGACGCGGCGCACTGGGCCACCGAGTGGCCCTGGTGCGAGCTGGCCGCCGCCCAGCTCGACGAGATTTCCGACCGCCATCGATGGGGCCTCAGGGTCCACGTCTCGAAGACGGTCACCGACCCCTGGACCGCCCACGCGGCCTCCACCATCACACCTGCAGGAGCCCCCAACTGAACGCCGCGCACGCTGACCAGATCCGACTTCTCGACGTCCAGGACCTCGACGTACGCCTGCAGCAGCTCGCGCACAAGCGGAGGTCGCTTCCCGAGCACGCCGAGATCGAGTCGCTGAACAAGGACCTCACGCAGCTGCGTGACCTGCTCGTCGCCGCGACGACCGAGGAGAGCGACTGCGCCCGCGAGCAGATCAAGGCGGAGCAGGACGTCGACCAGGTGCGCCAGCGCGCCGTCCGCGACCAGAAGCGCCTCGACTCGGGTGCCGTGTCGTCCCCCAAGGACCTGGAGAACCTCCAGCGCGAGATCACCTCCCTCGCCAAGCGGCAGGGCGACCTGGAGGATGTCGTCCTCGAGGTCATGGAGCGCCGCGAGTCCGCGCAGGAGCGGGTCGCCGAGCTGACCGAGCGGGTCTCCTCCGTGCAGTCGAAGATCGACGACGCGACGGGTCGGCGGGATGCCGCGTTCGAGTCCCTCGACAGCGAGACGGCGTCCGTGACCAAGGAGCGCGAGGTCATCGCGGCCACCGTCCCCGCCGACCTGCTGAAGCTCTACGACAAGCTGCGCCAGCAGCAGGGCGGCGTCGGTGCGGCCAAGCTCTACCAGCGCCGCTGTGAGGGCTGCCGCCTGGAGCTCAACATCACCGAGGTCAACGAGGTGAAGGCGGCCTCCCCGGACACGGTGCTGCGCTGCGAGAACTGCCGCCGCATCCTGGTGCGCACGTCCGAGTCCGGCCTGTAAGGGGCTTGTGGCGTGCGGGAGTTCATCGTCGAGGCCGATGGCGGTTCCCGGGGCAACCCGGGGCCCGCGGGGTACGGCTCCGTGGTCATCGACGCGGCCACGGGGGAGACGCTGGTGGAGGCCGCCGAGTACATCGGCATCGCCACCAACAATGTCGCCGAGTACCGGGGCCTGGTGGCCGGCCTGCGGGCGGCCCACGAACTGGACCCGACCGCCAGGGTCCGGGTCCGGATGGACTCCAAGCTCGTCGTCGAGCAGATGTCGGGCCGCTGGAAGATCAAACACCCCGACATGAAGCCGCTGGCGGCGGAGGCGTCCCGCGTCTTCCCGCCCGCCCAGGTCACCTACGAGTGGATCCCGCGCGAGCAGAACAAGCACGCGGACCGGCTGGCCAACGAGGCGATGGATGCCGGTAAGCGCGGCGAGCAGTGGTCCCCGTCGGCGTCGACGGCGGAGCTGGACACCGAGCCGAGACGTGTGCCCGGGGACGCGGCGGCAGGCGCGGCAAAGGCGCGTGCGGCGCTGAAGGCGCCGGGTCCTGGAGCGCCCCGCAAGGGGCGCGGGGAACTGCGCGACCAGCCCCCGCCGGCCCGCAGCCTGACGACCCCCGAAAGCCACCCGTCACCAGGCGGCGGAGCCGCGCAGGCCCAGACCGCAGGCGACGTGCGGGCCGCGCGAAACGTGGCGACCGCGCCGAGCGCGGCAACCGACGCACCGACCGTGGGCTGGGGCGCACCCCCCGACCTCGGCGCCCCCGCCACCTTCGTACTGCTGCGCCACGGCGAGACCCCCCTCACCCCCCAGAAGCGCTTCTCGGGCAGCGGCGGGAGCGATCCGTCGCTGTCGGACGTGGGCCGGGAACAGGCCGAGCGGGTCGCCGCGGCACTGGCGGCGCGCGGGACGATCCAGGCGATCGTGTCGTCGCCGCTGACCCGGACCCGGGAGACCGCGGGGGCCGTCGCCGCCCGCCTCGGGCTCGACGTGGTCGTCGAGGACGGGCTGCGCGAGACGGACTTCGGTGCCTGGGAGGGGCTGACGTTCGGCGAGGCGCGCGAGCGCTACCCGGACGATCTGAACGCCTGGCTCGCCTCCCCGAAGGCCGAACCGACCGGCGGCGGCGAGAGCTTCGCGGCGACCGCCCGCCGTATCGCCACCACCCGCGACAAGCTCATCGCCTCGTACGCGGGCCGCACCGTCCTCCTCGTCACCCACGTCACCCCGATCAAGACGCTCGTACGCCTCGCGATCGGCGCCCCGCCGGAGTCCCTGTTCCGCATGGAGCTGTCCGCGGCGTCCCTGTCGGCGGTGGCGTACTACGCGGACGGCAACGCGAGCCTGCGCCTCTTCAACGACACATCCCACCTGCGCTGAGACGCCATCCGCTTGTCGATCACGGGGGTGGCCTGGTCGAACAGGGCTCCTGATCGGGTGATCGCGTGCGTCGTGCGGGCCTGCCGAGGGGCGCGGAATCGCCAACTGTCCCTCACAAAAGGACTGTTGGAGAGTCGGATGTGGCGAATGCATACTTGGGGCCACGAGGCTGACGCCGCCGATCTGCAGCGCAGGGAGACCGATGAGTGCCGCCCACCGTGGCAAACGCAGTGCCACGCTGCCGCCCCGCGCATGGGTCGTGCTCGCGGCGTCCGTCGGGTTGATCGCACTCTCCGGCGCGGCCGTGTCGGCCACGGTCCCGGACGCGGGGGGCTCCGACGGCGTGGACATGGACCGCGAGACGCCGTCCCGCGAGGAGGTCCTCGAGTACTGGACTCCGGAGCGGGTGAAACAGGCGAAGCCCGCCGAGATGCCGGTGCTGCCGGTGGAGTGCGTGGGCTGGCAATGGTTCGTCCGCCCGCACTGCTGGTGATCTCGACCGACGGGTGTGCCCCGGCGCCGAGACGGCCGCCCGGTCGCCCGTTCGTCAGTTGCGCAGCGCCGCCGCCGCTCGCGCCAGGGCCTCGATCCGCCCCCAGTCCCGCGCGGCGATCGCGTCGTCCGGGAGCATCCAACTCCCGCCCACGCACCCGACGTTGGGCAGGGCCAGATACTCCGGCGCGCAGGTGGGGCTGATGCCCCCCGTCGGGCAGAACCGTGCCTGCGGAAGCGGTCCGGCCAGCGACCTGAGATACGCCGTCCCGCCCGCGGCCTGAGCCGGGAAGAACTTCATCTCCCGCACCCCGCGCTCCAGCAGCGCCACGACCTCCGACGTCGTGGACACCCCCGGCAGGAACGGCACCCCGGACGCCTTCATGGCAGTGAGCAGTACGTCCGTCCAGCCGGGGCTGACCAGAAAACGGGCCCCGGCGGCCACGCACTGGTGCACCTGCGCCGGTGACAGGACGGTGCCCGCGCCGACCACCGCGTCCGGCACCTCCGCCGCGATCGCCCGGATCGCGTCCAGCGCGGCGCCCGTGCGCAGGGTCACCTCGATGGCGGGCAGCCCGCCCGCGACCAGCGCCCGCGCCAGTGGCACGGCATCCGCGGCGTCCGTGAGCACGGCGACCGGCATGACGGGCGCGAGATCCAGCACGGAGGCGGAGGACGGGGACATGGGTGTGGACGCGGGCAGCGGCGAAGTCATGCTCCGCATCCTGCCTGGGGTGTGCAACATGCGCAAAGAGTGTTGCACAGAATGCAATGCGCGCGGCCCGAAAGGTCAGCGGACCTGTCGTCCCGAAGGGTCAGTGGACCTGTCGTCCCGAAAGTTCAGTGGACCTCTCGTCCCGAAGGGTCAGTGGACCTCCGTCACCACCACATCCAGCGCCCACGGCCTGCCCGCCTTGCCCGGAGCCTGCGCCTCCACCACGTACCCGAGGTCCCGCAGCGCCTCCAGCAGCCCGGCCGGGTCCTTCGGCGCCGCGCCCGCGGTGAGCAGGCTGCGCACGATCTTCCCCTTCGTCGCCTTGTTGAAGTGGCTGACGACGGACCGCTTCTCGACCCCGTTCACGATCTGGGAGTGCAGCACCCGCACCGTCGCCGTCCGCAAGGCGACCTCACCCTTGGGCTTCCACGCGGCCCCGTACGCCGAGGACCGCAGATCGAGCACCAGCCCGTCACCGGCCGCCTCGGGGAGGGCGGTGGCCATCGGCGTACGCCAGTGCGCGCCCAGCGCCCCGAGCCCGGGCAGCTTGACGCCCATCGAGCAGCGGTACGACGGGATACGGTCCGTCACCCGGACCGCCCCCCACAGCCCCGAGAACACCAGCAGCGAACGGCTCGCGCGCCGTTTGGCGGCCGCGTCCAGCGAGGCCAGGTCGAGGGCGTCGTACAGGACCCCCGTGTAGATCTCCCCGGCCGGGCGCGCGCCCGCGGTCCGCAGCTCCGTGTTCTTGGCGATCTCGCCGCGCAGCCCCTCGCTCAGCCCGAGCACCTCACGGGCCTTCTCCTCGTCGCCGGCGCACAGCTCGACCAGCTCGTCGAGGACCGCCTGACGTGCCTCGGCGAGCCCGGGCAGGGACAGCGACTCCGGCTTCAGCGCGGTTCCGCGGCCGGAGGGGGCCTTGCCTTCGGAGGGAGGCAGCAGCACGAGCACGGTGTAGATCTCCTAACGGTGGTGTGGCCCTGCGCCAGCCTAAGGGGTGCCCACTGGGCCCGAAGGCGCTGCCCGCCCGGCTTCAAGGTCCTCGGGGTGCCGCCTCGATCAGCGCGACCTACGCTCGGCCTATGCCCCGCCGCCACATGCGCGTCACCGGCGCCCCGGAGGCTCCCCTGCGGGCCGCCCTGCGCGCACTGCGAACCGAGCTCGGTGCGCCCGAGAGCTTCCCGCCCGACGTACTCGCCGAGGCCGCCCGGCCACCCCGCCTGCCCGCCTACGACGCGACGGACATCCCTTTCTTCACCATCGACCCGCCGACGTCCAACGACCTCGACCAGGCGATGCACCTCTCCCGGCACGCCCGGAACGGCGGCGGCTACCGCGTCCGGTACGCGATCGCCGACGTCGCCGCCTTCGTGGCACCCGGCGGCGCCCTGGACGCCGAGGCCCACCGCCGCGTGACCACCCTCTACTTCCCCGACGGGAAGATCCCCCTCCACCCGACCCGGCTCTCCGAGGGCAGCGCCAGCCTCCTCCCGGACCAGACCTGCCCGGCCGTCCTGTGGACGATCGACCTCGACGAGCACGGCCGCGCGGTCGCCACCGACGTACGCCGGGCCCTCGTACGCAGCCGCGCCAAGCTCGACTACGCGCACGCGCAGAAGCAGATCGACGAAGGGACGGCGGAGGCGCCGCTCGCCCTCCTCAAGGACATCGGGGAGCTGCGGGAGCAACTGGAGATGGAGCGCGGCGGCATCTCGCTCCACGTCCCCGAGCAGGAGATCGTCGAGCGCGAGGACACCTACGAACTCGTCTACCGCGCCCCGCTCCCCGCCGACGCCTGGAACGCCCAGATCTCCCTGCTCACCGGGATGGCGGCGGCCGAGCTGATGATCGCCCACGGCACCGGCGTACTGCGCACCCTGCCCGCCGCCCCGGACGGCGCGGTGGGCCGACTGCGCCGGACCGCGAAGGCACTGCGCATCGACTGGCCGCACCACGTCTCGTACGCGCAACTCGTCCGCGCCCTCGACCCCCATGTGCCGCACTACGCGGCCTTCCTCCAGGAGTGCACGACGCTGCTGCGCGGCGCGGGCTACACGGTCTTCCGCGACGGCCTGCTCCCGGAGGTCACCTCGCACGCGGCGGTCGCCGCGCCCTACGCCCACTGCACGGCCCCGCTGCGCCGCCTCGCCGACCGCTACGCCTCGGAGATCTGCCTCGCCGCCGCCGCGGACCAGGCGCCCCCCGACTGGGTTCTCACCGCCCTCGACGCGCTGCCCAAGGAGATGGCCGACGGCAGCCGGCGCGCGGGCACCGTCGAGCGCGAATGCGTCGACATCATCGAGGCCGCGCTGCTCAAGGACCGGGTCGGCGACCTCTTCGAGGGGTGCGTGGTGGACGTACACGAGAATGAACCCACCGTCGGGACAGTGCAGTTGGAGTCACCGGCGGTGTTCGCGCGGATCGAGGGCGGCACGACGGAACTGCCGCTGGGCGAGCGGCTCCGCGTCCGGCTCACGCAGGCCGATCCGGGCGCGGCGAAGGTGCAGTTCGCGCCGGCGTGAGTGCCCGGCGGGCCGACCCTGACGGCAGCCTTGATCGTGTGCCACGATCGAGGGAACAGTTCCCGATTTCATGGACGGGTGATCCCTCGATGTCCCAGTCTGGCGATCGACCGAAGGAGGGGCGTGACATGACTGCCATGGCACAAGAGCCGCTCGTGCAGGCGGAGGTCCTGCTGGAGGGCTTTCTCGCCCTGGATACCCCGGAGGGTTTCCGGGCGGAGCTGATCGAGGGGGAAATTGTCGTGACGCCGCCGCCGGACGGGGACCACGAAGACCACATCGAGCTGATCGTGAGCCAGGTGTACAGGCGGTCCCAGACCGACATGCAGTTCTCCGGGAACAAGGGACTGAAGTTGAAGAGCGGGGGTGCCTGCCCGAAGAACCACGCGATCCCGGACGCGACCTTCGCCCCCAGGGAACTGCGCCTCTTCCGGGGCGCCGACTCCTGGATGCCCTGCGAGGGCGTCGCCATGGTCGTCGAAGTC
This sequence comes from Streptomyces sp. SD15, assembly GCF_054462255.1. Classification (NCBI taxonomy): domain Bacteria; kingdom Bacillati; phylum Actinomycetota; class Actinomycetes; order Kitasatosporales; family Streptomycetaceae; genus Streptomyces; species Streptomyces sp. SD15. The sequence goes on along the minus strand of NZ_JBTLMO010000042.1, from coordinate 19,329 downwards.
ACGTCCACCAAGCCAGGGGCCGACCGAGAGGCCAAGCGCCGCTGCTACGCGCGCGGCGGCATCCCGCTCTACCTGCTCATCGACCGCGACGCCTCCTCACTGACGCTCTTCAGCGACCCTGAGAAGGACGACTACCGGCAGCTCTGCACGCTCCCCTTCGGCAAGTCACTCGCCCTCCCGGAACCGTTTGCCTTCGACCTGGACACGACAGACTTCTTGTAGCAGCCCGGACCCGGCGGCGGTATGGAAGCGGGGGCCTCAGGTGTTGCACCCCTGAGGCTTCGAGGGAGGCGCCCATGCCCGTACGCGAAGAGGCCCGCTGGACCCGCGCCATCCTCGGACGGGACGGCCGCCCCCTCGACCTGCTGACCGCCCGCTTCGACCAGCACCGCTACGCGCCGCACGCCCACGAGGAGTTCACCATCGGCGTCTCCGTCGGCGGCTCCGAGCTCATCGACTACCGGGGCGGCCGCATCCGCACCGGCCTCGGCTCGATCGTCGTACTGGCCCCCGGCGAAATACACACCGGTGGCCCGGCCACCCGCGACGGCTTCGCCTATCGGGCCCTGTACGCCGAGCCGTCCCTGCTCACCGAGGGCATCCTCGGCGGCGTCCCGCATTTCCGCGACCCCCTCCTCGACGACCCGGACCTGGCCGCCGCCCTGCGCACCGCGCACACTCAACTCAGCGCCTGCCCCGACCCGTTGGAAGCCGAGTCCCGCCTCCCCTGGCTGCTCACCGCCCTCGCCCGCCGCCACTCCACGGCCCGCCCGGCGTGCGACACGGTCCCGGGAGGGGCGCACATCGCCCACGCCGTACGCGACCGCCTCGCCGACGAACTCCAGGCACCCCCGTCCCTCGCCTCCCTCGCCACCGACCTCGGCCTGTCCCGCTACCAGCTCCTGCGCGCCTTCCGTACGACGATGGGGATACCGCCGTACGCCTGGCTCGCCCAGCACCGGGTGAACCGGGCCCGCGGCCTGCTGGAGTCCGGGCTGAGACCGGCGGAGGTGGCCGGACTGGTGGGCTTCGCGGACCAGGCGCATCTGACGCGCTGGTTCCGCCGGGTGCTGGGGGTGACCCCGGCGGCGTACCGCAACAGCGTTCAAGACACCCACCGGTGAGGCGTCCGAAACTGCCCGCATGACTGCACGCGGCTGGTTCCTGTTCTCCCTGATGGGAGTGGTCTGGGGCATCCCCTACCTGATGATCAAAGTGGCGGTGGACGGAGTGTCCCCGTCGACGGTGGTGTTCACGCGCTGCGCGCTGGGCGCGGCTCTGCTCCTGCCCTTCGCGATCCACCAAGGGGGCCTGACCCGAACCGTACGAACCCACTGGCGCCCCATGCTGGCCTTCGCGGTCATCGAGATCGTGGTCCCCTGGTGGACCCTGACGGACGCCGAGCGTCACCTCTCCAGCTCCACGGCGGGTCTCCTGATCGCGGGCGTGCCGATCGTCGGCGTCGTCGCGGCCCGCCTGCTCGGCGACACGGAACGGCTCGGCGCCCGCCGCGTCACGGGCCTCGCCCTCGGCCTGTCCGGCGTCGCGGTCCTCACCGTCCCGCACCTGACCGGCGGCGACGCCCGCTCACTCGCCGAGGTGCTGCTGACGGTCGTCGGCTACGCGACGGCACCGGTGATAGTGGCGCGCCATCTGAAGGACGTCCCCTCGCTCCACCTCACGGCCGCCTGCCTGACCCTGGCGGCGCTGGTCTACGCCCCCGCGGCAGCGGCCACCCGCCCCTCCGAGCTCCCCTCCCCGCAGATCCTGGCCTCCCTCGCCGGCCTGGGCGTCATCTGCACCGCGGTCGCCTTCGTGGCCTTCCTGGAACTGATCAAGGAGGCGGGCCCGACGCGGGCGACGGTCATCACGTACGTCAACCCGGCCGTAGCGGTGGCCGCGGGAGCCCTCTTCCTGAACGAACGCCTGACCCCCGGCGTCCTCGCAGCCTTCACCCTCATCCTGGCCGGCTCGGTACTGGCGACAGCCGGCCCGAGGAGCGCCAAGCGCCCGGTACCATGGTCCACACGGCAGACGAGCCGGGCGGACGGCCGCGTGGAGGCCCTTGTGGACCTCCCCGAGGAACGTCCGGGCTCCACAGGGCAGGGTGATGGCTAACGGCCACCCGGGGTGACCCGCGGGACAGTGCCACAGAAAACAGACCGCCGGGGACCTCGGTCCTCGGTAAGGGTGAAACGGTGGTGTAAGAGACCACCAGCGCCTGAGGCGACTCAGGCGGCTAGGTAAACCCCACCCGGAGCAAGGTCAAAAGGAAGTACCTCGGTGCTTCTGCGCGGACGTTCGAGGGCTGCCCGCCCGAGTCCGCGGGTAGACCGCACGAGGCCGGCGGCAACGCCGGCCCTAGATGGATGGCCGTCTCCCCGGCCGCCGCGAGGCGCCCGGGCGACAGAACCCGGCGTACAGCCCGACTCGTCTGCCGCCACCTGCGGCTTCACCTCGGAAAAGGCCTCTGACCTGCGTCGGGGGCCCTTCTTGCCGCGTTGGGCGGCGAAAAGTCCCTCGGAAGTCCCTCAGACAGGGCTGAAAGTCCCTGAAAAGTTCCAGGAGCAGTGGCGCGGGCGACGCCTCTGGGCAGGGCGTTTGCGACAGCCATCGGACCTCATGCTGGAAACGCCCACCTCGGGGCAGTCTTGGATGGGAGGGATTACGCGGTCTCGGCGCTGGGGATCGTGTCGGTCCGCGCGGCCCATTCGGCACGGGCGGCGGCGAGCCGGGGGTGCATCGCGCGAAGTTCTTCCAGCTGCCCGGCCACCTTCTCGATGAACTCCGTCAGTTGGTCCGGATCCATCGGGCGGGTGGTGTGCGGGCGAGATGTGCGCGGCTGTGGACCGCACTGTTTTCCTTGCTCTTCCTGCAGCTTGAAAGGGCTCGTGCGGCCGACCTGCGTCAGCGGACGCCGGCACAGTGCAGGTGGGCGAGAACGATCACGGTCATCCGTCCCGCATCCAGCTTGCGCCAGCGGGAGTTGATCTTCCGGAGGTGGCCGCGGAGCAGGTCGGTGACCAATGTCAAGGTGACGCTCGACAGTGGCAGGCGACACTGGAAGACAACTTCGGTCGGCTGGAATTCCTTCTTCACGCAAGACCCCAACTTCACGGGGTCGCCGGTGAGCTATGCGCGGGGCGGTGCATGTGCCGCTTGCTGTGCCTCGGGAACCCATGCTCCGGGATCAGCAGCACTCGCCCGCCTTCGGTGGCCTGTTCCAACGCCTCAGCTCGCTCTTCCTGGTCAAGGGACTGGCGTTCTTGGCCCTTGGGCGACCTCGGCGGTTGACCCGGGTAGCACCTACGAGCCACCCGGGTCACCCACGGATCAGCCGATCGTCTTCACATTCGCCCAGTTGCCGGTTCCGATGACGGTGACAGGGGCGGCGTGCGTGGTACGGCCACCGGGGTAGAAGCGGACTCCCCCGTCGGCCATGAACGCCCAGAAGTCGGGGATCTTGTCCATGTTCACGTCTCCACCGCCTGCGAACAGCTTGATGTTGCTGCGGTTCCAGCCGCTGGTTCCGTACACGTCGTCGACTCCGTTGGCAGAGTCCGCAGCGGCGGCGATGGATCCCAGATCGACCCCACCGGCGTCGGCCTTGATGCCGGTGCGCAATAGCAGTCGTCCGCTGGCGTCGGTGCGGTACAGGAGGTCGGTCACCCCGTCGCCGCTGATGTCGCGCACCATTACGAGATCCCGGTCGACCCAGGCGCTGCTGGCCAGCCGGTTCGCCGTCTGGTATGAGGCGCCGTTGTAGCCGGTGAACGCCCAGAACTCACCGCCGATGAGGACGAAGAGGTCGGGCTTGGAGTCGTTGCCGACGACATCGCCAGCGGCGACGATCTGCGTGTATGTGGCGGGGTCGGGGGCGTTTGAGGGCAGGACGATCTGCTGCCGTTCATCGGTGTTGACACCTCCGTAGCCATCGCCCGGGTACAGCCACAACTTGCCTTCCCGGCGAGCGATCAGGTCCTCGACCCCGTCACCGGGGTAGGCGTCGCCGAGGTGGGTGATCAGGGCGTCCTGCCAGTCGCCGGCGGGAGCGGAGACATAGGCGGGGTCGTCGGAGTCGGCGGGGTCCCGTTCGGGATTGGCCCGGTAGGCCGCGGGCATGGAGGCGAACAGGTCGCCCGTCCCCTTGGTCAGTTCGGTGGTGGCTTCGGACGGGTAGAGCCGCAGGTTGTTGTCGCCGTTCACGGTGAAGAGGTCGGGAAGCTTGTCCCCGGTGAAGTCGCCGGCGGCGTCGGCCGTGTCCCGTGGTTTGACGTAGAAGAAGTACTTCGACGGCTGGGACGGGTTGCCGGCGCTATCGACGGCACGGACGTACAGGACGTTGGGGCCGGCCTGGGGCGGCTTGACGTCCGTGACGGTGACCGTCAGCGGGTCGGTGCTCTTGCGGTTGGCGCTGCGGTCGTAGGAGCCGTTGAACCCGTAGTCGAAGTGGACGGCGTCGGCGGAACTCTTGAAGGTGAAAGTGCCCTGGGTGCCGAACCGCTTCTCGCTCCAGCGGTTGTCGCCGCTGTCGTCCGTGTCGCCGTCCCTGTTGGCGTCGGCGGCGGGGAAGTCCGGCGAACCCACCGTGGGAGAGCTCGGGGGAGTGCCGTCGAAGGTGAACCGACACGGGGTCGTGCCCTTGGGCGCGTTGGTGGAGGACGCTCCGCGCTTGTCGATGGAGCGTGCCTGCCAGGAGTAGGTCTTGCCGGTCTGGAACTTGCTCGACGGGATCTCCGCTGTATGGACGCGGGCCTTGGAACCGCCCTCCGCACCGACCGAGATGTCGACGCTCGCCACCTCGTTGTCGGCGTCGCCCGTGGGCCACACATCAAAGTGGATCTTGGAGAGGTTGCCGTCCGGGTCGGTTGCGCTTGCCCAGAACGCGACCGCGGTCTTGCCGACATTGACGTACTTGCCGTCCTTGTCCGCCGTCGTGTCGCAGTACAGCTCGGGGTCCATGTCCAGGTTGGTGGGCTCCCTGGGCGGCCGGTTGTAATCGAGTTCGACGTACGGGCCGCTCTGGCCGTCGGCCTGGAACTTCTTCCAGGCGTACTGGTCGTTCTCATAGCGCGCCCGAAGCCCCAGGGTGAGGGTGCCCCAGCCGCCGTCGACCGCTCGCTCGGCCGCTTCCTTCACGTTGAAGGCGACGTATTCGTCCGGGCAGCGGGAGGACCGGTAGCCGTGAGCCACGTCCTTGGAATCCAGCCGCTCGTACCACGTGGGCTGGTTGGCCCAGGTGGTGTCGTCGTCGATGGCTCCGGTCCGGTAGACGTCGACGGTGCGTCCGTCGCAGGACCATGAGTAGGTCTCAAGGGTATACAGGGTCGCGCTGTAGATCTTGGCGCCCTTCAGCTTCGGATCCCAGTCGATGGTGAAGAAGGATCGGGAAGTGCCCCAGGTGTCCGACTCGTATCCGACGCGTGCCTCGTGGGTGCCGGAGTTGAAGCCCTTGCCGTTGTAGAAGTTCGCCTTCGGGTAGTTGTCGTAGGCGGTGGTCCAGTCGTCGGAGTGCTTCTTGATGGAAGGGTCGATGAACACGGGGTAGACCGTGTCGTCGGCGGTCAGCAGTTTCTGGCTCGGGGTGAGGCTCCAGGTGCCCTCGTCCAGGGAAGCGCCGACGAGCGAGCCGTGTGACGCGGGCTGCGGCCCGTCGAGGCCGGGCAGGGCGAGCGTGCCACTGTCGGAGGGCGCGACGGTGGGCTCGGCCGGCACGGACGGTGACGGGCCGGTGGGAGCCGTGGGAAGCGAGGACTCCGGAGCCTCGTCCGTGGCCGGGGGACGGCTTTCGGGGGTGGGGTCCGGCTCGTCGTTGGACGCCGGGGGAGGAGTCGACGTGGTTGCCTCGGACGGCGATTCGGCGTCCGAGGACTCCTCGCCAGCAGGCTCCTCAGCAGGAGATGCGGTGTCGCTCGGCTCAGGAGGAGCCTCGTCCGAGCCTACCGTGCCGTCGGTTTTTGCGGAGTGGCCCGCGGAGTCCCACATGAGGGGGGTCGGGGAGACGCTCACCACCCGGCCCGCTGCGTCCTCGGCGCTCACCAAGCGCGATTTGGGATCGAGACGGAACGTCAGATCGGGGGAGGTGAGACCGTAGGCGATGGAAGCGATTCGGGGATCGGTGGCCGCCTCCCGGTTCTTGACGACCAGTAACTGGGCGAATCCCAGGTCGTCGGCGGTCAGAACCAGATCGACACCCGGAATGATCTCGGAGTACAGAGCGCGTGCGCCTTCGACGACCGGCTCGGGTACCTCACCGGGCCAGGTAAGGACGACATCGTGCCCGCCCGTTGTCAGGGTGACCAGAGGGTTTCCGGGTGCGTCGGCAACCTGAGGGCCCGTCAAGAAGGAACGCCGGAAGTCTGATCGCGAGGCACGGTCCCGGTCATCGCCCTTACTTCCGGCGGAGAAGACCATGCGGGCGTTGGTGGCCCTGGGCGCCCAGCCGTTCTCGACTCGGGCCAGTGTGGTGTCGATGTCCCGCCAGCGGCCTTCCACCTTCGCACGGACGGGACTGGCGTGCATCCGCTGACGCAGGGTGCCCTCAGGTGTGGCCCAAGTGGTGGAGTACGCCGTCCGCAGGGCCGTGATCTCGACGCGCTTGCCTGTCTTCGTCGCGCGCGCCATGGCGTCGGCTTCCCTGATCGGCCGGTTGGTGTCGCCCACTTGAGCGCGCGGGGCGTCGGGGGGACGCTCGGACTGAGTGCCCGTCAGGCTTGTGTAGGCGAGACCGCCAGCCAGAACTGCGCCGATCACCACCGCGGCCGTGGTGCGGCGACCCACTCTGTGCGCCCATTTCCCGGACATGAAGAACTCCCCCCTGGCGCGTGGACCGTTGGCGGTGTCTTCCGCGACGGACAGCGCTCACGCACGGGAGCAGATGATGACCTACGTAAGGGCGGACGTCACGAGCCGTTCAGTGGCCGGCAATTCTGGGGCGGCGTCAGCGGAGGTACTTTGACCTGTGTAGCTGCTGTGTGGGCAGATTTGTCTTGTGGTGATCATCACATACAAGTGATTGAGCGTAGTAATTCCGCTCAGGGTTCCCACAGAATCTCCGCCATCTGATCAATCTTTTTCGTGGTGTGCTCTGCACCGCGGCGGCGCAATTGACCTGCGCCTGGGGGGACTTTCGATGGGTGGGCAGCCCGTTTCCGGATGGAGAACGCATGCGCGCCGCCGGTCGGCCGGGCGCCGCTGGAAGGTGGGTGTCGGCGCCGTCGTCGGGGGCGTGCTGTTAATGACGCTATTGCCGACGCAGGCGTTGGCGGTGCCGCCCGTGCCCGACCGCAGTGGTGTGCCGCTGGAGAAGCTCCAGGAGGAGACGCTCGTCGAGGGCACGAACGAACAGGTGACCCGGACGGGGCTCGTGGCGCGCTTCCCGGCCCGTTCCGAGGACGCGCCCGACGAGACGGTCGTGGCCCCGGCTGGCGGCACTGCCCAGGTGAACTTCTCATCCACGGTCAGCACCACCTCCTTCGCCGCGAGTCCGGCTTCCCTGGCGACGGCCGAGACCCCGCCCACCGAGCCCCGGTCGGCGGGGCAACTGCCGGTGGCCCTGGGCCAGGCGGTGGGCGAGGCACAGCCGACCGGAACCTGGGACGTGCGGTTGTACGACCGGTCGGACGAGCTGACCGAGGGGGTCGAAGGCGGACTCGTGGTCGTCACCGCTCCCGCGGCGGGAGCCGTGCCGGTCACCGTCCGGCTGGACTACAAGTCCTTCCAGAACCTCTACGGGGCGGGTTGGTCGTCCCGCCTGGAGTTCGTGCAGTTTCCCGAGTGCTATCTCACCGATCCCACTAACACGGCCTGCAACACTCCCCGCGCACTGGAGTCCGTCAACGACACCGACGCCAGAACTGTGTCGGCAGTGGTCGACACCGCGGCCGACGGCACGGTGAGTCAGGCGGCAGCCGACAGCGATGGCGGCGTCAAGGGCGGTGCGGGGGTTGCGCAGGCCTCGTACGCGGGCCTCGCCGCAGCGGCCACCGGCGACAAGGCCGTGGTCGGCGTGCGCGACTCCGGGGCCGCCGAGGGCGGCAGCTTCAAGGCCACCGCGCTCTCCCCGTCAGGCAAGTGGGCCGGCGGCGGCTCGTCCGGAGCATTCACCTACTCCTATGCCCTTCAGGTGCCGCCGACCCCGGCCGGTCCGCAGCCCACGATCTCCTTCGACTACAACTCCCAGGCCGTGGACGGCAAGACGGCAGTCACCTCGCCGCAGGCCTCCTGGATCGGCGAGGGCTGGAACTACGAGCCCGGCCACATCGAGCGCCGCTACCGCACCTGCCAGGACGACCGCAAGGCGAACGGCGACGGCACGGCGAACAACGCCTCGCACAAGACATCCGACCTGTGCTGGGCGTCGTACAACGCGGTGATGTCCCTGGGCGGCAAGACAACGGAACTGGTCCGGGTCGGCACCAGTAACGTCTACCGGTCCCAGGCCGACGACGGCACCCGGGTCGAACTGCGGACCGACGGCGACAACGGCGACAACAACGGGGAGTACTGGGTCGTCACTACCACTGACGGCACCCGCTATTACTACGGTCTGAACAAGATCGGTGGCGGTCACGAGGACAGTCGCTCGGTGTTCACCGTGCCCGTCTACGGCAACCACTCCAAGGAACCCTGTTACAAGAGCGCCTTCGCCGACTCCCGGTGCTCGCAGGCCTGGCGCTGGGGCCTGGACAAGGTGGTGGACACCAAGGGCAACACCATGATCGTCAACTGGGAGCAGGAGACGAACCGTTACGCGGCCGACAACCAGCTCACGAACCTGGTCGAGTACGTCCGCGGCGGCTACCCCAGTTCCATCGAGTACGGCCTGCGCCCCGACAAGCTGACCAGCCCGTCGGCGAAGGTCGTCTTCGAGGCGAAGGAACGTTGCCTGAAGAGTGACACCGCCTGTGATCCGGCGAACTTCAACAAGACGAAGGACCCTGCCGCCTACCAGCCCTGGTGGGACAGCCCGGGCAACCTCAACTGCCTGGCGACGTCGAAGAAGTGCGCCACCTTCCCGTCCTTTTGGACCCGGCAGCGCCTGGACGCAGTCACCACCCAGGCTGTCCGTCCCGGCGCCACCGGGTTGGCCATGGTGGACCGTTACGACCTCGACCAGTCCTTCCCTCGCGACTGGTACGACACTTCACCCAGCCTATGGCTGAACTCCGTCACCCGCTGGGCCTACGCCCCCGGTGACACCAAGGGCAAGAAGATGCCCCCGATCACCTTCTCCGCGTACACCGTGGACAAGACCGACCCCCTCGGCGACTACCTCGCTGACAAGCACCTGCCCAACCTGGTGCCCCGCGCCGACGGTACCAAGCGCCCGGGATTCACACGGCCGCGCATCGGTACCGTCACCACCGAGACAGGTGGGGACATCAACGTCACCTACACCGGTGGCTGCGCGGTCGAGCCCGACGTCGCCCCCGCGGACAATCACGGCACCTGCTATCCGGTTCGGTGGTCGCCGGACGGCGAGGAGGAGAAGCCCGCGCTCGCCTGGTTCAACAAGTACGTCGTGGACGAGGTCGTCGAACACGACAAGGTGTCCACCAACGGGCGTGACATCACCACTGCCTACGACTACGACGGCGCCGCCTGGGCAAAGGACGACGACGAGTTCTCCAAGCCCGATCTGCGCACCCACAGCGTGTGGCTCGGCTACCAGAAGGTCACCGTCCGCAAGGGCGACGCGACTTCCGGCCCGGACGCGCCGCAAACCCAGTCGAAGTCCGTCACCCGCTACTTCAGAGGCACCGGCGGCCCCCTCAAGGACTCCACTGGTGCCTACGAACTTGCCGAGGACCGGCCGGAGTTCGCCGGGATCCCCGCTGAGACGCTGACCTACGAGTCCAACGCGAGCAGCGCGAAGCCGGTCAAGCGGACACTGACCTTCCCGGCCTCCAAGGAGACCGCCTCCCGCGACCGCGACGGCGGACTGGACCCGCTGAAGGCCTACCGCGTCTGGACTAGCCGCGCCGACACCATCCAGAACGTCGGCTCCAGCTGGCGTTCTGTCCGTACGGAGACCGAGGTCGACCCGGACCACGGATTGTCTGTCGAGGTCCAGACCTCCGTGGTGCGGCCCGACGGCACCGCAGAGAAGCGCAGTGACTACACCTGTGCCAAGACCGAGTACGTCAACAACACCGACCCCGCCGTCCATCTGATCGGCCTGCCCAAGCTGACCCGCACCACCGCGACCTCGTGCAGTCAGGCCGACGCCGCTCCCGCGAGCCAGTTGATCTCCGCCGTTCGTAGTGCGTACGACTCCAAGGGGTTGGGCGTCCTGCCCACCGAGGGCCTGCTCACCACCCGCTGGACGAATGACGGCAAGGGCACGGGCTGGATTCGTGACAACCTCACGACCTACGACTCCCTCGGCAGGGCCCACACCTCCACCGACGCCCGCGACCAGGCCACCATCACCGACTACACGCCCGCGGATGGCGGACCGGTCACTTCTGTCAAGGTCACCAAGCCGCTCAAGGCGGCCGTCACGCAGACCCTCGACCCCGGCCGTGGCACGGTCCTCACCAGCACCGACGTCAACGGCCGGGCGACCCGCAGTGAGTACGACGCCTTCGGCAGACTGATCAAGGGCTGGCTGCCGTCCCGCTCCTCCGGGAGCCAGACCCCCAACGTCCAGATCTCCTACCAGACCACTTCGGGCGACCGGCCGACGGCCGTGACCGTCCAGTCCTTGCAGGACAACGGCACCTACGACAGCAAGGTCACGCTGTACGACGGGCTGCTGCGGACCATCCAGACCCAGACCGACGCCACCGGTCCGGGGCGGCTCGTCACCGACATCAAGTACAACGACCACGGCCTTGCCGTGACGGCGAATGACGCCTACCTGGCGCCCGGGGCCCCTCAGGCACGCCAGTTCAAGCCCAAGAGCGAACTGGTCATTCCGCGCGCCACCACAACGACGTACGACGGTCTGGAACGGCCCCTCAAGGTCACCACTCTCCACAGCGGGAACCCGGTCTACTCCAGCACCACTGAGTACGGGGACGACTACACCGTCAGCAAGCCCGCCGGAGGCGCTCAACCGCCTGTCAAGACCTGGACGGACGCCCTCGGGCGCGTCTCCCGGATCCAGCACTACACCAAGTCCGACCTGTCGCAGTGGCGGGACACCACCTACGCCTACGACTTCCGTAACAAGCCCACGTCGATCGCCGACGAGGTCGGCAACGTCTGGACGTACCACTACGACGCCCGTGGCCGCCTGCTGGACCAGACGGACGCCGACACCGGATCGTCCTCGTTCGAGTACGACGACCTCGACCGTCGCACCATGGCCAAGGACGCCAACCAGAAGGCCGTGTACACCGCGTACGACGCCCTCGGCCGCACTGTCGCGACCCGTGAGGGCAGCGAGGACTCCGCCCCCACCCGCGAGTGGACCTACGACACGGTGCCCGGCGCTATCGGACAGCTCGCCACCTCCGTCCGCCACGACACCGACGGCGACTACGTCACCAAGGTCACTGGCTACACCACCGACTACAAGCCCACCGGCCGCGAGGTGGTCATCCCCGACAACAACCTGACCAAGGGGCTGGCCGGCACCTATACGTACACGTACACCTACACCCCGACCGGCAAGCCGTTCACGACGACGCTCCCCGCTACGCCCGGCGGCCTCGCCAAGGAGACGGTCTACACCCGCTACGACCAGGACGGCCTGGCCACCTCTCTGTCCGGCCTGTCCTGGTACACCGCGGACATCAGCTACTCGCCCTACGGCGAAGCCCTGCAGGCGGTGAACGGTCCGCAGCCCTACCGGGTGTGGACCACGAACTTCATCGACGAGAACACCGGCCGCCTCCAGCGCACGGTCTGGGACCGGGAGACCGACGTCCCCAACCGCCTCGCCGACACCTACTACTCGTACGACACCGTCGGCAACGTCACCTCCGTCGCCTCCCAGACAGAGACGGCCACGGCCAAGAACTGGGACACCCAGTGCTTCACCTATGACCAGCTGGGTGAGCTGGTGCACGGCTGGACTTCCAACGTCACGCCGGGCGGCAACTTCACCGGGTGCAAGGCAGCCAACGGCACGACCTGGGGTTACAACATGGGCGGACAGCGCTCCGCCGGCCCCATCGCCAATGCTCCGGACGTACAGTCCGACGCCACCGCGCCCGACGACGCGCTGAAGACGTCTCTGGCCAATGCTGCGCCGGACGCCGCCACGGTTGCCACCGGCCGCGCCACCACCTACTGGGACTCCTACACTTTCGACGCGATCGGCAACCGCGCGACCCAAGTCCAGCACGCGACCAGTACGGGCCTGAACACCGCGCAGGACATCAAGCGCACGTACGGCTATGGCAAGAGCAACCCTTCCGGCGGCACGCCCGCGCTGCTCCAGCCGCACACCATGAGCAAGGTCACCAGCGTGCAGGGAAGTGGCACCCCGGCCACGCAGGACTACGTGTACGACGCGGCCGGCAACACCACGGACCGGCCCGGCCAGGACCTGCACTGGACCGCGGAGGAGAAACTCGACACCGCCACGGCGGACGGGGCCACAACCCAGTACGTTTACGATGCCGACGGCAACCGTCTGCTCCAGCACTCGGTCTCCGGCACCACGCTCTACCTGGGCGAGAGCGAGATCACCTGCGACGCGAACGGCAAGGCGGTCAACGCCACCCGGTCGTACGGCCTGACCGGGGCACCATCGGTGGTCCGTACGACCAACGGATCCAGCACTTCCCACAAGCTCAGCGTTCTGCTGACGGACAGCGTCGGCACCGCCACCACGGCGGTCGAGCTGGGCCCGGGGCAGGCCGTCACTCGCCGTGCCTTCAAGCCGTACGGCGAGATCCGCGGCACCAAGCCGTCGGCCTGGCCCAACCAGCGCACATACCTCGGCGTCGGGATCGACGACACCAACACCGGTCTGACTCACCTCGGTGCCCGCGAGTACGACCAGTCGACGGGCCGCTTCATCTCCGCCGACCCGGTGTTCGACAACACCGATCCGCTCCAGATGAACGGCTACGCCTACGCGAACAACAGCCCCGTCACCCGGAGCGACCCCACCGGTCTCGAAAGCTGCTACCCGAACTACAACTGCACCAGGGACACGATCGACTCCATCAACAAGGGTGGAAGCGGAAGCGGAGGAGGAGGTGGGACGGGCAACGGCTCGTCGAGCGGCGGCACTGCTGGCGACGGCGACGACGGAAAGACGGTCGTTCGAAACAACGGGAACACCAACGTCGGCAACTGCCTCGCCTACCAGAGGTCCGCGCACGACGCGGCCGTCTGCGCAACCGGCTTTTCCGCGGCCACGTGGGCCAAGCAGCACAACATCGACGGATACGTCACGGTTGATATCGGAGACGGCGGAGGCAAGGCCAATGCCATCCCGGGAGCCAGCGACGGCAAGGACAAGAAGAATGACGGCCGTGCGGACGTGATTCTTTGGGCGAAGGATCGGGTCTACATCTGGGAGGTCAAGCCGAACACCCCATACGGGAGGGAGGATGGCCCGGACGACCTGACCCGATATGTCACCAAACTCGAGGACCACTTCGACGAAGTGGGCGACGACCGAGCCGTCCAACGTGGTGACTACCTGCCAGCACAGACGTTCCTCTCCTCGGGCCAGGGCAAGGGGCGAGTGTGGTCCGAAGTGAGCTCGCCCGGGATGAGGTATTACGGGACGGACAAGAAGCGCACCAGGACCCCCACTCCGAGCCCCACACCCGGACCGTCCATCGGAACGCCGGTGAAGGAGCCCACCCGTACGCCCACCGCGGAGCCCTCCCCCGGGCCGACCGGTATCTACTCCCCGGGCGCGCCCACGGGTGTCTATGACGTGGACACCCGTGGCTACGGGCTGGCGGCTGCGGTCGCGGGTGTGTTTTCGGGAGTCGTGGTGGGCGCGGGACGGATCCTGTCCCAAGGGCCGTCCTGCGTCTTGGGAGGGGCCTGCTGAGGTGTCAGTAAGGTGAGCGACATGAACGTCTACATCGAAGCCTCATTCGACGCTGCTGTGGGCGTCGGTCCGGGCGAATCCCTGATCCAGTGGTTCAGGGCTGCACAGGCCCGGCTGTTTGGCGGCCTGGCGAAGGCGGCGGCAAGCGGCGGTGAGGGGGTGGTGTCTCAAGCTCACGTCAGGCAGGACATCGACGACTCCCCGCGTCGTTTCCCTCACGTCAACGACAATTGGAAACACTTCGAGGAATGCCTTGCGTCGTTCCCTTGGGGAACGGCACTCCACTACTTCAAGGACGACGGTGAACTGGCTGAACTGGGCAGGGCCAGCACGCACCATGTGCTGACGGACGGTTCGCTGTGGCATGCGGAGGCCGCAGTGACTGTGGACCCGGAGGACGCAGGGGCCTGCGCCGCGCTGGTCGACTTCCTGCGCGAAGCGTTGGACGCGAGTAATCCGGCCTTCGGCCGCGTGGAGCTGAACAACTTCAACGACTTCACGAACCTCGACGCTGTACTCCGCCGTAAGAGGCGCAAGTCCATGCGCGAAAGCCGCCAGTTCCTGCGGGGTTACGCCTGGGTGACGGTGTGTCCCGCTGAACTGGCCGCACACCTCGGTGGTGCTCCGGTGCTGGAGGCATCCGGCGCCTTCCACCGGGTGATCCCGCTGAGGGCTGGGGGCGTTCTGCTCCAGGGCTCGGAGACCTTGGCCGGATACACGGACGCGGTGATGGAGCGGGTGTTCGTGGCGCTCGCGCCCGTGCTGCCCGAGGGCGAGCCACGTCCGGATCCGGCCTATCCCTACATGCGCTTCGTTCCACGGGACGCCGCCAGGGCTCGGTGAGTCCACTGAGAGGCTCTGCCGGGGACCTTGAAGAACCCAACTTCTGCTGCGGCTACCACGGTACGGCCGAGACACATGTCCAACGAGTCTGGTGGGGCACCCCAGCCGGGGGCCGGGCAGGCCGTGCATCCACTCCATGAACGGCTGCAGGCTGAGGTGGCCGCCGTAGGGGGAGGCTCCCGGATATTTTCGATCACCACCGGGCAGGGAACGAGGGCTTCGGTGGCGCGGCCGACGTGGTGCCACAGGTCGGACCGGGTGGCTTCGGTCAGCCCGCCCGGTGGCCGGTAGGGGGCCGGTTCGGCCGGCCGCCACGAACGCTCATACAGCCGGGTGCGGAAGCCGAATCGAAACCGCGCACCGTCCGTCTGCATGACCAGTCCGCGCACCCCGCGTCACGGCCTGTTCTTCGTGCGGTACGGCACCAGCGCGAGCAGCGCCTGCACTTCCTCGGCCCGCTCCACTCGCAGCACCAAGCCCTCGTCCACGCGCTTGGCCTCCCGCACCCCCCAACGGCCGGGCCTGTCCGGCTCACCGCGCCCAATGCGGAGGCGAGCACGGATTCCAGCAGCGCCTGGTCCGCCGAAGCGACGGGGACCAACTGGTCGCAGCGTTGAAGTGCGCAGAGGCGCAGCCGAGCGCCTTCCAAAGACCCACCGGTGAGCTGGGCGGCGGCGTTGCTGATGGTCGATGCCGTACATGGCGCGCTCCCTCCAGGCCCCCTGACCCAGGCAGATCTCACGGAAAGACGGACCTGCCGTTTCGCGAGTGCCGCTGTCTATTCGGACGCTGACGGTCGGTTGAACACCTTCTTGGAGGGCACGCGTAACCCAGGAACGGTTGCGGCCGCTCCCGTCCGTGGAAACAGTCCACGATCCTGGTCCGATCTGTGGTCGATCTTGCGGGCTCCTGCCACTGGCCTACGGCCGACAGCGCGGACGCGGTGGACAGGCCGCGTGTCTGGGTGGTCTTCCGACGGCCAGCGAGCGAAAGGTTCTCGTAGCGGCGGGCGAGGGTGCGGGGTGTGTAGTCGACAGCCCGGTCGCGGGCGGCGGCGCTGAGGCGGCCACACGGGGCGCCATCGGAAGACGGGAGAGCCCGTCGGCGCAGGTATCGATGCTGCCGTCGAGTGGCAAGAGTGTGCCGTTGGTGTCGTGGTCGATGACCTCGGACGGGCTTTGTGGGCAGTCGTTGGCGATGACGGGGACGCCGCGGTGCATGGCTTCGGCGATGTCATGCCGAAGGACTCCATGTCGGAGGGAATCACGGCGATTGCACCCTTGGCCCACTTGGTCCCGATGGGCGAGGCCGGCCCTGTGAGGAACACGCGGTCGTACAGGCCCAGTTCATCGATCTGTGTGCACAGTGCCTGCTTTTCCGGGCCGTGCCCCGAAAACGCGCGGGAGGAGTAACCGTCGCGCAGCCCCGATCATCGCCGCGGTCGGCCCCGAAGCCGCCGCCTGCCTTGTCAATCCGGCGGGGTGCGCGGAGGTCGCAGTCGGAGCAGCGGCGGGCGGCGCCGCAGGTGGAAACCCAAGCAGCGCCAGCATGTTCCGCCGTTCGACCAACACCGGAGCCTTCGCGGAAACTAGATCTCGGTGCAGCAGTCGGTTGTGTCAGTGCTGGTCAGCGGGGTGGGCGCTGGTTTTCCATGGGGTGGGGTACGGATTTTGTGGCCGGGAGGTGTGTTTGGCTGCCGTCGTCGGGGCGGTGGGGTGGGTGCCGTGTGTGGCGGTGGGGCGGAATGGGGGGGCTCTGTGGCGTGAGCTCGGCTGTCACGCTGAGAAGCGGTTGGTGTCGGGGAGTCGTGATGCTTTCAGGAGGCGGTCGAGTGCCGTGATCGGCTCGTCGTAGTGTTCTGTGCCCGACGCGCCCGGCAGGAGTCGGCGCAACGCGCGTGTTGCGATGTCGGTGAGGGTCTCATCGGCCGGGCTGTCGAGTGAGATGTTCAAGGCCCCGAGGAGGTGGAACTGGGGGCAGTCCCACGCGTCGATTTCCTCCAAGAGGAAGTCCACGGTCACGGACTGCCGCCGGGCGACGAGGAGGAGCTCGCATGCTTGGACGGGGTCCCGGAGCATGAAGCGGAGGCAGGCGGTGAGCCCCGAGGGGCCGAGTCCGGGTTCATGGCAGGTGATGTGGACCTCGTCGGCGTCGCGGCTGGTGGCTTCGATCTTCAGCTGGAGGCCGCCGCGGGTCAGGATTCCCAGGGCGGCCTGACGTTGGCGCTCGTCGCGGACGATGACGGACCACCAGGGGAGGGGGCCCCATGTGCTGTGCGTCGCCTCCTGGTCGTACGGGGGCTCGTAGGACGAATACCTGTCAAGGAGATGGGCCTGGAACGTGGTCAGGCAGCTGTCCTGGAAGTGTTCGTCCTCACTGCGTTCGCGCAGCAGCCCGAATTCGATGGCGCTCATGCCGTCCACGGCGAGAGCGATGTTCTCCAGCTGTTTGTCGAAGATCTCTGCGGCGCGTTCGAGGACACCGCGGAATTCGGCATCGGCCGGGGCCTGCTCGATGAGGTGGCCGAGTACGCGTCGCGCGGCTTTGCACCGCACGAGGTCGCCGCCGATCGTCTGGAGGTGGTCGGCCCTGAGCGGACTCCAGGTGCGACTCGCCATCCATTGGTCCCACGCCCGGTCGCCGCCTCGCTCGGTGAGCGTGAAGGCGGCTGCATTACCGACGCGCGCGTCCGGCTCGGCCTTGAGCTCTTCCCAGATGTCGGGGTAGCCCTCGAGTGGGAGGGCGGGCAGGGACGAGTGCGCGGTGAGGACACCTGGGTGGTTCGTGTCCCAAAGGTCGGTGAGCTCCTGTTCCACACGATGCCGGGGCACGGTGCGGCCGCGCTGCGCCGCCCAGTACTCGGTCAGGAGCATGTACGTGCTCTCCGGGTTCCACGGAAGGAGTCCCAGACCGTCGGTCACAATGTTGGTCGCCAGCCCGTAGCGCTCGAACCCGAGCTCGACCTTGGAGATGAGTTCCTCGTGCTCCGCGGACGTGGGGCGAGGAGTGGAGAACACCGGGCTCGTGGCGAGCATCTTGACGATCTCTTCGGCCCGCTCGCCCCGGGCGAGCCGCATGGCGATCCGTGCGACCATCAGGGCGCGGACGAGGCCGGGATCGCCGAGATCTTCCCGTAGGCGACTCTTTCCCAGGGCCGCGGTGTCCTTCACCGGCCACAGCAGCACATCTTGAATCTCCCGGAACCACTTCTCGCGCTGTGCGGTGAGTTCTCCGGACGTGCCGCCTGGCATGTTTCCCCCTCGGATGACGTGTGGCGTGCCTGAATCAGGTGGTGAGATCTTCTCATCCGGTCCGGGTTGTGTACCTGCGCCGAGACTCAACTCCCTTGGATCACAGCCTGGTTGGGCCGCCGGCTTCCGTTCTTTCTCTTCGGTTCCGGCTGGCCCGTGAGTTCGCTTGTGTCAATGCCGTGTATGTGAAGGCGAGTCGGAGTCCCGCGGCGGCGGTGCGGATGCGGGGCGGAGGTGTCGCCAGCGCTGCTGGACCGACAGGAGTTCGATGCGCCAGTGCATCTCCAAGGCGGTGTCGGGAACCGTTGGCCGGTTCAGGCGACGCCGCACGTGTGCGTAGGTGTCGGGAAGGCCCAGGTCCCGCCCAGATCAGCGAGCCGTTTCATGACGATTCGTGAAGTAGCCCGCGATGCCTGGAACGAAGACCTGGGCTTCGCCAGCCTGGCTGACCTGGAAGCAGGTGATCACTGAGCTGAGAGCGGAGCTGAATTGGCCATGCAGGGAACTCTCGCAGCCCGCCACTTCCGGGCCACAGTCGGGGCGCGTCTCCCCGACCTCCTCGGTGCGCTGCTGAACACGCGCTGATATCCAGTCCGTTGGGCCGCGCCGGTACCATCGGGTCACAAGAACTTCATGGGGGATGGTCGTGTCGGAGCAGATCGCTGCGCGTCGCAACACGGTTCTAGTGGCCTCGGCGACCGGCTTGGTTGCCGGGATGGGGCTCACTGGCGACATCATCTTCGACGTCTTCGGGGGGACGACCGCTCGCGTTGTCTGTGGATGTGCCGCGGTTGTGGCGGGCGGTGTTGCCGCGTACGGGGCGATCCGGGCCAACCGCGCCGCGGCGGGAGCCGCCTCCAATGTTCCGCAGCCGCTTCCGCCGCGCCAACTGCCGTCGGTGGAACCCGTGGTGGGGTGCGAGGCTGTCCTCGGCGGTTTACTGGCCATGCTTCGGGACGTACCTGCCCCCGGAAGCCGAACGCTCCCGGTGGGCGCGGCCGACAGCCGGTCGAAGCTCATCGTTGTGCACGGGACGCCCGGCGTCGGCAAGACGGCCCTCGCACTCAACGCCGCGCACCAGGTGAAGAACGCGTACCCCGACGGCCAGATGTACCTCAACTTGCACGGCGATGGGGAGGCGCCCAAGAGCAGCGGTGAGGCCCTAGGTGTATTGCCCTGTGAGGTTGGGGACGCGGCTGGCGGGTGGTTTGCCTGCGAGCGCGGTGTGTCCGCGGTGGTGATTGTAGGTATGCAGCCATGCGG
>NZ_JBTLMO010000041.1:0-79377 GCF_054462255.1 Streptomyces sp. SD15 | reverse complement strand
CGTGTCGAGCAGCGCACCGACTTCGACAAGCTGATCGTCGACGTCGAGACCAAGCAGGCCATGCGTCCGCGTGACGCCATGGCGTCGGCCGGTAAGACCCTGGTCGAGCTCTTCGGGCTCGCCCGCGAACTCAACATCGACGCCGAGGGCATCGACGTGGGTCCGTCCCCCACGGACGCCGCCCTCGCTGCCGATCTGGTGCTGCCGATCGAGGAGCTCGACCTCACCGTTCGGTCGTACAACTGCCTCAAGCGTGAGGGCGTCCACTCCGTGGGTGAGCTCGTGGCGCGTTCCGAGGCCGACCTGCTGGACATCCGCAACTTCGGTGCGAAGTCCATCGACGAGGTCAAGGCGAAGCTGGCCGACATGGGCCTGGCCCTCAAGGACAGCCCGCCCGGATTCAACCCGACCGCCGCCGCTGACACCTTTGGTGCGGGCAATGACGTGGATGCGGGCTTTGGGGAGACCGAGCAGTACTGAACGCTGCGCGACGGCCGGGTCACGGGGGGGCCGGGAAAGCAGAGGAGCCGGTGGTGAGGGGACGGAGCAGGTCAGCCACCCAGGCCCGCGTCGCAGCAGGTCACGGGGCCCGCTGGCCTCTTCCGGAACAACTGACCACGACGGAACCCGCGCACCGCGCGCTGCTGCCCTCTTCACCAGTGCACCACCATCAGCCGCACAGGGCGCAGTCCGACTCGGTAGGGCACCACCCTGGAGGGGCTTGGTCATCAATCAGGTGAACCCGTGAAACACGAGGGTGCGACCGACGGGCTCGCGGCTTACGGAAGCCCGGGGCCAAACCCACGCCTTTGTCGATTCCTCGGCGCGGAAACCGTTCGCCAGACAGGCGAGCGCTCTGCTTGGCTCGCCCCATGAGCGATCTCCACATCCGCTGCGCCACCCTCGCGGACATCGACACCGTGCTGCGGTTCTGGCGTGAAGCCACGGAAGGAACCAGCATCAGCGACGACCACGACGGAGTGGCCCGACTCCTCACACGAGACCCCGAAGCCCTGCTCCTCGCCGAGCGCGACGACCTCCTCACAGGAACCGTCATAGCCGGCTTCGACGGATGGCGATGCTCCGCCTACCGACTTGCCGTACACCCGAACCACCGCCGACAAGGCATCGCCACCGCCCTGCTCGAAGCCGCCGAACAACGCTTCGCCGCCCTGGGCGGGCGACGCGTCGACGCCATGGTCCTGGAAGCCAACGAACGCGCACACCACACCTGGGCCGCGGCTGACTACCATCGCGAGGACCACTGGCGGCGCTGGGTCAAGCCCCTGTAGGCACGGACGGGGAAGCTTGTGAGCAGCCGAGATTCGACGGCTGGCACTGCCATCCGTACCGGCTCGCGGTGCATCCCGACCGGCGTCGGCTGGGCATCGGCTCGACGCTTCTCACCGCCGCCGAGGAGCGGCTCGTACGGCTCGGCGGGCGCCGTGGGAACGCGATGGTGCTCCAGCGGAACGAGACCGCGCAGCATGCGTGGCGGGCCGCCGGGTACGCGCCCGAGGGGCAGCGGCGCTGGTGGGTGAAGCCGCTCGCCGACTGAACGGGGCCCACCCCCGAAGAGACCCTTTGCCCATCCTTTTACCATTGGGGGATCGATCAATCCGTCGATCCCCCAATCGAAAGGTGTGAGCGTCCGCCCATGGGCGAGCCTCCCAGTACCCGACATCGCGCGATCCTCCGGCCCCTGTCCGACCATGGGACGGAGGTGACCCGATGACCGAAGCGCTGCTCCTTCTGGTGGCGATTCTGCTCTCCCTGGCCTGTGGCGGCTTCGTCGCGGCGGAGTTCTCGCTGACCACGGTCGAGCGCAGCGAGCTGGTGCGCGCCGTCGAACGCGGCGAGCGCGGTGCGTCGGGAGCCCTCAAGGCGGTACGGAACCTCACTTTCCAGCTCTCCGGCGCCCAGCTCGGCATCACCGTCACCAACCTGGTCGTCGGCATGCTCGCCGAGTCGTCCATCGCCAAGCTGATCGCGGGTCCGCTGGAGTCGATCGGCGTGTCGAGCTCCGCGTCGCACTCCGTGGCACTCGTCATCGGTACGGCGCTGTCGACGGTCTTCCTCATGGTCGTCGGCGAGCTCGTGCCCAAGAACTGGGCGATCTCCTCGCCACTCGCCGTGGCCAAGCGGGTGGCGACGCCACAGCGCTGGTTCAGCGCCTCGTTCCGCCCGTTCATCACGCATCTCAACAACACCGCGAACCATGTCGTACGCCGTTTCGGCCTCGAGCCCGCCGAGGAGCTGGCCTCCGCGCGCGGACCCCAGGAGCTGGTGGCCCTTGCCCGGCACTCCGCCAAACAGGGCGCTCTGGAAGCAGACACCGCCGAACTGTTCGTGCGCACCCTCAATCTCGCGGACCTCACGGCGGAGAACGTGATGACCCCGCGGGTCCAGGTCATCGCGCTGGACGTCCAGGCGACCTGCGAGGACGTGGCGAACGCGACGCGGGCGACGGGCCTGTCCCGTTTCCCCGTCTACCGCGGCAATCTCGACTCGGTCGTCGGCATCGCGCACATCAAGGACGTACTGACCGTCCCCGCCGAACGCCGGACGCAGACACGTGTCGCCCAGGTCATGCGCGAGCCGCTGCTCGTCCCGGAGTCACTGACCGTCGACCGGTTGATGGATCGACTGGGGGGCAAACGCACCATGGCCGTGATCATCGACGAGTACGGCGGCACCGCCGGGGTCGCCACCCTGGAGGACATCGTGGAGGAGGTCGTCGGCGAGGTCCGCGACGAGCACGACCCGCACGAGACGCCCGACCTCGCCCCGGCCGGCACGGACGACGAGGGGCGCGCGCTGCACTCGGCCGACGGATCCGCCCGCACCGACCACCTGGCACGCGTCGGACTGCGCGTGCCCGACGGCCCGTACGAGACGCTGGCCGGTTTCATGGCGACCGGGCTCGGCCGCATTCCCGCGGTCGGGGACACCCTCGAGATCGCCGGATGGCGGCTCGAAGTGGTGGACGCCTCGGGGCGGCGGGCCGCACGGGTGCTGCTGCACGCGCCGCGCGACGAGGAGGAGGGGAAGCGATGACCGCCGTACAACTGCTGATCGGCTTTGCGACGCTGGTCGTGAACGCCTTCTTCGTGGGCGCCGAGTTCGCACTGATCTCGGTGCGCCGCAGTCAGATCGAACCGCATTCCGAGCGGGGCGACCGGCGGGCACGCAGTGTGCTGTGGGGTCTGGAGCACGTGTCCGCGCTGATGGCCGCCGCACAGCTGGGCATCACCCTGTGCACGCTGGTCCTCGGCGTCGTGGCCGAGCCCGCTATCGCGCACCTGCTGGAACCGGTGTTCCACGCGGTGGGGGTGTCGCAGAGCGCGGGCCACGTCGTCTCGTTCGTGATCGCGCTCGCCCTGGCGACTTATCTGCACATGCTGCTCGGCGAGATGGTGCCGAAGAACATCGCGCTCGCGGAGCCGGTGCGCACCGTGCTGCTGCTCGGCCCGCCGCTGGTGGCGCTCTCGCGCGCGTTGCGCCCAGTGATCTTCACGATCAACGCCTTCGCGAACGGGCTGCTGAAACTGCTGCGGGTCGAGACGAAAAACGAGGTCTCCGCGACCTTCTCCGACGACGAACTCGCCCGCCTGGTCAAGGACTCCACCGCCGCCGGGCTCATCGACGACCGCGCCCAGGAGCGGCTGCACGACGCACTGGAGCTGGGCCGCCGCCCCGTGCGCGACGTCGTGCTCCCGCTGGAATCCCTCGTCTACGCGCGCGTGGGCGTCACTCCGGAGGAGTTGGAGCGACTGTCCGCCGAGTCCGGTTTCTCCCGCTTCCCCGTGGTGGACGAGGGGCGCCGCATCGTGGGCTATCTGCACGTCAAGGACGCGCTGGACGCGATGCCGCGCGACCTGCCGTTCCGGGTACAAGACATGCGGCCCATCGCGCGCGTCCGGGAGAGCACCCCGCTGGACGACGTACTGACGGCGATGCGGCGCAGTCGTACGCACCTCGCGGCGGTCATGGGCAGCGACGGGCGGCTCGCGGGGCTGGTGACGATGGAGGACGTCCTGAGGGAGCTGTTCGGCCAGCCGGCATGAGCACCGCCGGGCCGCCCGCGGTAAGGGCGGCCCGACCTACCGACGAGTAGGCGCGCGGGTTACCATCTTTCCCGCCATGCAGACGAATGCCACATACACCAGTCTTGTCGCGATCGGCGACTCCTTCACCGAGGGCATGTCGGACCTGCTGCCCGACGGCTCCTACCGCGGCTGGGCCGATCTCCTCGCGAGCCGGATGGCCGCGCGAACGCCCGGTTTCCAGTACGCCAACCTCGCGGTGCGCGGCAAGCTCATCGGACAGATCGTCGAGGAACAGGTGGACGT
Organism: Streptomyces sp. SD15; assembly: GCF_054462255.1. Lineage (NCBI taxonomy): Bacteria > Bacillati > Actinomycetota > Actinomycetes > Kitasatosporales > Streptomycetaceae > Streptomyces > Streptomyces sp. SD15. Next base: position 75,025 of record NZ_JBTLMO010000041.1, on the reverse strand, counting down.
GGCGGCTGCCATGCGGCCCGACGTGATCACCCTCGTGGGCGGGCTCAACGACACGCTGCGGCCCAAGGTCGACATGGAGCGCGTCCGCGGGCTCCTGGAGGAGGCCGTGGAGCGGCTCGCCCCCGCCTGCAAGCAGCTCGTCCTGATGCGCAGCCCCGGCCGCAACGGCCCGGTACTCGAACGGTTCCGGCCGCGCATGGAGGAACTCTTCGCCTGCGTCGAGGACCTCGCCGAGCGGCACGGCGCGCTGGTCGTCGACCTGTACGGGGCGCCCTCGCTCGCCGACCCCCGCCTGTGGGACGTGGACCGGCTGCACCTGACGGCCGAGGGACACCGCCGGGTCGCGGAGGCCGTGTGGCAGACGCTGGGCTACGAGCCGCAGGACGCGGACTGGCGTACGCCGATGCCGCCCACGGCGCCGCCCGGATGGGTCGCCCGCCGCACCGCCGACGCCCGCTTCGCCAAGCAGCACCTCCTGCCGTGGGTCGGGCGACGGCTGACGGGCCGCTCATCGGGGGACGGCCGGACAGGCGCCCAGTTTAGCGCTGAGCTGGGCAAAGCCTTCTGGATCAGCCCTGCGGACCACACAAACCCCGGCCCCGTGACGGACTGGCGACAGGTGGGGCCCTAACTCGGAGCCCCGCCCGGCTGCCATGCACCGATTAAACGCGGGGCGCCGCCTCCCTCCCTGCCATCGCCCGCTGTTGTTCACCGATCCGCGGATGGCGTCGTGGCCTCCCAATCCACGTCGCCCGATCGGACCGAAAGGTCACACCGGTCTCGCCGGGCACCCCGTCAGCCTCCCACCAGAGCCGCGCGGAGCGCGAGGAACTGTGGAAGTGCCTCGACTACCTCCGGCCCGGCGACACCCTGGTGGTGCCCTCCCTCGACCGGTTGGGCCGCTCGATCCAAGACCTGATCTCCATCGTCTCTGGGCTGCGCAAGCGCGGCGTCGGCTTCCAGTCGCTCCACGAGGCGCTGGACACCACGACTCCGGGCGGTCGCTTGGTCTTCCCCGTGTTCGCGGCGCTCGCGGAGTTCATCCGTGAGCTCATCGTGCAGGGCACCCACGAAGGTCTGGCGGCGGCACGCGCGCGTGGGGAGCGCATTGGGCGGCCGCCGGCCATGACCGCAGAGCAGACCCGCCATGCTCGCGCGCTGCTCGCGCAGCCGGAGAACACCATCACGTCGATTGCAAAGCTACTCGGAGTCTCCCGAACGACCCTCTACAAGTACGTGCCGGAGCTGGCGGCCGGCCGGGACTCCCTGGTGACCGGTGACGCGCCCACCGCGTTGCCTGCTCCGCGCTGACCGGACTTGTTCACCCCGGCGGACTCGTTGGTACCCGGGCAGACGCCGGTCCAGGAGGCGAGGTGCTGAGCGGAGGCGAACTGAGCCATGTCGCCGCCGGTCTCGGCGATGACGATCTCAGCGGCCGTCCGGCCGATTCCGGGGATGGTGTCGAGGTTGTCCAGGTCCGTCTCCTCGGAGGCGAGCATCGACGCGATGCGGGCGTCGAGCATCTCGACAGTGCGGTTGAGACGGGCGATCTCGTCCAGGTAGTGGCGGACCATGAAGGCGTGGTGGTCGGTGAACTCCCCCTCCAGCGCCTCGATCAGGGCGGGGATCTTGCTGCGGGCCTTGCCGACCGCGAGGTCCGCGAGACGGGCTGGGTCCCGCTCCCCGGCCACGAGCGCTTCGAGGATGGTGCGACCGGTGAGACCGACCAGGTCGGTCAGGACGGAGCTGAGCTTCATCCCGGTGTCCTCGAGTTCCTTCTCCAGCCGCTGGGCCTGCGCCCCCGCGGCCCGGACGGTCTCGGTCCTGCTACGGGTCAGATCCCGCAGCTCCCGGACCCGCCGCTGGGGCACGAAGGAGCCCATCACCATCCCGGAGGCGCCGGCCCGGGCGAGGAACGCCGCGTCACTCGGATCGCTCTTGCGCCCCCGGATCCCCTTCAGGTGCGCGGGGTTGACCAGCATCAGGTTCAGATGCGGCTGCAGCACGTAGTAGACGCAGCGCCAGTAGTCGGAGGTCGCCTCCATCACCACGACCTCGACCCGCCGCTCGGTGAGCCACTCCAGCAGCCGGAGCGTCTCCGCGCGTGTGGTGCCGAAACGCTCGGTCTCCAGGCGCCAGCTGCCGGCCCGCTTGGGGCTCGGAGTCCGCGCGCAGGCCACCAGGAACCGCTTGCCCAGGTCCACCCCCGCCGACCGCAGATGAATGACCTCGTCCTTCACATCCTGCCGGGTCATGGCCTCTTCCCCTCCCGCGCGGCGCGTGCTGCCCAGCGGGTGCCCCGGAGGGATCAAGGGAAGGAGCGGAGTGGTGCCGGAGTGGCCTTTTTATCCCGTAGTCCGGGACCGCGGCACCGTGTGGGCCGCCAACCAGGGCCCGCGCCTCCATAGAGGTGCGCCATGATCCGTCGCTGTCTCCCGGTGTTGCTGTCAGCCGTTGCTGTCACTGCCGTTCGCCTCGCACCGCCCGGCGACGGCCGGGGCTACGGCGAGACCCGCAGACACCCGGCAACCTGCGACGGCGTGACCCCGGCAGCGAACATCTCGGCGGCCTCGAACCGCACCCCCTCCCGCTGGGCCCGCTGCTTCGCGGTCAGGCCGCCCCCATCGGGATACCTCATACCTCCGGGGTACACCCATCAGCAGCCACACGTCACCCCGAAGCGAAATCCTCAGTACCCGTCTGCTTTGGGCGGATTTACTCATCCGGTGCGCGCCGGAGAAGGGCGGTGTCAAGCCCACCGGCTGACACCGCCCTCGGCACCCTCCCGACGACGTGCGCCCGGAGATCACCGTCACCGCAGCCGGACGCTGAGTTCAAGGGGCTCCCGGCGCATCCGTCGACCGAGAGAGAACAGAACTTGTGCACCACGGCATAGCCCCCAAGGAGCCCCGTAGAGGGCAGAGGAGCCCGAGATCGAGAACTCCCAGCGTCGCGCGGCACTGCCTGGTCGTCAGTAGCAGACCTCCTCGTAGTACCAGTTGCCGTACCCGTCTTCCTCGTAGTACCAATCGCAGACGTAGGTGGGCGACTGCGTCGCATGCGTCGTAGCACGGGCACTGGACGTGGTGGCCGCCGAGGCCGGGGCGCTCGACACAGCCACGAGTCCGCCGACGAGCATGGCGGACGCAGCTCCGGCCGTCAGAGCCCGCTTCATACGGTTAAGCATCATGGATCTCCCCTTCACTGAACGTTTTCCACCTGATTGCGGTGGGGCCTGAGCTCCAGTAAGCGCGGCCATGAGGGCCATCGTCATGACACGTAAAATCGTGACTTGACACCCAAAGGAGGTGATTGGTTCAGTAGCGGGGTCGCTAACGTTAGCGACCCTTGACGCTAGCGCTAGCGGCTCTTCGGGGTCCTGAGCTGGGCCCCCTCTGGGCCCTCCGACGACGACCGACAACGACCAACGACGACCAACAACGACCGCCCCGGCGGCGTCCTCGGCGGCCCAGCAGGCGGCAGCAGCAGGCGGAGGCGCAGCTGATCGGCGTGGGGGTCGGGGTGCTGGTAAGAACTGCGTCACCCGCCGCAAACGAGCGACTTTGCAGGCTCGACGCCACAGGCTTGGATCCTGGGGAGTTCTCGTTTTCCCGGGCTGTTCCTGTACCGGCGCCGCAGGATGGACGGCATGGCAACGGGGGAGAACACGCAGGCGGTCGCGGAGCCGCCTGGGCTGGTGGAGCGAGCGTGGGGCGGGGCCGGCAGGGTGCGGGCTCGGATGGTGGCGCGGTGGAGGCGTCCGGCGTTCGAGCGGGCGCGGAGCGCTGCGAAGGGTATCCACGAGGACACGGCCGGAGCGGCGGCGGTGTGGTGTCGCACGGCCGGTGACGGTGGGGGTGCGAGAGTCGGTGCGGGCGTTCCACCGGGGGCGGAAGGTTCCCAGCCCGTATCAGCGGGCGGCGGCCCTCTATGTGGTCGCGGTGGGCTTCGTGCTTGTGGTGAAGGCGGTGCACGCTGCGGTGCCCGTGCTGCCGGGGTTCGTGACGAGGCAGGCGGATAGGTTCACCACCGCGGTCACACACACGTCGGCACTTTTCGTGCCGATTCAATTCGGCGTCGCGGTGTTGTTCACGGTCATGGCGCTGATGATGGTGCTCCTGGTCTGGTTGATCGCGGTGGGCTTGGTCTCCTTCGCGTTCAAGGTGGAGGTGCGCGGGTTCAGGCCGGTCGTGGCGGTCCTGGGCGCGGTCAGGGCGTGCGGGTCCGTGTACGGCACAGCCGGGCCGCAGCGGACCGATGGTCTGTGGAGCTTTGCCGTGTCCATGGAGGGCGTCAGGAGGCGGTTGCGGCGCGCGCACCGGGTCCGGGGGACCCGGCCCTATCGTGGTGGCCGCCGGAAGGCGGTGCGGGCCCACGTGCGCCGCGTCGTACACACAGGCCGTGGGACGCCACGGGCTCGCATGCTGATCAACGCGGCCCTGCTCGCCCAGGTGCCCGCCCTGCGCGGCAAGACACTGGCGTGCTGGTGCGCGCCCGAGCTGTGCCACGGCGACATCCTGGCCGAGATCGCGGACGGCTCGACGGCGGGCCCTCGGCCTGCCTGAGCGCTCACTCCCACGGGTGGCCCCCGGTGGCGCGGACGCGCCCGTGCCTGCTTGCTGGACCGAGAGCGGCATCGGGAGAGAAAGCGAGTGCCCATGGAGCCGAAGGAGGAGCGGTTGCGGACGCCGCGGGCCGCCGGCCTGGCGGGGGCGGTGTTCGCGGTACTGCTGGCGGTCGCCATCGTGCTGGTGCGGATCTCCATCCCCGCGGGGGACGCCGCCGGCGCGGCGGTCGATCCGGACATGCGGTGGGCGGTGCGTACGGCACTGGAGATCATCCCGTTCGCGGGAATCTTCTTCCTGTGGTTCATGGGCGCCCTGCGCGCACAGGTCGGCGCAGCCGAGGACAGATTCATCGCCACCGCGTTCCTGGGCAGTGGGCTGGTGTTCGTCGCCACCATGTTCGGTGCCGGTGCCGCGGCCGGGACCGTACTGAACGAGACTCAGCCCTCGGGCTTCGGCCGCCACTTCGCGTACACACTGATGACGACGTACGCGCTCCGGATGGCGGCGGTGTTCATCTTCACCACCTCGACCATCGGGCACCGCCTCGGCGTCTTCCCCCGTCCGCTCGCCGTCTTCGGGTACCTCGTGGGTCTTGTCCTGCTCCTTGTGGGGGCCGGCCTGCCCTGGTCCGAGCTGGCCTTCCCGGTCTGGGCACTGGTCGTCAGCATCCATATTCTCCGCGTCGGTCTGCCCGAGTCGCCCCCCACCAGCGACACGGAGTGAGCCGTCCTCCCATCGGCCGCACCTGGTGAGCGGCTGCGCGCCGTCTCGCCCATGCTGGGAGCGAGGGGGCGAGACGGGACCACGGAAAGGCTGATCCTCGGTGAGGCTTGTCGTCGATCTCAACCGATGCCAGGGCTACGCGCAGTGCGCGTTCCTCGCTCCTGACGTTTTCTCCATGCACGGAGACGAGTCGTTGCTCTACGACCCGCAGGCCGACGAGCAGGGACGCGACGAAGTGGAGCGCGCCGTCGCCGCGTGCCCCGTCCAGGCCATCCTCGTCGAGGCGGACACCGTGGACGAGGCCCCCGGACCCGACCGGGAGGCGACCGGTGCGCAGTGACGGATACCTGGACCGGTTCAAGCGCGAAGGGCGCATCGTCGTCGTCGGCGCCTCGCTGGCGGGGCTGCGGGCCGCGGAGACCTTGCGTGCGGAGGGCTTCACGGGCTCGCTCACGATGATCGGGGACGAGCCGTACGAACCGTACGACCGCCCCCCGCTGTCCAAGCAGGTCCTGCTGGGCAAAGCGACTGCCGACCGCACCCTCCTGCCCCGGCGCCGGGACATCGACGCGCGGTGGCGCCTCGGGGTGCCGGCCACCGGTCTCGACATGGCGGCCAGGCGGGTACGGCTGGCCGACGGCGACGAAGTGGAGTACGACCGGCTGCTCATCGCCACCGGTGTGCGGGCCAGACCCTGGCCTCAGGAGAACGAGGCGGAGCTCGACGGGGTGTTCGTGCTGCGGACCCGCGACGACGCCGAGGCGCTGGAGCGCGCGCTCGCGCAGGGGCCCCGCCGGGTGCTCGTCATCGGCGCCGGGTTCACCGGCTCGGAGATCGCCTCCGCCTGCCGGGAACGCGGGATCGCGGTCACCGTGGCCGAACGGGGCGCCGCGCCCCTGGTCGGTGCACTCGGCGGAGTCATCGGCGAGGTCGCGGCCGAGCTGCACCGCGAGCACGGCGTCGACCTGCGCTGCGGCGTCATGGTGACCGGCCTGGAGGGCGACTCGGCGGGACGCGTCCGCGCCGCGCATCTGTCCGACGGGAACACCGTCGACGCCGATGTGGTGGTCGTGTCCCTGGGCGCCATGCGCAACACCGAATGGCTCGCCGGATCCGAACTCGGCGCGGGCCCCCGGGGCATCGCGTGTGACGCCGGCTGCCGGGCCTTCGACATCCGGGGCATCGTGACCGACGACATCTTCGTGGCCGGGGACGTCGCACGATCCCCGCATCCGCTGTTCGGATACCAGTTCCTGTCCCTGGAGCACTGGGGCAACGCCGTTTCCCAGGCCGAGACCGCGGCACACAACATGGTGAGCGAAAGCGCGGACCGCCGCCCCCACATCTGGGTGCCCGCCTTCTGGTCCTCCCAGTTCGGCGTGAACATCAAGTCCGTGGGGGTGCCGTCGATGGGAACGGAGATCCTCGTCGCGCAGGGCTCCCTCAGAGAGCGCAGATTCACCGGCGTATACGGCTATCAGGGGCGCGTCATCGCCGCCGTCACCTTCGACCAGTCGAAGTGGCTGCAGTTCTACCAGCAGCTCATCGAGACCACAGCGCCGTTCCCGCCGCCCTTCCCCACGGTGGACCGTCGCCCGGAGGGGCAGCAGCCGATGCCCGCGGACTTCCCCGACCCGTCCGTGCCCACGCACGGCCCGACCGTCACCCTCAGCGGATATTCGCCGGACGACCGGCGGCTGACGTTCACTCCCGGCCGGCACTGATCCGACGCTCACGAGGACGCACCATGACGCAAGCCATCCTGCGGCAGATTCTCGACTACACCCACCGTGCCAACCCGTATCCGCTGTACGAGGAGCTCCGCAGAACGCCGGTGCTCCACGACGCGGACGGGCCGTACGTCGTCAGCGGGTACTACGACATCCAGAGCCTTCTGCACGATCCACGGATCAGCTCGGACGCCCGCAATCTGAAGGCGGCGGCGAGCGAGCCCCTGGCCGGCGAGGAGGAGGAGACGGCCCTGCCGCCGAGCTTCCTGCGGCTCGACCCGCCGGAGCACGACCGGCTGCGGAGGATGACGAACCGGCCCTTCGGGCCGCCGCACTGCCCGCGACGTGTCTACGAGATGAGCGGCGAGCTGCACGACATCGTCTCCGGGCTCATCGACGGTATCGGCGACACGGAGCGGATCGATCTGGTCGACCAGTTCTCGTATCCCTTCCCGGTGACCGTGATCTGCAGGCTGCTGGGAGTGCCGCCGGAGGACGAGGCACGCTTCCACACCTGGGCGGACACCCTCGCCGCCGGCCTGGACCCCGACCCGGACGCCGATCCCGACGAGCGCGCCAAGGTGACGCAGAGCGCCCGCATGGAGCTGGGCATGTATCTGTCCGGGCTCATCGAGGAACGCCGCAAGAAGCCCGGCGACGACATGCTGTCGGAGCTGGCCACCGGGCATGGGCCGGACGGCGCCATGACGACGATGGAACTCCTGAGCAGCGCGGTACTTCTGCTGGTCGCCGGTCATGAGACGACGGTCAACCTCATCACCAACGGCATGCTGACCCTGCTGCGCAACCCCGACGTCCTCGGGCGGCTGCGCGAGGACCCGAAGCTGTCGGTCCCCATCGTCGAGGAGTTGCTTCGCTTCGAGCCACCGGTGCAGCTTCTGCCGCAACGCACCACACTCACCGACATCGAGGTCCGTGGCGTCACCATCCCCAAGGGCGCGTCGCTGTGGCTGGTGCTGGCCGCGGGAAACCGTGACCCCGACCGCTTCAAGGATCCAGAGCGGTTCGACCCGGACCGCGGGGACATCCAGCACCTGGGCTTCGGCAGCGGCATCCACGGCTGCTTCGGCGCCCCGCTGGCCCGGCTGGAGGCGCAGCTCGCACTGAGCGAGCTGGCCCGCAGGCTTGAGAACCCCCGGCTGCTGGAGGACCCACCCCCCTACCGGCAGAACGCGGTCCTGCGCGGCCCGCGCCATCTGCCGATCGCCTGCGACGGCATCCGCCCGTAGGGCGAGGCGGCCTACCGGCAACCGCCCGTAGCTTCGACACGGCCTACCGGCAACCGCCCGTAGCTTCGACACGGCCTGCCGGCAACCGCCCGTAGCTTCGACACGGCCTGCCGGCATCCGCCCGTAGGCAAAGCGGCCCGACGGCATCCGCCCGTAGGGCTGGTCGGCTGCTGACCTGCGCTCTCTGGACCGTGCGGGCGTTCCCGGAGCCCCCCGGGACGCCGGGTAAACTCCGTCCACGTGACTGCCGCGCCTGCAAAGCCCCGTATCCCCAACGTCCTCGCCGGACGCTACGCCTCCACCGAGCTCGCCACGCTCTGGTCCCCCGAGCAGAAGGTGAAGCTGGAGCGTCAGCTCTGGCTCGCCGTGCTGCGGGCGCAGAAGGACCTCGGGATCGAGGTGCCGGACGCCGCCCTCGCCGACTACGAGCGCGTGCTCGACCAGGTCGACCTGGCCTCGATCGCCGAGCGCGAGAAGGTCACGCGGCACGACGTGAAGGCGCGGATCGAGGAGTTCAACGACCTCGCCGGGCACGAGCACGTGCACAAGGGCATGACGTCCCGGGACCTCACCGAGAACGTCGAGCAGCTGCAGATCCGGCTCTCGCTCGAGCTGATGCGCGACCGCACGGTGGCCGTCCTGGCGCGGCTCGGGAAGCTCGCGGGCGAGTACGCCGAGCTGGTCATGGCCGGCCGCTCGCACAATGTCGCGGCGCAGGCGACCACCCTCGGCAAGCGGTTCGCGACCGCCGCCGACGAGCTGCTCGTCGCGTACGGACGGGTCGAGGAACTGCTCGGTCGCTACCCGCTGCGCGGCATCAAGGGCCCGGTCGGCACGGCCCAGGACATGCTGGACCTGCTCGGCGGCGACGCGGCGAAGCTCGCCGACCTGGAGCAGCGCATCGCCCGGCACCTCGGCTTCTCGCAGGCCTTCACCTCCGTCGGCCAGGTCTACCCGCGCTCGCTCGACTACGAGGTCGTGACCGCGCTGGTGCAGCTGGCGGCCGCCCCGTCCTCGACCGCCAAGACGATCCGGCTGATGGCCGGGCACGAGCTGGTGACCGAGGGCTTCAAGCCGGGCCAGGTCGGCTCCTCCGCGATGCCGCACAAGATGAACACCCGCTCCTGCGAGCGCGTCAACGGCCTGATGGTCATCCTGCGCGGCTACGCCTCGATGACCGGCGAGCTGGCGGGCGACCAGTGGAACGAGGGCGACGTGTCGTGCTCGGTCGTACGCCGGGTCGCGCTGCCCGACGCGTTCTTCGCGCTGGACGGTCTGCTGGAGACCTTCCTCACGGTCCTCGACGAGTTCGGTGCCTTCCCTGCCGTCGTCGCGCGCGAGCTGGACCGCTACCTGCCGTTCCTCGCGACGACCAAGGTCCTGATGGGCGCGGTACGCGCGGGCGTCGGCCGCGAGGTCGCGCACGAGGCGATCAAGGAGAACGCGGTCGCCTCGGCCCTCGCCATGCGCGAGCAGGGCACCGAGCGCAACGAGCTGCTCGACAAGCTCGCCGCGGACGAGCGCATCCCGCTGGACCGCGCACAGCTCGACGAACTGATGGCCGACAAGCTGTCCTTCACGGGCGCCGCCGCCGACCAGGTCGCCGTCGTCGTCGCTCGTATCGAGGAGATCGTGAAGCAGCACCCGGAGGCGGCGGGCTACACGCCGGGAGCGATCCTCTGACGCGGCTGACTGCCGCGGACCTCGAGGCCGCCCGCGACCGGCTCGTGCCGGACGTCGTCGCGGACGACGCCGACGGCGGCCTCCAGGTGCTTTTCTGCGGCATCAATCCGGGTCTGATGACAGCCGCCACGGGCCACCACTTCGCGCGGCCCGGCAACCGGTTCTGGCCCGTGCTGCACCTTGCCGGGTTCACGCCGCGGCTGCTGAAGCCGTCGGAGCAGGGCGAGTTGCCGTCGTACGGACTCGGCATCACGAACGTCGTCGCGCGCGCCACCGCTCGCGCCGACGAACTGACCGCCGAGGAGTACCGCGAGGGCGGACGACTGCTGACCGCCAAGGTGGCGCGGCTGCGGCCGCGCTGGCTGGCCGTGGTGGGTGTGACCGCGTACCGGGCGGCATTCGGTGACCGCAAGGCCGCCGTCGGTCCCCAGGAGCGGATGATCGGGGTCAGCAGGGTGTGGGTGCTGCCCAATCCCAGTGGGCTCAACGCGCATTGGACGGCGGCGACGATGGCGGAGGAGTTCGGGCGGTTGCGGACGGCTGCCGCCGAGGGGTGACAGGCTGTGCTCCTCGGGGAGTTCCGCGGAGCACAGCCGAACGATCGTGGCGAGTCGGCGGCGCGCGCTGGTCATGACACCCAGTGAAGCGGCTGCCACTGACAATGGGCGGGCCGTCACCAGGTCAGGCGTCGCGGCGCCGAATGCTCCACGCGCCGGCCACCAGGGCCCCCGCCGTCCAGACCGCGGTCACGGCGAGGCCCGTCCAGGCTCCGAGGACACCGTCCCACGTCTCGTGGAAGACCACCTGGCCCGCCTTGTCGGGCAGGAAGTCGGCCACGCCGGCCGACGCGGTCCCGACGACGAAGGAGACGATCAGGAGAAACGGGATCAGGATGCTCAGCGTGGCGACACCGCTGCGCAGGACGGCGGCGAGGCCGGCCGCGAACAGGGCCATCAGCGCCAGGTAGATGCCGCAGCCGACAACGCCACGCAGCCCCTCGCTCCAGGTCAGGCCGCTCGCCTTCGTCCCGAGAGTCGCCTTCCCCACAGCCAGGCTCACCGCTCCCGTGACCAGGCCGACGGCCAGCACGGGGATCGCGATCGCCACGGCCTTGGCCGCGAACCACCGCACCCGGTCGGGCATCGCGGCCAGCGACACCCGTAGCGCGCCGCCCTGGAACTCAGCCGAGACGGCCTGCGCGCCGAAGGTGATCGCCGCGATCTGTCCGAAGCTGACGCCGAAGAACGCCGAGAACAGTGGGTCGAACTCCTCGCCCTCGGAGTCGAGTCCGGCGATCGCGGAGAACAGCGCGGTGGCGAGAACGACGCCGCACAGGGCTCCGACCATCGACCGCAGGGTCCGGATCTTGATCCACTCCGCGCGGAGTGCGGGTGCGAATGTCATGGTCAGGCCTCCTGAGGCTGCGTCGGGGACGGCGCGGCGGCGAACTCGGTCTCGGTGGCCGTCAGATCCAGGTAAGCCTGTTCCAACGTGCCTTCCTCCGCCGCAAGTTCGAGGACAGTCACGCCCGCGGCCGAGGTGAGGTGTCCGATGTCCTCCACGCGTGCGTGGAACACGGTCCAGCGTCCGTCCTCGCCCTCGACGGCCTCGATGCCGTGGTCCGCGAACAGGCCGCCCAGAGCGCCGCCGTCGGTGGTGCGCACCCGTACGCGGGGCTGCACGCGCGCGTCGATGAATCCCCGCATGGGCGTGTCGGCGAGCAGTCGTCCCCGGCCGAGGACGACGAGGTGGTCGGCGAAGGACGCGGTCTCGTTCATGAGGTGGCTGGAGACGAGCACGGTGCGGCCCTCGCGGGCCAGTCCGCGCATCAACTCCCGCATCCAGATGATCCCTTCGGGATCGAGCCCGTTCGACGGTTCGTCGAGCAGCACGACGGGCGGGTCCCCGAGGAGCGCGCCCGCGACGCCCAGCCGCTGGCGCATTCCCAGGGAGTACGTCTTCACCCTGTGCCGCGCGACGGAGGCCAGCCCCACCTCCTCAAGGACCTCGTCCACGCGCCGCTCCGGGATGCGGTTGCTCGCGGCGAGTGCCCGCAGATGGTCACGGGCGGTCCGCGATCCGTGCGGGGCCTGCGCGTCGAGCAGAGCGCCGACGTGGCGCAGCGGCTCGTGGAGGGTGGCGTAGGCGCGGCCGCCGACGGTGGCGGTGCCGGACGTGGGCCGGTCCAGGCCGAGCACGAGCCGCATGGTGGTGGACTTTCCGGCGCCGTTGGGACCGAGGAAGCCGGTGACGCGGCCGGGGAGGACGCTGAAGGTGAGCTGGTCCACGGCGCGCGTGCTGCCGTACTCCTTGGTGAGGTCTTGGACGTCGATGCTGGTCATGGCCCCAGCCTGGCCGCCGGTGAGGGGCCGTCACCTCCCCCGCGGGGGGACTCCGTCTCCCCCACCCGGGGGAAGCCTGTTGTCAGTGCGGCCTGTCACGATGACGCAATGGCCCGTTTTCTGCGCCCGCTGCTCCAGGGGACGACGTACACGCGTTTTTTGCACCTGTGGGTGCCGATGCTGTTCACCAGTGTGTGGCTGTTCATCGACATGTCGAAGCCATGGGTGCCCGCGGTGCTTCTGATTCCGTTGGGGCTGATTCCGGCCGTACGGCGGGGCGAGGGCGTGCAGGCGCAGTTCATGCTGGCGCGGGGCGGCGGGGAGGCGGCGTTCTCGGTCGCTCCATCGGCCACGTGGCGGGACCGGTGGAGGACCGTGCTCTGGCTGGAAATCCGGCTGGTGGGCGGGTGGGTGACTTGTGGGCTCAGTGTCTGGCTGCCACTGATCTCCGCCGAGCTGATCAACGTGTCTTTGGGCCATCCGACGACCGACAACCCCTTCGTGCCGGTCTCGCACCCGCACTGGGCCTACGCACTGCTCTTCCCCTTCCCGCTGCTCGCCCTGTACGGCGCGGTCATCGGCCTCGGCAAGCTGATCACGTCGATAGCGCGCCGTCTCCTCGGCCCCTCCCCCAGCGAGCGGCTCGCCGCCCTGGAGGAGCGCACCGAGCAGCTCCTGGAGCGCAACCGCATTGCCCGTGAGCTGCACGACTCCATCGGTCACGCGCTGACCGTCGCGGTGGTGCAGGCGGGTGCGGCGCGGGCGGCCGGCGACCCCGCGTTCACCGACCGGGCCCTGTGCGCCATCGAGGACACCGGCCGGGCTGCGTTGGAGGACCTGGAGCGGGTGCTCGGCGTGCTGCGGGAGGCGGAGCGTCCGGTGAGCAGCCGCCCCACGCTGACCGAGGCCGACAGGCTCCTGGAGTCGGCGCGCGCTTCCGGTGCCAAGGTCGAGGCCGAGGTGACGGGTCCCGTGGAGACCGTGCCGGGTCCGGTGTCCCGCGAGGGATACCGCATCCTGCAGGAATCACTCACGAATGTCCTCAGGCATGCGGGGAGCGTCCCGGCCCGGGTCTGTATAGAGGTCCAGGACGGCAGGCTCGTCCTGGAGGTCCGCAATCCGCTCACCGCGGAGATATCGGGGCCCGGCCGGGGCAGCGGGCTGCGCGGGATACGGGAGCGTGCGGCACTGCTCGGCGGGCGTGCGCGGACGGGTCCGGACGCGGGTGACTGGCAGGTGCATGTAGAGCTGCCGCTGCGCTGATCTACGCTGGCCGGATGCCGGTCACCGTGCTCCTTGTCGACGACGAACCCCTCGTACGCGCTGGTCTGCGGGCCGTCCTGGAGGCCCAGCCCGACATCGAGGTCGTCGGGGAGGCGGCCGACGGTGCCGCGGTGATCCCGCTGGTACGGCAGCTACGGCCCGATGTCGTCGCCATGGACGTACGGATGCCCCTGATGGACGGCATCGAGGCCACCCGCGCGGTGCTGCGGACTGTGGCCGATCCGCCGAAGATCCTCGTGGTGACGACGTTCGAGAACGACGAGTACGTCTACGAGGCGCTGCGCGCGGGTGCCGACGGGTTCCTGCTGAAACGGGCGCGGCCCGCCGAGATCGTGCACGCGGTGCGGCTGGTCGCCGAGGGCGAGTCGCTGCTGTTTCCGTCCTCCGTACGGCAGTTGGCCGCCGAGTACGGGGACGGCGCCGGCAATTCCGCGGCGCGGGCGGCCATGGCGCGGGCCGCGCTGACCGAGCGGGAGGCGGAAGTACTGCGGCTGATGGCCCGGGGGCTGTCGAACGCGGAGATCGCGGCGCGGCTGATCGTCGGGACCGAGACGGTCAAGTCCCACGTCAGTGCCGTACTGGGGAAGCTGGGGGCCCGGGATCGTACGCAGGCGGTCATCGCGGCGTACGAGTCCGGTTTCGTGGCCCCGGGCTGACAGCGACCCGTCGGTGGCAAAGGGGGTCCCCGGCTCTCGCCGGAGTGCGCGGTGCCGAGTACGATCCGGCCAACACGCGCACGAGCTGGGAGGACGGACGTTGGGGCGGTTGACCGGCGGGGACCCCTCTCTGCTGCGGAGGATCAATTCCGCGGTGGTGCTGCACGCGCTGCGGTCCACGGATTGCGCGACGCTCACCGAGATCACCCGGGTGACCGGATTGTCCCGGCCCACGGTCGAGGGCGTCGTCGAGGGGCTGGCCGAGGCCGGGCTCGTGGTCGAGACGGCAGCCGAGGACGGCGCCGCGCGGCGCCAGGGCCGCCCGGCGCGGCGGTTCCGGTTCCGGGCCGAGGCAGGTCATCTGCTGGGCCTGGAGATCGGCCCGCACCGCGTCGCCGGGCTCCTCGCCGATCTGGACGGCCGGGTGCTGGGTGCCATGTCCAAGGACGTGGACGAGACCGCGTCGGCGGACGAGCGCCTCGAGCGGCTGCGTACGGCGGTCGCCGACCTGCTGCGCCGGGCGGGCGTCGCCCGTAGCTCGCTGCGGGCGGTGGGGGTGGGCAGCCCCGGGATCGTCGAGGCGGACGGCACCGTACGTCTGGGCACGGCGCTGCCGGAGTGGACGGGGCTGCGGCTGGGCGACCGGCTGAGCCGTTCCTTCAAGTGCCCCGTCCTCGTCGAGAACGACGCCAACACGGCGGCGGTCGCGGAGCACTGGAAGGGCTCGGCCACGGAGTCCGACGACGTCGTGTTCGTCCTGGCCGGACTGAGTCCGGGAGCCGGTTCACTGATCGGCGGGCGACTGCACCGGGGGTACGGGGGCGCCGCCGGAGAGATCGGGGCCCTGCATCTGCTGGGCCGCGGGGTGACGCCCGAGACTCTTCTGTCGACCACGGACAAGCCGCTGCATCCGCTGGACGAGCAGGCGGTCGCCGAGGTTTTCGCGCTCGCCAAGGGCGGCGACCAGCAGGCCCGCGCGGCGGTCGACCGCTTCATCCAGCGCCTCGTGCACGACGTGGCGGCCCTCGTCCTCGCCCTCGACCCCGAGCTGGTCGTCATCGGCGGCTGGGCGGCCGGTCTGGACGGCGTACTGGAGCCGCTGCGGCGCGAGTTGGCGCGCTACTGCCTGCGGCCGCCCAAGGTGGCACTCTCGCTGCTGGGCGAGGCGGCCGTGTCGACGGGGGCGCTGCGGTTGGCCCTCGATCATGTGGAGGAGCAGCTGTTTGCGGTGGAGGGAACGGTCACGGCACGCCGCTGAGCGGAACGGACGCTGGCGAAGAAACGTCACGCCCCGGAGTGCTCCGGGGCATGACGGGTGCGGCTCGGGCGTGCGGTGGCCTGTCGGCTCAGGAAGCCCGGCGCTCCGGGTCGTGGTGGATCTCCACGCCACCGGAGTCGCCGAAGGTCAGTCGGCAGGTGTCGGCGCGGTACGTGGCCACGGAGACGGCCGCCGTGCGCCCCCCGGCGAAGAAGCGGGTGGTGACGACGAGGACGGGCGCCCCGGGCAGCCGGTCGAGTTCCCTGGCGTCGTCCGCGCGGGCCGAGCCGAGCTCCACGGCGCGGTCCTGGCTCTCCATGTCGAGGCGCTGCAGCTCGCGCAGCACGGCACGCGCACGTGCCGCCCCCGAGGGCGTGTCGATGGCGGAGAGGTCGGGCACCGAGGACGCCGGGATGTAGAGCAGCTCGGCGGCGACCGGCTGGCCGTGGGTCACCCGGGAGCGGCGCACGGTGTGCACCTGCTCGTCGCGGCCCGTCTCCAGGAAGTCGGCCACCGCCGTGGGCGGGGCCGCCACCGTGCAGTCCACGGGCTGCCAGGCGTCGCCGACCGCGCCCGGCCACACATGCTGCTCGGATCCGACGGCCACGCCCACGCGCGGCGGCGCGACAGTCGTGCCCACCCCGCGGCGGCGCTGGAGACGCCCTTCCAGCTCGAGCTGCTCGAGAGCCTGGCGGAGTGTGGCACGGGCGACGCCGAACCTGGCGGCGAGATCGCGCTCGTTGGGCAGAATCTCGCCCACGGAGAATTCGGAGTCCAGTGCCTCACTGAGCACCGTCCTGAGATGCCAGTACTTAGGCTCCGGCACCGTTTCCAGCTGCGTGGTCCCCACCCTGTCCTCCGCAATCGCCGTGACCCGGCGGCGTTTTAGCGCCCTTGTTTATTAAAGGTTCCTGCACTATCCCTGCGACCATATGACCGCCCCCACCCTTGGTCAAGACCAATCCTCGATCCCTTACGGATTGCACCGGCGCCTTGTCGCAGAGCGTTCACAGGGCGTTCGTGCTGGGCCATGTGCGTGACGCGACGCCGAAAGCCCCCGTCCGGAAGGCGGGGGCTTTCGGCGTCGCACGGAGATCGGTCCGGAGTACCTACCGGTCGCCCAGGGACACCAGCTTTTCCGGGTTGCGCACGACGTAGATGCACCGGATCCGGCCCTCCACGACGTCCAGCTGGAAGACGCTGTCGGGCTTGTCCTGGGACAGGACCAGGAGCGCGGTGCCGCCGTTGAGCTCCAGGAGGCGGCACGACAGGTCGGGGACGCCCTTCTCGGCGACGCCGTAGAGGAAGCGGCCCACCTTGTCGGCGGACTCGAGAACCCGCAGTGGCGCCTTGGCCAGTCCGCCACTGTCGCCGACCAGGCGGACGTCCGGGGCCAGCAGGGACACGAGCCCCTCCAGGTCTCCCTCGGCCGCCGCGGCGAGGAACCGCTCGGTCAGATCACGGCGTTCGGCCGGGTCGACCTCGTAGCGCGGCCGCCGTTCCTCGACGTGCTTGCGCGCCCGTCCGGCGAGTTGGCGCACCGCGGGCTCGCCGCGGTCGAGGACGGCGGCGATGTCCGCGTACGGGTAGCCGAACGCCTCTCTGAGGACGAACACCGCGCGTTCCAGGGGCGACAGGGACTCCAGGACGACGAGGACGGCGAGTGAGACGGAGTCGGCGAGCACAGCCCGCTCCGCCGTGTCCGGGACGGTGTCCCCGAAGTCGGTGACGTACGGCTCCGGGAGCCACGGTCCCACGTACGCCTCTTTGCGCGACTGCACCTGGCGCAGCCGGTCGATGGCGAGGCGGGTGGTGACGCGCACGAGGTAGCCGCGCGGTTCGCGCACTTCGGCCCGATCGGCTCCGGACCAGCGCAGCCAGGCTTCCTGGACCACGTCCTCCGCGTCGGCCACCCGCCCGAGCATGCGGTAGGCGACGCCCATCAGGACGGGGCGTTGCGCTTCGAAGACATCGGTCGCGGTGTCGGTGGCCACGGTTCCATCCCATCCGACACATCCCGGCGTGTCCAGGGTGGAATCGGCACGCGCGCGCCGCGTCGTTTCCGGACGGCACGCGCGCGTGCGTCACGCGGTTCGTGGCCACCGGGGGCTACCCGCCGGTAGCAGTTGCTGACAAGCTGTCTACCTGACTGCGAACTCGGTTCGTCAGCACGTCATCAGAAAGCGCGTCATCAAAAAGCGTGTCACCAGAAGAGGAGCAGCATCATGTCCGCCACGGTCTCCTTCAGTCTCCCCTCCGCGCACGGCCCGCGGACCGTGACCCTCTCCTACGCGCGCGTGGGCACCGGAGAACCGCTGCTCCTGCTGCACGGCATCGGCCACCACCGGCAGGCCTGGGACCCGGTCATCCATCTCCTGGCCGCCGAACGCGAGGTGATAGCCGTCGACCTACCCGGCTTCGGCGACTCCCCCGCGCTGCCCGACGGACTCACGCACGACCTCGCCACGGTGGTGCCCGCGCTCGGCGCGCTGTGCGAGGCGCTGGAGATCGAACGTCCCCATGTGGCGGGCAACTCCCTGGGCGGGCTCCTGGCCCTGGAGTTGGGCCGCGAGAAACTCGTACGGTCCGTCACCGCGCTCTCGCCCGCCGGTTTCTGGTCGCCGGTCGAGCGGCGGTACGCCTTCGGCGTGCTGATCGCGATGCGGCAGGCCGCGCGCCGTCTGCCGCTCCCGGTGGTCGAGCGGCTCTCGCGCACGGCGGCCGGGCGAACCGTTCTCACGAGCACCATCTACGCCCGTCCCGGCCGCCGTTCACCCGAAGCCGTCGTCGCCGAGACCCTCGCGCTGGCCCACGCCGAGGGATTCGCCGAGACTCTCCGGGCCGGCTCCGCCGTCCAGTTCACGGACGACCTCCCGGGGCTGCCCGTCACGGTGGCCTGGGGCACCCGTGACCGGCTGCTGGTGCGCCGCCAGGGGATCCGCGCCAAGCACATCATTCCCCGCGCCCGGCTGGTGCGACTGCCCGGCTGCGGCCATGTCCCGATGAACGACGACCCCGCGCTCGTCGCCCGCGTCATTCTCGACGGCAGTCGCTGAAGGCTCCGCAGATACGGACGTACGGCGCCCGGTGAGGCCCGACGCACCGGATCCCAGGGCGACTCCGGCGCCGACCAGCGCACTGCCCACGGCCTGTGCGGCGCCGTACGCGCCGGTGTCGACGAGCGGCGCGGTGCAGGCCGCCGCGACGGGGATCAGGCCGGAGAAGAGCGTGGCGCGCTCCGCGCCGATGCGCTGCATGCCCATGTACCAGCACACGAAGCCGACGACCGTGACGACCACCGTCTGCCACAGCAGCGCGGTGGCCTCGGTGGCGTCCGGCGTCCGAAGCCATGCGCCGCCGTCGGTGAGCACCCCGGCCACCGCCGACTCGACCGCGGCGATCCCGCAGACGGTGGCCGACAGCAGCCGTGGCCCGAGGGGGCGCAGCACGGGCACGGCGAGGACGGCGAAGCCCACCTCTCCGACCAGCGCGCACAGGGAGTACGCGAGGCCCGCCCCGTCGGTGCGACCCCAGCCCTGGACGGTGAAGGCGCCCAACGCGACGAGCGACGCCCCGTACAGGATCGGGCGGCGCGGGCGGCGGCGCTCGAGAAGGGGCACGACAACGGCCACGACGACCGGAGCGCAGCCCACGAAGACCCCTGGAACCGCCGGTTCCGCGGTGCGTTCCGCGGCGATCACGGCGAGGTTGAAACCGACCATGCCCACCGCGGCGAGCAGCGCGAGGCGCACCCACTGGTGTGGCGCGAGTCGTCGCAACGGCGCCGCACCACCCCGGCCGACCAGTGGCAGGAGCAGCACACAGGCGAGGCCGTAGCGCAGGAACTGGCCGCCCGCGTACGGGTAGTGGACCAGGACGCTGTTGGCGGTGAAGGATCCTCCGACGAGGACACAGGCGAGGGCGGCGAGCAGCGACCCCCGGGTGGTGGCGTTCATGGTGGTGACGTTATGAACGGGCGCGGTCCGGTTTAAGGTCCACTCTCATGTCGTCTTCGGGGACCAATCGCGGGGCCGCCGCCTGGGAGCTGCTTCTGCCGGCCGCTTCGGCGCCGCCGCGCGCGCGTGGCCGCACCCTGCAGGCCGCGTTGCGCGAGGCGGTCCGCTCGGGTCGGCTCGCGCCGGGCACCCGGCTGCCGTCCAGTCGCGAACTCGCCGCCGATCTCGGGGTGTCGCGGGGGCTGGTCACGGAGGCGTACGAGCAGTTGACCGCGGAGGGGTACCTGCGCAGCGACCGGGGCGCCGGGACCTGGGTCGGCGGCGCCGTCCGGGCGGCCCACCCACGCGCGCGTGATCTCGCGCCGCGCCCCGCCCCGGGCCGCGCCGACTTCCGTCCCGGAACACCGGACCTGTCCCTGTTCCCGCGCGCCGCCTGGGCGGCCGCACAGCGCGGAGTGCTCGCCGAACTGCCGCACCACGCGCTGGGCTACCCGGATCCGCGCGGCCTGCCCCGGCTGCGCACCGCCCTCGCGGAACTGCTCGCGAGGCGCCGTGGCGTGGTCGCGGACCCGGAGCGCGTCGTCGTGGTCTCCGGGGTCGCACAGGCGATGACACTGCTCGGATTCGTGCTCCACGCGCGCGGGGTGCGCGAGGCCGGTGTCGAGGACCCCGGAAGCCCCGAGCACGGCTCCCTGTACGCCTCGGCCGGCATCGGCGCCGTACCGCTGCCCCTGGACGAGGAAGGGCTGGCGACGGGACCGCTGAAGGCGTCGGGGGTACGTGCGGTGGTGACGACGCCCGCCCACCAGTTCCCCTCGGGGATCGCGTACTCCGCGCGGCGCCGCGCGGAGCTCCTGGACTGGGCGCGCTCGGTGGACGGTCTGGTGATCGAGGACGACTACGACGGGGACTTCCGGTACGACCGGCAGCCCGTCGGAGCCCTGCAAGGGCTCGACCCGGAACACGTCGCCTACACGGGGTCGGTCAGCAAGTCGCTCGCGCCGGGGCTGCGGCTCGGCTGGCTGCTGGTACCGGCGTCGCTCGCCGAGGAGGTCGTCGAGCGCAAGCGCACCATGGATCTGGGCAACCCCGTCGTCGACCAGGCCCTCCTGGCCCGTTTCGTGGAGCGGGGCGACTACGACCGGCAGTTGCGCCGCTGCCAGCGGGCCTACCGGGAACGCCGCGACGCCCTCGTATCCGCCCTGGCGGAGCACTTTCCCGGCACGGAGGTGTCCGGTATCGCGGCGGGTCTGCATGTCATCGCCGCGCTGCCCGAGCGGTACGGGCCACCGGACCACTTCCTCGAGCGGGCCGCTGCGGCCGGGGTGGCGGTGCGTCCGCTGACGGACTACGGGCAGACGGTCGACCGCGGTGGGGTCCGGCTGGTGCTCGGGTACGCCCACCAGTCCCCCGCGCGGATCCGCGAAGGCGTACGGCTGCTGGCGGAGGCGGTGCGTTCCTGAGGCACCCGGGTGGGTCGCCCCAGCGCTCGGGCGCCCGCCCGAAGTCGTACACCGGTCCCTTGTCCTCGGGGCAGTTGTTCATTTGTGGTTTGCGTGTGCGCTGCGGCGCACCAGTAGTTGTGGCCTTGCACCCGGCCGAATCCGTCCCTGGAGGCGCATTCATGTCAGACCGTCCGCAAGGCCCCTTCCCTGGTCGGCGCAGCGTGCTGCGCGGCTCTCTCGCCGCGTCGGCGGCACTGACCCTGCCCGCCACCCTCGGCGCGGCCCCGGCGTTCGCCCTGTCCGGACGCCCTAAGGCAGGTTGGGGCGTCCAGACCGGAGACGTGACCGCCGACTCCGGCCTGGTGTGGGTCCGTTCCGACCGCCCGGCCCGGATGATCGTCGAGACGTCCGCGACCGAGTCGTTCCGCAACACCCACAGATGGCATGGTCCGCTGCTCGGCGCGGACACGGACTTCACCGGCACGACGCGGCTGCGCGGGCTGCCCGCGGGGGAGCAGATCCACTACCGCGTGCTGCTCGCCGATCCCGACGACCCCAGGCGCACCGGCGAGCCGGTGTCCGGCACGTTCCGTACGACGCCGGCCGGGCGGCGCGGTGGGGTGCGCTTCCTGTGGTCCGGCGACCTGGCGGGGCAGGGCTGGGGCATCAACCCGGACCTCGGCGGCTACCGGATCTACGACGCGATGGCGAAGCTCGACCCGGACTTCTTCCTGTGCAGCGGCGACAACGTCTACGCCGACGGGCCGATCGCGGCGACCGCGGCGCTGCCCGACGGCAGTACCTGGCGGAACATCACCACCGAGGAGAAGTCCAAGGTCGCCGAGACGCTGGCCGAGTTCCGCGGCAACTTCCGCTACAACCTGCTGGACGAGAACCTGAAGCGCTTCAACGCCCAGGTGCCGTCGATCATCCAGTGGGACGACCACGAGGTGCGCAACAACTGGTACCCGGGCGAGGTGATCACGGACTCGGACCCGCGGTACACCGAGAAGAGCGTCGACGTCCTGGCCGCTCGGGGCCGGCGCGCGTTCAGCGAATACTTCCCCCTCTCGACGCTGCCGCCGGGCAGCAAGGACGGCCGCGTCCACCGGGTCATGCGGCACGGTCCGCTCCTGGACGTCTTCGTGCTGGACATGCGCACCTACCGCAACGCCAACTCTCCCGACAACCAGACCACCGATCCGCAGGGCATCCTCGGCGCCGAGCAGTTGGAGTGGCTGAAGCGGGAGTTGTCGCGGTCGCGTGCGGTGTGGAAGGTGATAGCCGCCGACATGCCGCTGGGCCTGGTCGTGCCGGACACGACCGAGGGGAAGCCGAACATCGAGGCGGTGGCGCAGGGCGACCCGGGCGCACCGCTCGGACGGGAGCTGCAGATCGCCGAGCTGCTGCGGTACATCAAGCACCGGCGGATCACAGGCACCGTGTGGCTGACGGCCGATGTGCACTACACCTCGGCGCAGCACTACCAGCCGTCGCGGGCCGCGTTCACTGACTTCGAGCCGTTCTGGGAGTTCGTCTCCGGCCCCCTGAACGCCGGTGCCTTCCCGGCGAACACGCTGGACGGCACGTTCGGTCCGGAGCGGGTGTTCGTGAAGGCCCCGACCGCCTCGAACGTCTCACCCGCCGGTGGCTACCAGTTCTTCGGCGAGGTCGACATCGACGGCGACAACGGCGAGTTGACGGTACGACTGCGTGAGCAGGACGGCAGCGTGCTGTTCACACAGGTGCTGCAGCCGGGACGAGTGGGGCAGTAGTCCGACCGTACGGCGGTGACGCGGCATTCGGGTCGCTGCCTCCCGTACCCTCGACGCGTCGGGCCGCGCACCGGAGTCATCCCCCGGTGCGCGCCCGCTTCGCCGTGCAGGTACGTAACCAACCCGGTCCAGCCGAGGCAAAACACTCGTAAAAAGAACTGCAAAAGGTGCAGAACGACACTTTACCGATCAGTCACAGACCGTTCGCGATCACGCAACACCGCTCCTTCACAGTAGGTGCATGACTCGAGGCATGTCAGATGTGAGCCGTGCACGGCACGGTCGCCCCGTCCACCACTGGCGGCGGGACGTTGTCGAACTGGCCGCCCTGTTCACGGCGGTCGCGGTCGCGGACGCCGTCGCCAACCTGATCGGGCACGGCCCCGACGGGCCGGCCCTGCTGGTGATCTCGGCCGCCGTCCTGGTCGCCACGGCCGGGTTCCACACATGGTGGGCACGGCGCCACGGTCACGCACCGCCGGCCGACGATACCGGTACCCGGCCGCTCGTCGACGGGCGAGCGGCCGGGCCGTCCGAGGAGACCGCGGCGGCACCGAAGGGCGTCGCCGCAGCGACGGTGCTCTGGCGGATGCGGACGACGGTGAAGGACGAGCCGGGTTCGCTGGCCGCGCTGTGCACCGCGCTGGCGCAGCGACAGGTCGACATCCTGAGCCTGCAGGCGCACCCGCTCGCGGAGGGCACAGTGGACGAGTTCCTGCTGCGCGCGCCCGCGGAACTGGCCTCCTCCGAGATCACCCGCGCGCTGTCGCAGGCGGGCGGCAAGGAGACCTGGATCGAGCGGGCCGATGCCCACGACCTGGTGGACGCGCCGACGCGGGTACTGGGCCTGGCCACGCGAACAGCGCTGGACGCGGCGGAACTGCCCCTCGCACTGAGGCAGTTGCTCGGCCGGTGCACCATTCGTTCACTGCCCGCCAAGTCCCCGGGGTCCGGCCGAGCGGAAGAAGACGCTCCGGTCGAGGGGGCGCTCGAGGACACGGTGATGCTGCTGCGCGCGCCGGAAGGCGGGGTGATCACCGTGGAGCGGCCGTATCTGCCGTTCACACCGACCGAGTTCGCCCGGGCGCGGGCGCTGGTGGAGCTGGACGCGCGGCTCGGTCCGCGCATGCCGCGCAGCCAGGACATGCTGACGATGTCGGAGGGCAGCGCCATCACCGTGCGCCGTGCCGATGTCTCCGACGTCGAGGCTGCGACGGCGATGCACGAGCGCTGCTCACCGCGCACGTTGACCATGCGCTACCACGGGCCGGTCGGCGACGCGGACCGTTACCTCAAGCACCTGCTCAGCCCACGGTTCGGGCGCACCCTCGCCGTGCAGACGGCGTCAGGGCGCATCGTCGGGCTCGGCCACCTCCTCTGGGACGGCGACGAGACGGAGATCGCTCTGCTCGTCGAGGACGACTGGCAGCGGCGCGGTATCGGCAGCGAACTGCTCGGCCGTCTCGTGACGATGGCCGTCGAGGCGGGCTGCGAGAGCGTGTACGCCGTCACACAGGCGTCCAACACCGGCATGGTCGCGGCGATGCGCGGCCTGGGCCTCCCTCTCGACTACCAGATCGAGGAGGGCACCCTGGTCATCACGGCCCGCCTGGACGCGACACCGGTGACGTCCCGGCTGCCGTACGACCACGGCCAGGGCCAGGTTCAGGGCCGGCGCGGCGCGCGGATCGTGCGGGACCAGTGACATCCGGCGGCCCCGGGCACCTAGGGGGTGTCGTTTGGATCACCCCGGGTCCGCGACGCCTGGCACGGCACCTCGCCGCGTTGTCGCATCACCCGAGTACGCCCAGTACGCGGGTCATGCTCCGCCTTGCGATGCACCGCACCATGCGCCGCGGCCTGATCCGAGGTGATCCAAACGACACCCCCTAGCCCGGGGCCGCCTCCGCCCCGCTGGTGGGGCTGACGCGGCACCCGTCCTCGTACGAGGATGTCCGCATGTCAGAGACGAAGAGCCCGCTGCCCCGCGAGGTCGCCGACGCCTATGTCGACGACCTCGTCGCCCTCGATCCGGTCCTCGGTACGTACCTCGGTGTGAAGGAGAGTTCCGGCAAGCTCCCAGACCCTTCGCCCGCGGGCCAGGAGGCCGTCGCGGAGCTGGCTCGGGCGACCCTCGCGCGGCTCGACGAGGCGGAGCGCCGGCCGGGCGCGGAGCGTGACATCGAGCGCCGCTGCGCGCGGCTGCTGCGCGAGCGGCTCACTGCCGAACTGGCCGTGCACGAGGCCGACGAGGGCCTGCGGTCCGTCGGCAACATGCACACCGCCGCGCACTCCGTGCGCCAGGTGTTCACCATCACGCCGACCGAGACGGACGAGGACTGGGCCGCGATCGCCGAGCGGCTGCGTGCGGTGCCGACCGCGCTGGCGGGGTACCGCCAGTCGCTCGCCCTCGGCCTGGAGCGCAAGCTGTACGCGGGCCCGCGCCCCACCGCGACGTTCATCGAGCAGCTCACCGAGTGGTCGGACACGGACGGGCAGGGCCGCGGCTGGTTCGAGGACTTCGTGTCGGCCGGCCCCGACTCCCTGCGCGACGAGCTGGACACGGCCGCCCGTACGGCCACGGGGGCCCTGGTGGAACTGCGGGACTGGATGCGCGACGTCTACGCGCCCACGATCGAGGGCGCGCCGGACACGGTGGGCCGCGAGCGGTACGCGCGCTGGTCGCGGTACTTCAACGGTACGGATCTCGACCTCGACGAGGCGTACGCGTACGGCTGGGCCGAGTACCACCGGCTGCTCGCCGAGATGCGGGCCGAGGCCGAGAAGATCCTGCCGGGCGCCGAGACCCCGTGGGTGGCACTCGCGCACCTGGACGAGCACGGCAAGCACATCGAGGGTGTCGACGAGGTCCAGGCATGGCTGCAGGGTCTGATGGACCAGGCGATCGACGCCCTGGACGGCACACACTTCGAACTCGCCGAGCCGGTACGGAAGGTGGAGTCCCGCATCGCGCCACCGGGCGGCGCCGCGGCCCCCTACTACACCGCGCCGTCGGCGGACTTCTCACGGCCCGGCCGTACCTGGCTGCCCACGATGGGGCAGACCCGTTTCCCCGTCTACGACCTCGTCTCGACCTGGTACCACGAGGGCGTCCCCGGCCATCACCTCCAGCTCGCCCAGTGGGTCCACGTGGTCGACGACCTCTCCCGCTACCAGGCGACCGTCGGCCTTGTCAGCGCCAACTGCGAAGGCTGGGCGCTGTACGCCGAGCGGCTGATGGACGAGCTG
Organism: Streptomyces sp. SD15; assembly: GCF_054462255.1. NCBI lineage: Bacteria > Bacillati > Actinomycetota > Actinomycetes > Kitasatosporales > Streptomycetaceae > Streptomyces > Streptomyces sp. SD15. The sequence goes on along the minus strand of NZ_JBTLMO010000041.1, from coordinate 49,106 downwards.
GGCTTCCTCACGGACGCGGAGCAGCGGCTCGGTTACCTGGACGCGCAGATGATGCGCGCGGCCCGGATCGTCGTCGACATCGGCATGCACCTGGAACTGGAGATTCCGGCGGACTCCCCCTTCCACCCGGGCGAGCGCTGGACTCCCGAGCTGGCGCAGGAGTTCTTCGGCGCGCACAGCAGCCGGCCGGCGGACTTCGTCGAGAGCGAGCTCACCCGCTATCTCTCGATCCCCGGTCAGGCCATCGGCTACAAACTCGGCGAGCGGGCCTGGCTGCTGGGCCGTGAGAACGCGAAGAAGCGCCACGGTGACGCCTTCGACGCCAAGGGGTGGCACATGGCTGCCCTGTCGCAGGGATCCCTGGGCCTGGACGACCTGGTGGACGAGCTGTCCCGACTCTGACGGCCACCGTCGGCGGCCGCGCGCGAGCCCGGCCGCCGTTCGCCGGCATCTCCACCGTCAGCGGTGGAAGCGAAGGCGGTCGGGCATGTCCGCGTCCGGCACCTTGATCACCTGGTCGCCCTTGCTGTGGGCCCGGGCGGGGTTCAGCAGCCGCAGTCCGCCGCGTCCACCGGCGCCGTCAGCGGGTCCGCCTCGCGCCGCTGCCGCCCCTCCCAGGTCTCGAACTCGAAGCCCTCGCGCACCCAGTACTCGAAGCCGCCGAGCATCTCCTTCACCTGGAAGCCGAGTTCGGCCAGGGCGAGGGCGGCGCGCGTCGCCCCGTTGCAGCCGGGGCCCCAGCAGTACGTGATCACCGGCACCGACCTGTCGAGAAGTTGCCCGGCCTGCTCGGGGATGAGCGCGGTGGGCAGATGGATCGCGCCCGGCACGTGCCCCTGGTCCCAGGACTCGGTGGAACGGGAGTCGAGGACGACGAAGCCCGGGTCGCCACCGGCCGCGAGCGCGCCGGCGACATCGGACACGTCGGCGTGGAAGGCGAGGCTCGCACCGAAGTAGGCGGCGGCCGCGGCCGGGGACGCCGGCGCCACGCGCAGTACGGGGTTCGTTGCATGCACAGTCATAGCCGAAAATCTATGTCCGGTGATCCACTTCCTGAAGGGGCGATCCACGGCATCACTCTTGATCTGCCGGGGATCTCCCTGCTACTCATCGCACATGACCGCGTATTCCCCGGACGCCACCGACTGGCGCATACTCGATGTCCTTCAGCGTGAGGCCAGATCCAGCTTCGCCGAACTGGCCCGTGCCGTCTCGATGTCCGCGAGCGCGGTCACCGAGCGGGTTCGGCGCCTGGAGGAGGCGGGCGTCATCCAGGGGTACGCGGCCGTCGTCGACCCGGAGCGCCTGGGGCTACCGATCCTCGCCTTCGTCCGGCTGCGCTATCCGAACGGCAACTACAAGCCGTTCCACGACCTGGTCGACGCCACGCCCGAGATCCTGGAGGCGCACCATGTCACGGGCGACGACTGCTTCGTCATCAAGGTCGCGGCACGCTCGATGAGCCACCTGGAGGAGATCTCGGGCAAGATCGGCGCCCTTGGCTCGGTGACCACGAGCGTCGTGTACTCCTCGCCTCTCCCCCGACGTCCACTGGGCCGCTGACACCGCCGCCACCCCACCCAGTCCGGTCAGTCCTGAAGGCCCCGCTGCCGCACGACCGACCCCGTTCTCCCCTTCACGACCTCCAACTGGGCGTGGATACGCCGCCGCAGGTCCGCGACATGGCTGACGATGCCGACGCTGCGGTCGCGTTCCCGCAGGGCGTCGAGGACGTCGAGGACCTCGTCGAGGGTCTGGTCGTCGAGGCTGCCGAAGCCCTCGTCGATGAAGAGCGTGTCGAGCCGCACTCCGCCGGCCTCGTCCGTGACGACGTCCGCGAGGCCGAGAGCCAGCGCGAGGGAGGCGAAGAACGTCTCGCCGCCGGAGAGCGTCGCCGTGTCGCGCTCACGCCCGGTCCAGGCGTCCACGACATGCAGCCCGAGCCCGCTGCGGCCACGGCCTGCCCGGTCGTCGGAGTGAACGAGGGTGTAGCGCCCGGACGACATGCGCCGCAGCCGTGCGGTCGCGGCGGCGGCGACCTGCTCCAGGCGGGCGGCGAGGACGTACGACTCCAGGCGCATCTTGCGCTCGTTCTCCGCAGAGGTGCCCGCGGCCAGCCCGGCCAGGCGTGCCACCCGGTCGTACTCCTCGCGCAGCGGCGCCAGGCGGCGTACGGAGGTGGCCGCGCGCGTGGACAGCCGGTCGAGCTCCGCGCAGCGCCGGGCGGCCGCGTCCTGGGCGGAGGCTGCGTCCCGGACCCGTCGGGCGGCGGACTCGGCCGCCTGCTGGGCGGACCCCGGGTCGGCGGGCGGCTGCTGGGCGGCGGCCGCCGTGTCGGCCTCGGCGAGCAGCGCGCGGACCTCCGCCTCCTCCGACTGCCAGGCGTCGAGCCGCCGTTGGAGGTCCCGGTGGGCCGCGTCGTCGAGGAGTGCGGCGGCAGCGGCCAGCGGCGTGTCGAACCCGGAGCGGAAGGCGGCGTCGGCGAGGCGCGCGTCGGCGTCCTTGAGGCGCTGCGCGGTGTCCTCGGCCGCGCGCACCGCGTCCGCGGCCTCGATGAGCAGCTCGACCTGTCGCTCCAGCTGCGCGGACCGCGCGGAAACGCTGTGGGCGGCGCCCCGGGCCCGCGCCAACTCCTCCTCCAGTGACGCCCTTTCCCGGTCGTTGCGGTCGCGGTGAGAGACGCGGGCCGCGGCGCGCAGTGCGGCCTCCTGCTGGGCGGCGACTCGCCGTTCATGCTCGAGCTCGGCCTGCGCGAGACGTTCACGCGCCGCGTGCAGCCCGGAAGCGGCAGCGCGCGCCGTGGCGTGCTGCCGCTCCAACTCTGCGGCCGCTTCGGCGAGTTGCTCGGTGGAGGCGATGCCCGCCGCTGCGGTCGCGGCGGCCAGCGACTCGCGTACGACGCCGAGTCGCCCCTCGAGCTCGGTGGCCTCCTCGTCGGCGCGCTGGTACGCGGCCAGGGCCCGCTCCTCCGTCCCCCGGTCGACGTGCCCGGCGACCTTCCGTGCGGGCGCGGGGTGTTCGGCGGCGCCGCAGACGGCGCAGGGCTCGCCGTCGACGAGACCGGCGGCGAGTTCCGCGGCAATGCCCTTCAGCCGCTGTTCCTTCAGGTCGAGCCAGTGGACGCGGGCGTCCGTCGCGCGTTCACGTGCGGCCAGGGCCCGCGCGTGGGCATCCTCCGTCTCCCTGGCGAACCGGTCGCGCCGGCGGGCGGCGTCGAGGCGGGCCTGGCCGGGATCGCGCTGCACGGCCAGCTGCTCGGCGCGCGCCGCCGCCGCCTGCGCGGACTCGACACGGTCCTGAAGGTCGGCCCGGGTCGCCTCCCAAGTGGCGAGCCAGCTCTCGGCGTCCTGGCGGACGTCGTCGTCGGCGCGCTCCTGACGGTCCAGGGAGGCACGCTCCGCGGTGAGTTCGGTGAGCCGGCGCTCGGCGCGGCGCGCCGATTCCAGGCCGCCCAGCTCCTCGGCCGCCTTGCGCGCCGCCGCCGCGAGCCCGGGCGCGCCGGCTCCGGCGAAGGTCTCCGGCAGGTCGGCACGCACGCGTGCCTCCGCCGCGGCCGCGCGCCGGTGTTCGGCCTCGACGTCGTCGCGCAGGTCGAGCGCGGGGGCCACCGCCTCGGCCTTGCGGGCACGCTCCATCCTCGCCCGCGCCTCCCGGTGGGCGTCGGCACGCTCCTCCAGCCGCGCGGCGCGCTCCCGCGCCTCCGTGAACCTGCGCTGCAGCCGCGCCACTTCCCGTACGTCGTCGAGTACGTGGTCGGCGGCGACCCGCGCGGACTCGGCGGCCGTTTGCGCGGTGCGCGCGACGGTCAGCCGTTCGCGGGCGGTGCTGCGGGCGTGGGCGGCCCAGGTCAGGACGGCGGCGGCGAGGCCGGGGTCGCCGGGCGCGAGCTCGGGCAGCGGCACTTCGACGATGTCCCCGGCAGCCTGTTGCATACGGTGCGCGTCGGCGAGCAGCCCCGTGTCCCCCTCGCGCACTTCGGCCTCGGCCGCGCGCCTTCGCTCGGCGAGGCGCTTCTCGACCTCGGCGAAGCGGTGCGTGTCGAAGAGGCGGCCCAGCAGCTTGCCGCGGGACTCGACATCGGCCCGCAGGAAGCGCGCGAAGTCGCCCTGGGGCAGCAGCACGACCTGGCAGAACTGCTCGCGGCTCATACCGAGCAGCTGGGTGATCTCCTCGCCGATCTCCTGGTGGGAGCGGCTGAGGTCCTTCCAGGAGCCCGCCGCCGCGTCGTACTCGCGCAGCCAGCTCTGTGCCTTGTCGGTCGTCGTGCCCGCGCCGCGCTTCTTGGGGCGGGCCCAGGGCGGCTGCCGGGTGATCTCCAACCGGCGTCCGGCGACGGTGAGTTCGAGACAGATCTCGGTGCGGGTGGCGGGTGCCGCGTGGTCGCTGCGCAGGGTCATGCCCTGGCCGCTCTGGCGTGCGCCGGGGACCGCTCCGTACAGCGCGTAGCAGACCGCGTCGAGGACGGACGTCTTCCCCGCGCCCGTCGGGCCGTGCAGCAGGAAGAGTCCGGCGGCCGACAGCTCGTCGAAGTCGACCTTCTGGGTGCCTCCGAAGGGCCCGAAAGCGGTGATGTCCAGGCGGTGCAGCCTCATCGGCCCCCCTCGAAGTCGCACTCACGTGGTCTGGTCACCGGGCGATCTCCCGTACGGCCTCGTCGGCGCGGACGGCGTCGAACGCGTCCCGCAGCACGGCCTGTTCCTGTGCGTCGACTCCCGCGCCGCGCACATGGGCCACGAAGTCCTCCGCGATCTGCTGCTCGCTGCGGCCCGCCAGTCGCCGGGCGTAGGAGACGTCCGGGTCCTCGGGGGCCCGCTCCGGGTCGAAGGCGAGGCTGAGCGTGTGCGGGAAGCGCTCGGTCAGTCGCGCCATAGGTTCGGCCGGGCGCACCGGGTCGGTGAGGGTCGCCTCGACCCATGCCTCCTCGTGGCGGACCAGCTCCGGGTCGGCGAGCAGTTCCTCCAGCCGGCCACGGATCCGGGCGAGCGCCCGCGGGACGGGGCAGTCGACCCGCTCCGCGCTCAGGGAACCTTCCGGGCCCAGGTCCACCAGCCACATGCTCTTGCGGTGGTCGGCCTCCGAGAAGGAGTACGGCAGCGGGGAGCCGGAGTAGCGGACGCGCTCGGTGATGGTCTGGCTGCCGTGCAGATGCCCCAGCGCGGCGTAGTCGACGCCGTCGAAGACCCCGGCCGGCACGGCGGCGACCCCGCCGACGGTGATGTCCCGCTCGCTGTCGCTGGCCGCACCGCCGGTGACGAACGCGTGGGCGAGGACGACGGAGCGGGTGCCCGGCGCGCGCGTGGCGAGGTCGGCGCGGACCCGGTCCATGGCGGCGGCGAGCACCGCCTCGTGCCCCGCCTTCTCGACCCCGAACTCGTCCTTCACCAGGGCCGGTTCGAGATACGGCAGTCCGTAGAAGGCGACGTCACCGTGGGCGTCGGCGAGGACCACGGGGGTGCCGCACGCCGAGGGCGCGGTCCGCAGGTGGATGCCCGCACGGCCGATGAGCCCGGCGCCGACGCCGAGCCGGCGCGCCGAATCGTGGTTCCCGGAGATCATCACCGTGGGCACACCGAGGTCGGCCAGTCGGTGCAGGGCGTCGTCGAAGAGCTCGACCGCTGCCAGCGGCGGCACCGCCCGGTCGTACACGTCCCCGGACACGACCACCGCGTCGACATCGCGCTCGCGCACGGTCGTGACGAGGTGGCCGATGAATTCGGCCTGGGCACCGAGCATGTTCACCCGGTGGAACGCCCGGCCGAGATGCCAGTCGGACGTGTGCAGCAATCTCAAGAAACCGCTCCGACCTGCACGTTTTCCCTCGCTACGCCTCTAAAACCAGCACGAACCACCACGGGCCCCCCATCAGCACCCACCACGCTAACGCCTATGGGCTCGTGATCCACACGAGTCTCAGCTACGCACCCGCTTCCGGCGCCACATTGCCGGACCACTCCCGGCGCGGGCGGCACACTGGACGCTGCGGTGGAACCCGTCGCCCGCCCGGTGCAGGGCCGGGGCGGGCGACGCGTTCGGGGATGTCAGAGCGACGTCATGACGTGCTTGATCCGGGTGTAGTCCTCGAAGCCGTACGCGGAGAGGTCCTTGCCGTAGCCGGACTTCTTGAACCCGCCGTGCGGCATCTCGGCGACGAGTGCCATGTGGGTGTTGATCCACACACAGCCGAAGTCGAGGTTCTTCGACATCCGCATCGCCCGCGCGTGGTCCTTGGTCCACACCGAGGAGGCCAGTGCGTAGTCGACGCCGTTGGCGTACTGCACGGCCTGGGCCTCGTCCGTGAACGACTGGACGGTCATGACCGGGCCGAAGACCTCGTTCTGGATGATCTCGTCGTCCTGTCGGAGGCCGGAGACCACGGTCGGGGCGTAGAAGTAGCCCTTCTCGCCGACCCGGTGGCCGCCCGCCTCGATCCTGGCGTGCTCGGGGAGGCGCTCGATGAAGCCGCTGACCTGGGCGAGCTGGCCCGCGTTGTTGAGCGGTCCGTACAGCACGTCCTCGTCGTCCGGCTGCCCGGTCCTGGTGTCGGCCGCGGCCTTGGCGAGGGCGGCGACGAACTCGTCGTGGACCGACTCGTGGACCAGGACGCGGGTCGCGGCCGTGCAGTCCTGACCGGCGTTGAAAAAGCCGCCGACCACCAGGTCCTCGACCGCCTTCGCCAGGTCGGCGTCCTCGAAGACCACCGCCGGGGCCTTCCCGCCGAGCTCCAGGTGGACCCGCTTCACGTCCTTGGCCGCGCTCTGGGCGACCTGGATGCCGGCGCGTACCGAACCGGTGATGGAGGCCATCGCAGGGGTCGGGTGCTCCACCATCAGGCGGCCGGTCTCACGGTCGCCGCAGACCACGTTGAAGATGCCGCGGGGCAGCGCCAGCTCCTCCAGGACACCGCCGATGATCTCGGCGATCAGCACCGTGGAGGCCGGGGTGGTGTCCGAGGGCTTGAGGACCACCGCGTTGCCCGCCGCGAGCGCCGGGGCGAACTTCCACACCGCCATCAGCAGGGGGTAGTTCCACGGCGCGACCTGTGCGCACACACCGACCGGCTCGCGGCGGATGATGGAGGTCATCCCTTCCATGTACTCACCGGCCGAGCGGCCCTCCAGCATCCGCGCCGCGCCCGCGAAGAAGCGGACCTGGTCGATGGCGGGGGCGAGTTCCTCGCTGCGGGTGAGGTGGAGCGGCTTGCCGGTGTCCCGGCTCTCCGCGGCGACCAACTCGTCGGCCCGTGCCTCCATCGCGTCGGCGATCTTCAGCAGCGCGCGCTGCCGCACGGACGGTGTGGTGTCGCGCCAGACGGGGAACGCCGCGGCTGCGGCCGCCATCGCCGCGTCGACGTCCGCCGCCCCCGAGAGCGGGGAGGTCGCGTAGACGTCACCGGTGGTGGGGTCCACCACATCGAGCGTGCGGCCGTCCGAGGCATCGGCAAGTACACCGTCGATGTAGTTGCGGAACGTGGTGCTCATGGAACGTCTCTCCTGGTCAGGCGGCGGTACGGGCGGACAGGTGCTCGTGGACGGCGGTCCAGCCGCCGTGGGCGGCGCGGGTGAAGACGATGGTCTCCCGCTCGTGGACCGTCTCCTCACCGGTGTCGGTGGCGACCCGGGTCTCCACGTCGTGGCTGAAGACGGCCGTGTCGCCGAAGTGCTGGATCAGCTGTGCGGACGAGACACAGCCGAGGATGCGGAAGCCGTCCTCGTCCACCCACCGCTGCCACAGCGCGCGGTACTCGGCCGTGGAGCCGAGCCGCTGCGGGGTGGTGTGGAAGACGAAGGTCGCGTCCGGAGCGAAGGCGCCGAAGTAGTCGTCGAGGCGGCCCTCGGCGAAGGCGGCGACGAGCGCGTCCGCGGCGGCCCGGACTTCCTGGACGGTGGTGGTACTCATGCACAGCTCCTGGTCACGGGCGTTCGGCGGCGGGGCCGGAACGCCCGGCGTTCGGTTACGGGGGTGACGGCGAGGGCTCAGTGGGCCACGGCGGTCTCGGTGACGGTCTCCTCGGTGCCGCCGGTGATCGGCGGCACCGGGGCGTCCGACGCCCGGACGAAGCGGGGTCCGGCCGGTCCGTACACGGCGCGCGGCTCGGGGAACAGGGCGAGCAGGGCGAGGTAGAGCACGGTCGCGAGGGCGAGGCCGACCGGCAGCGAGATGTCCGTGCCGCCCGCCAGGTCTCCGAGCGGGCCGACGAACTGGCCGGGCAGGTTGGTGAAGAGGAGCGCCACGACGGCGGAGACGAGCCAGGTGGACATGCCGCGCCAGTTCCAGCCGTGCGTGAACCAGTAGCGGCCGCCGCGCTGGCGGCGGTTGAAGACCTGCAGCGCCTCCGCGTCGTACCAGCCGCGCCGGGTGACATAGCCGAGCGTCATGACGATCATCCACGGTGCGGTGCAGGTGATGATCAGCGTGGCGAAGGTGGAGATGGACTGCGCGAGGTTGAGCGCGAAGCGGCCGACGAAGATGAACGCGATGGACAGGGCGCCGATGAAGAAGGTGGCCTGGACGCGGCTGAAGCGCGTGAAGACGCTGGAGAAGTCGAGACCCGTGCCGTACAGGGCCGTCGTGCCGGTGGAGAGGCCGCCGATCAGGGCGATCAGGCAGAGCGGCAGGAAGTACCAGCCGGGCGAGATCGCGAGCAGTCCGCCCACGTAGTTGGGGGCGGCCGGGTCGACGTACTTCGCAGCCTTCGACGCGATGATCGACGCGGTGGCCAGGCCGAAGAGGAACGGCAGCAGGGTGGCGATCTGGGCGAGGAACGCGGCCCCCATCACCCGGCGGCGCGGGGCCCCGGCCGGGATGTAGCGCGACCAGTCACCGAGGAACGCACCGAAGGAGACCGGGTTGGAGAGCACGATCAGCGCGGCGCCGATGAACGACGGCCAGAACAGCGGGTCGGCGGTGGAGGCGAAGGCTCCCGCGTAACCGGGGTCGAAGTCGCCCGCGAAGGCGAAGGCACCGAGCACGAAGAGGGCCGACGCCGCCAGCACCGCGATCTTGTTGACCAGCAGCATGAACCGGAAGCCGTAGATGCAGACGACCAGGACGAGCCCGGCGAAGATCGCGTACGCGATGCCGTAGGTGACGTCCGACTCGGGGACGTCGACGAGCCGGTGCGCGCCGCCGACGAGCGCGTCTCCCGAGGACCACACCGAGATCGAGAAGAACGCGATGGCGGTGAGCAGGGAGAGGAACGAGCCGACGACCCGGCCGTGCACGCCCAGGTGCGCGGAGGAGGAGACGGCGTTGTTCGTGCCGTTGGTGGGGCCGAACAGTGCCATCGGGGCCAGCAGCAGCGCACCCACGACGAGGCCGAGGACGGTCGCCGCGAGGCCCTGCCAGAAGGAGAGGCCGAAGAGGATCGGGAAGGCGCCCAGCACACAGGTCGCGAAGGTGTTGGCGCCGCCGAAGGCGAGCCGGAACAGATCGATCGGGCGGGCCGTGCGGTCCTCGTCCGGGATCCTCTCGACACCATAGGTCTCGATTTCGGTGATCGAGGTCGTCACGGGCGCTCCACCTTCCGTTCATGCATGGGGGACGATCCCACAGTGTGTGGCCCTGGGATGACCAGCCACAATTGTGTCCGTCACAAAGCCGTACGCTTTCTTCTGTGGCCAGCAACAAACTCACCGTCGAGGATCTGCTCTCCTTCCCCGCACTCCAGCTCTCCGTGAAGGCCGGCAGCGGCGGTCTGGGCCGGTCCGTGTCCTGGGCGCACGCCAGCGAGCTCACCGACCCGACGCCCTGGCTCCTGGGCGCCGAGGTGATCATGACGACGGGCCTGGCGATCCCCCGTGGCGCGGCCGGACAGCGCGCCTATCTGGAGCGGCTGGACGACGCCGGGGTATCCGCTCTCGCGCTCTCCGCACAACTGCACATGCCCCCACTCCACGACGCGTTCTTCCGGGAGGCGGAGGAGCGCGGCTTCCCGGTCCTCGAGGTCCCACTCGCCGTCCCGTTCATCGCTGTCGCCCAGGAAGTCGCGGCCTCGGTCCAGGAGGACGCCCGGCACCGGCTGGGCGCGCAGCTCCAGGTCTTCGGCTCACTGCGCTGGCTGGTCTCCGAGGACCTCGACACGCCGACACTTCTGCGCCGTCTCGAAGGCCTGTCGGGTTACGACGTCTACCTTTGCACGCCGCAGGGCCGCCCGCTCCTGCCCGGCGTTCCCACGCCGGATCCCGCTGTCCTGCCCGCTTCCGTCGACGCTCCACCGACGGTCCCCGGCGGATTCGTCCTTCCGGTGCCCGCACCCGGCGGCCCGGCGGGCTTTCTCGTCGCGTACGAGCGTCAGGGCGCCCAGCCCGCGGGACTCGCCGTCGTCCAGCACATTGCCACCGTGGCGGCGCTGCGGCTGGCGATGGTGCGCAACGAGCGCGAGACGCTGCGCCGCGAGGGCGCGGAGACGCTGGCCGAGCTGCTGCAGGAGGTGCTCGACCCGGAGGCGGCGCGCCGTCGGCTCGCCCGGCACGCGATCGAGGGCGACACCGTGCTCCTCGTGGTGCGCCACACCACCGACGAGGCGCTGCTGCTCTGTCTGGAGGACCATCCCCATCTGCTGCTCACCCGGGGCGAGGACCGCTACGTCCTGGGGGCGCCGGAGCTGGCGGTGGCCGTCGGTGAGCTGCCGGTCGTGGCAGCCGGGATGAGCCGCCCCTTTTTGCCGGGCGCCGCACTGAAGGTCGCCCAGCGCGAGGCGCTCTGGGCGGTCTCCAAGGCCGTGGAGTCGGGCCGCCCCGTCGTCCGGTACGGCGACGACTCGACGGGCCGGTGGCTGCCCGACGACCCCGCTGTCCTGACCGCACTGGTCGAGCACGTGCTCGGCGAGGTCCTGCGCTACGACGAGGCGCACGACTCGCAGTTGCTGGTCTCCGTCCGCACCTGGATGGAGCGCGACCGCCGTACCGAGACGGCCGCGGCGGCGCTCCACATCCACCCGAACACCCTCGCCTACCGGCTGCGCCGCTTCGGCGCTCTCGCCCACCGTGACCTGACGTCGACGGGGGCCCTGGCCGAGGTCTGGCTGGCGATCCAGGCAGCTGGGGCTCTGGGCCTCACCGACTGAGTACGGCTCGTGGCAGGCCGGGAGCGAGGAGGGGGCGGCGGCCACGGCGGGGCGTGCCGGGGATAACACCTGGTGGGGTCGTGCCACCTGCACGGTCAGCACCCGCTCGAGAGTGATCCCGGCCTGGGTGAAGAAGGCGTGGGCCCGCTGCCGGAAGCCGGTGGCGGTTTCCTACTTCTTGTCTGCGTGAAGGGCGGGTCGGAGGACATCACGGGCGGCTACCAGGTCTTCCACGGCGATCGCTCGGTTCTCGCGGATCGGGCGGGATGGCGTGGTGGCCCGCCTATGCGTCCCCGTACGCCTCTCCGCCCAGTTCGAACCCGGCCGTCCCCGCCGTTATATCGGCGAGCCACGCACGGAAGGGCTCCACGTCGGCGTCCGGCAGCCCGATCTCGATCGTGACGGCCTCGCCGTACCGCACGTCACGCACCTCGCGCCCGGTGGAGCGCAGATCGTTCTGGACCTTGCCCGCGCGCTGATGGTCCACGGTGACCGTGGCCAGCCGGAAACGCTTGCGCGTCAGCGTGCCGAGCGTGTCCAGCGCCTCGCCCACCGATCCGCCGTACGCCCTGATCAGTCCGCCCGCGCCGAGCTTGACGCCGCCGTAGTAGCGGGTGACGACGGCGACGACGTACCGCATGTCGCGGCGCAGCAGCATCTGGAGCATGGGGACGCCGGCGGTGCCGCCCGGTTCGCCGTCGTCGCTCGCCTTCTGGACGGCGGCGTCGGCTCCGATGACGTAGGCGTAGCAGTTGTGCGTGGCGTCCGCGTGTTCCTTGCGGATGCCCGCGATGAAGTCCTGGGCCTCCTGTTCGGTGGCCGCCGGGGCGAGGGCGCACAGGAAGCGGGAGCGGTTGACCTCGGTCTCGTGCACGCCCGCGCGGGCCACTGTGCGGTACTCGTCCTGCATCACGCCAGCGTATGCGCTGCACGCGGGCCTGCAGCACCACGGACCCCCCGCCGCCCTGCACGCGCGCGCGTGCAGCACCACGGACCCCGCCGCCCTGCACGCGCGCGCGTGCGGTCAGAGGCAGGGGCGGGGGATCTCCGTGCATCGGCCCCCCGCAGGCAGCGCGACGGCCCGGTCGTGGCGGGCAGATCCCCCCACGACGGACGGCCCGACCCGGCACCGGAATCCCCGCGCGGCCACCCCGGTCGACGCGCGGCCTCCCCGTACGACCACCCCCGCGGCAGGCAGATCTCCCCATGACGACCCGCACCCGGCACAGCGATCCCGTTCGACGACTCCGGCCATGGCGCGGCGAACCCGTGCGGCACCCCCGGTCGAGGTGGAGCCGCTCCGCGCGATCGCCCCCGGCGCGGGTGCGTGGGGCGATGTGGTGGATACTCGCTGATCGTTGCCCGACGCCGGAACGCCGGCCCGACCGATCGCAGGGAGATCGCAGCATGACCGGCATCCAGGTGGACACCACGGACTCGGCCGATCCTCTCGATCCGGCGCCCTCCAGCCCCACTCCCCGTTGGCGGGCATGGCTTTTGGAGGGCCTCAGCGAGCGGTCGGCCCGGCACCCGGGTCCGCACGCCACCCCGGACGCGGAGCACCGGGGCCACAAGTGGTGGCGGGTCATGTGCCTGACCGGCGTGGACTACTTCTCCACGCTCGGCTACCAGCCGGGCATCGCCGCCCTCGCGGCCGGACTGCTGTCGCCGCTCGCAACGCTCGTCCTGATCGCGCTGACCCTGCTCGGCGCGCTGCCGGTCTACCGCCGGGTCGCCAAGGAGAGCCCGCACGGCGAGGGCTCGATCGCGATGCTGGAGCGGCTGCTGCCCTGGTGGGCGGGGAAGGTCTTCGTTCTGGTGCTGCTCGGCTTCGCGGCCACCGACTTCATGATCACGATCACTCTGTCGGCGGCGGACGCCTCCGCGCACGTCGTGGAGAATCCTTTCGCTCCGCACTGGATGCACGGCGGGAACACCTGGATCACCCTCCTCCTGGTCGCCGCGCTGGGCGCGGTCTTCCTGAAGGGCTTCAAGGAGGCCATCGGCATCGCCGTGGCGCTCGTGGCGACGTATCTCACACTCAATGTCGTCGTTCTCACCGTCTCCGCCTGGGAGGTGCTGAGCCACCCGGTCAGGATCGGCAACTGGACCGACGCGATGACGGCGGAGCATTCCTCGCCGCTCGCGATGGTCGGCGTCGCGCTCCTCGTCTTCCCCAAGCTGGCGCTCGGCATGTCCGGCTTCGAGACCGGTGTGGCGGTGATGCCGCAGGTCAAGGGCGACGCGACGGACACGTACGAGAAGCCGACGGGCCGGATCCGCGACACCCGCAAGCTGCTCACCACCGCCGCCGTGATCATGAGCTGCTTCCTGCTGCTGTCCAGCCTCGCGACGACGATCCTGATCCCGCAGGACGAGTTCGAGAGCGGCGGCTCGGCGAACGGCCGCGCGCTGGCGTACCTCGCGCACGAGCACCTGGGCGAGGCCTTCGGCACGGTCTACGACATCTCGACCATCGCGATCCTCTGGTTCGCCGGCGCCTCCGCGCTCGCCGGCCTCCTCAACCTCGTCCCCCGCTATCTGCCGCGCTACGGCATGGCCCCCGAGTGGACGCGCGCCGTACGGCCCCTGGTGCTCGTCTTCATGGCGGCGGCCGTCTTCATCACGCTGTGGTTCCAGGCGGACGTCGACGCCCAGAGCGGGGCGTACGCGACCGGTGTGCTGGTCCTGATGCTCTCCGCCTCCTTCGCCTCGACGGTGGCGGTGCACCAGCGGGGCCACCGCGCCGCCGCGATCGGCTTCGGCGCGATCACCACGGTCTTCGGCTACACCCTGGTCACCAACGTCATCGAGCGCCCCGACGGCATCAAGATCGCGCTGATCTTCATTCTGGCCATCCTGCTCACCTCGCTCGCGTCCCGCGTGCGCCGCGCCTTCGAACTGCGCGCCGCAGACGTCACCTTGGACGAGGCGGCGGCCCGTTTCGTCGACGAGGCCGCGGCCGGCGGACCGCTGCGGCTGATAGCGAACGAGCCGCACGAGCACAGCACCCGGGAGTACCGCGCCAAGGAGTACAGCCAGCGCGAGCAGACCCACATCCCGGACGGCCGCCCCGTGCTGTTCCTGGAGGTCTTCGTGACGGACTCCTCGGACTTCACCGCCGACCTGACCGTGCACGGCGAGGAGAAGCACGGGGTGCGCAGGCTGCGCGTCGAGGGCGCGACCGTGCCCAATACCATCGCGGCCGTCATGATGCAGCTGCGCGACCGCACCGGCCAGGTCCCGCACGCCTACTTCAACTGGACCGAGGGCAACCCGCTGAGCCACCTCGTCCGTTTCCTCGTCTTCGGCGACGGCGAGGTCGCACCGGTCACCCGCGAGGTCCTGCGCCGCGCCGAACCCGACCCGGAACGACGGCCGCGCATCCACGTGGGCTGAGGCCTCAGGACTTCTTCTTGCCCCGCGGCACGGTCACACCCGTCAGCAGTGCCGTGCCCGGGGCCAGTTCGTCCCAGGAGCCGCCTTGCAAGTCGAGGAGCGCGATGGCGGAGGTCGGGAACTTCGTCCGTACGACGTCCAGCGCGTCATCGAGGCTTTCGCCGGCGAGTTCCAGCACGAGGTCCTCCAGCCCCGGGTTGTGCCCGACCAGCAGCAACGTCCGGATCCCGTCGGGGACTTCACGCACGGCCGCCAGCAACTCCGGTACGTCGGCCCCGTACAGCCGCCGATCCAGTCGTACCGGCGGCGGGGTGCCCCACTGCCGCGACGCCAACTCCCAGGTCTGGCGGGCGCGTACGGCGGTGGAGCACAGGGCCAGGTCCGGCAGGCAGTCGGCCTCGGCCAGGGCGCGCCCGGCGGCCGGGGCGTCACGGAGGCCGCGCGGGGCGAGGGGCCGTTCGTGGTCGGCGACGCCCGCGGGCCAGGCGGACTTGGCGTGCCGCAGGACGACGAGTCTGCGCAGCGGACCGGTTTCGGCGCGCTGACCGGCTCCGGCGCGCGCGATCACAGCGCCGCGCCGATGTCGCGGGTGAGTTCGAGCCCGAGGAGACGGTCCGCGTAGGCGTACGTCTCGAAGCGGGCGCCGTCCGGCACGTCCTCCGCGCTTTCGACGCGCCGCAGCACCTCGAGTACGGCGGGCACGTCGAGGTCGTCCTCCCATGCGGCGCGCAGTTCCTGTCGTACGCCCTCGGGCACGGGCTTGGACGGCCGGGTGGCCCAGGAGGCCACGGCCTTGCGCCAGCGGGCGAGCGTCTGCCGGGCGCCGTCGAGGTCGGCGACGGCGAGGTCGACGGCCTCCTGGCGCGGGGTCGCGAGCAGGACCATCCGCAGCAGCGACGGGTCGGCCACGCCGCTCACCCGGGCGACCTCGACCCGGACGCCCTCCGCGGCCGCCTCTCCCGACGTGAGCACATGAAGGGCCGGGCCCGCACCGCTCCGGTCGCCCTCGGCCGGGCGGATGCCGAGCTCGGCCGCGCGCGCCCGGAGCCCCGCGGGTGGGTCGGCCACCGTGACGACGGGGGTCCCGCCGATTTCCAGTGCCCTGGCGAGCACGTCGGCGACCAGCAGCACCCGCAGTGCGGACAGATCGTCCCGCTCCACGTGCGCCTCGACGCGGGTCAGACCACGGCGGGCACGGACGGCTTCGATGGGCTCGCCCGTTCGGGCGTCGGTGATACGCAGCACGGGGTGAGCGTAGGCGTGCGGAGGGCCGAGCGCAGGGAGGTGGGACCTATTCCGGACATGTCCGCCCCTGTGGTGCAGCCCGCTTCACCAGGGGTTCGGGAGGGCGCTCCCTCGTGGCGGCGGGCGGCGGACGGGATCGTTGATCTCGGCGGTCGACACCCCGTTGACCTCGAAGAACAGAGCGAACAATGCCCCGCTCCCCCGGCCCCGAAGAGGACCGCTCCCGATGACCATCCGTGTCCTGCTCGCCGACGGCCAAGCCCTCCTGCGGGCGACGTTCCGCATCCTGATCGACTCCTGCTCCGACATGGAAGTGGTCGACGAGGCCTCCGACGGCGAGGAGGCCGTCGACCTCGCGCGCACGCACCATCCCGACATCGTCCTCATGGACATCCGGATGCCCGGCGCCGACGGACTCACCGCCACCGCCACCATCCGCGCCGACCCCGGCCTGTCCACCACCCGCGTCCTCATCCTCACCACGTTCGAGACCGACGAGGACGTGGCCCGGTCCCTGCGCGCGGGGGCCAGTGGCTTCCTCGGCAAGGAGGTCACCGCGGACGTACTCCTGGACGGCATCCGGACCGTGGCCGCCGGCGACGCCCTCCTGTCGCCCCGCGCCGCGCACACCCTGGCCACCCGCTTCCTCGCCACGCCCGCGCCCAGCGCACGGCTGGCGCTCCCCGAACACCTGGCCGCTCTGACCGCCCGGGAGCGAGAGGTGACGGCATTGGCGGCCGAGGGAAAGTCGAACGCCGAGATCGCCGAGAAGCTCTGCGTCAGCCCACTGACCGTCCGCACCCACATCCACCGCGCCATGACCAAACTCAGGGCCCGCGACCGCGCCCAACTCGTCGTCATCGCCTACCAAACGGGCCTCGTGCAGATCCTTCGGCCCCCGCGATGACCGGTCGGTCCCGCTGCTCCCGGGCGGCGGCACCCTGGCGGCCGGCTGCCCGCCCGAATACGGCGGAAGCGCCGGCAGTCGCCCCGTACCGCCGGGTACGTGGCATCAGGCCTCGGGCGAGAAGGCGCGCACGGCGTCGATGTCGTCCTCGGCGTGGTCGAAGAAGTCGTCGGCCAGCCGATGGCACAGCGTGGCGAGCTGCCGCAGGTCTTCCGGGGACCAGTCCGCCAGTGCCACCAACATGCCTCGGCGGCTCGCCTCGCGGGTACGGTCGACCGCGTCCTGGCCGGTCGGCGTGAGCTCGATGCGCTGGGCGCGGCGGTCGTCGGGGTCCGGGACGCGCGTCAGATAGCCGGCCTTCTCCAACTGCTGCACCTGCCGGGTCACGTGGGACGCCTCGACCGACAGCAGGTTCGCCAGCTCACTGGGGCGCAGCGAGCCGGTATCGGCGACCTGCCGCAACAGCGCCACGGCGGCTCGGTCCAGCGGGAGTCCGGCCAGCGCCATAAGGCGTTCGTGCTGACGAACCCTGCTGGTCAGATACGAGATGCGGGTGAGTGCGCGCTCGATCTCGGCCACGTCCGTCGACGCGAGGGCGGCTGCTGTTGGCGGTGGTGTGGACATGGGGAGATTTTACCATCTACTTGCCTAAGTCAAGCAATGCGGGGCGCAAGATTGTTTGACCTCCCCGCTTCCCCGCCCACGGGGAATCACCGTGTGCCGGACGCTGTTTCCCGGCTGAGCATCCAGCCGACCTAGGAGACCGCCCGTGTACGGCGCCCCGGCAACGACCCGCAAGATCCTGACCGAGCTCGGTGACACCTGGGCGATCGTCGGCCTCTCGTCGAACCAACAACGTGCCGCATACAGAGTCGCCGACGTCCTGCAGCGCTTCGGCAAGCGCATCGTCCCGGTGCATCCGAAGGCCGAGACCGTCCATGGCGAGAAGGGGTATCCCTCCCTCGACACGATCCCGTTCGACGTCGATGTCGTCGACATCTTCCTCAACAGCGAACTGGCGGGTCCCGTCGCCGACGAGGCCGTCACCATCGGCGCCAAGGCCGTCTGGTTCCAGCTCGGCGTCATCGACGAAGCCGCCTACGAGCGGACCCGCGCCGCCGGACTGGACATGGTCATGGACCGCTGCCCGGCGATCGAGATCGGGTCCCTGCGTTAGGGGGTGTCGTTGGGATCACCTCGGATCAGGCCGCGGCGCCTGGTGCGGCGCATCGCAAGGCGGAGCATGACCCGCGTACTGGGCGTACTCGGGTGAGGCGACAACGCGGCGAGGTGCCGTGCCAGGCGTCGCGGACCCGGGGTGATCCGAACGACACCCCCTAGATCGTCGCGGGCCGAGCACGCGGCACGACGACCGGGGAGCCGTCGCCGGGGGCGCGGAGGATGTCGGCGTCCACGGCGTAGAGCCGGAACCCGGTTGACGCCCGGCGACGCGCCCGGGTTTGCTGCTCCGGTGTCCACCCTTGATTTCAAGATGCCGGACGACGAGGCCACTCTCGAGGACTGGCGGTACGTCCACAACGTGATCGTCCCTCCCGCCGCCCTGTCTCTCGACGAGGTTCGAGAACGCGCCGGGCGCAACCATCTCGAGGTCGCCCACCTCGGCGACGTCCTGGTGGGCTGTACGACCGTGCGACCGCCCAAGGAGGGCACCTCCACAGCCACGGTGATCGCCCGAGTGCTGCCCGACCACCGAGGTCAGGGGTTCGGCGGGGAACTCTACGAGCGCGGGCTGAAGCAGGCACGAGCGCTGGGCGCCGACGTGATCGAGACGGTCGTACTGGCGTCCAACGAGGACGGTCTCCGCTTCGCCCTGCGCCGCGGTTTCGTCGAAACGGAGCGCTACCTGCTGCCGGGCGACAGCGTCCACTGGATCGACCTGCGGCTGGCCTGAGCCCGACGCGACCGCATCACCGCTCGCGGTCGAGGAACGCCACCACCGTTTCCGTGAACCGTCGGGGGTCGCCGAGCCACGGGAAGTGACCGGCCTCCGGCTGAACGGTCAGCTCGGCCCGGCGGAACAACTCCACGACGGCGGCAGCGACAAGCGTGGAGCAGGGCGAGATCGCCGCCGGCCGAGTGGGCGCGGAGATCGACGCGTTCCAGCCCGAGGTGAGCGCGGAGGGCCTCGACATCCTCGACCTGCCGGTCGCAGCGGTACGTCGCCGGGTCGGCCGGGACCACGCGGGCGGGGACGGCCCGGCCGGACACCTCGGCAAACATGTGTTCACCTTTACTCCAGCGCGCGCACGTTGCCTCCGGTTCGCCCGGCGTACGCCTCCGATTGCTTCCCTCAGCGGATGGACCACATCAGGCGACTGGCCGAGGTGCGCCGGGGCGCAGCGGACCGGCTGGTGATCGTGTGGCTGGTCACTCTGCCCGCCGCCGCACTGGTCGGCGAGGTCGCCGCGGTGAGTACCGGAGTTACTGTCGAAGTAGTCATCGTCTTCGCCCTCGGCGCGCTGGGGCTCGCCCACGTCGAGGCCGCGCGAGGGCGACGGGGGCGCCGACGGCGGAAACGCCCTGGGATTCGCCCAGGCCGGGCTCTGCTTCCCCGCCTGCGCGGGCGTGGTGGCGTACGGCATGTATCTGATCGTGCCCCGGTTCCACTGACACGAGTGTCACGGGAGAAGACGGAAGAAGGGGTGGGCCGGATGACGGAACTGCTGACAGGTATGCGGGTCGACTACAGCGACCAGGACGAGCCCGTGCTGATCCGGCCGGACGGCAGCCCGGTGGAGACCTGGCGGGAGAACTACCCGTATGAGCAGCGCATGGAGCGCAAGGAGTACGAGTGGCACAAGCGGCTCCAGCAGATCGAACTGCTGAAGCTGCAGAGCTGGATCAAGGAGAGCGGGCGGCGCCTGGTCATCGTCTTCGAAGGGCGGGACGCGGCCGGCAAGGGCGGCACGATAAAACGGTTCACCGAGCACCTCAATCCGCGCGGCGCGCGGGTGGTGGCCCTGGAGAAGCCGACCGAGCGCGAGCGCGGGCAGTGGTACTTCCAGCGGTATGTCGAGCATCTGCCGACCGCCGGCGAGATCGTGATGTTCGACCGTTCCTGGTACAACCGCGCGGGCGTCGAGCGTGTGATGGGCTTCTGCTCGGACGACGAGTACCTGCGCTTCATTCGGCAGGCACCCGCCTTCGAGCGGATGCTCGTCGACGACGGAGTGGACCTGATCAAGTTCTGGTTCTCGGTGTCGCAGGGCGAGCAGCGCACCCGTTTCACCATCCGCCAGGTCGATCCCGTACGACAGTGGAAGCTGTCCCCCATGGACCTGGCCTCGCTGGACCGCTGGGACGACTACACCGCCGCCAAGGTCGCCATGTTCCGCGAGACGGACACCACGCAGGCGCCTTGGACCGTGGTGAAGAGCAACGACAAGAAGCGGGCCCGCGTCGAGGCCATGCGCAGCGTCCTGGCCCGCTTCGACTACGCCGACAAGGACCACGAGGTCGTCGGAAGCCCCGACCCGAGCATCGTGGGCGCGGCGGCGACCCTGCTGGAGGCGGGCGAGGACGACACGGCCCACTGAGTCTCAGTCGTGCGCGGGCCGGTCCGTGAGGCGGTGGTCCGCCAGGCTGAGCGCCTCGTCCACGACCCGGCGCAGATGGCCGTCGCGGAGGGAGTAGATCACACGGCGGCCCTCCTTGCGGGTGGTCACCAGGCCGGCCAGCCGGAGCCTCGCCAGGTGCTGGCTGACGGCGGGCCGGGCCGCGCCGCACTCCTCGGTGAGCGTCGAGACATCGGCCTCTCCCCCGCTCAGGGTGTGCAGCAGGGCGAGGCGCGTGCGGTCACCGAGCAGGGCGAGGAGTTCGGCGGCGAGCGCGAACTGCTCCTCGCCGGGGGTACGCGGGTGCGCATCATGCGCAGGTGACAGGTGCATGCGTGCGCTCATACGCACATAATGGCGTCAGGGATGCCGACGCGTCCACTCCCGCACCCGGAAGGGGACCGATGTGAGCGAGCACCAGCACCGTCACGAGCACTCTCACGGGCACGCCCATCACCATCCTCACCCCCACCCGCGCCCCCTCGTGAGTCGCCTGCGCCACCTCCTCGCCCCCCACTCCCACGAGACCGCCGACCAGCTCGACTCCGCGCTGGAGTCGTCGGCCCGCGGTATGCGTGCCCTGTGGATCTCCCTCGTCGTGCTCGGCGCGACGGCCCTGGCGCAGGCGGTCGTCGTCGTGCTCTCGGGGTCGGTCGCGCTGCTCGGCGACACGGTGCACAACGCGGCCGACGCCCTCACCGCCGTACCGCTCGCCGTCGCCTTCGTACTGGGCCGCCGCGCGGCGACCCGGCGCTTCACCTACGGCTACGGCCGGGCGGAGGACCTCGCGGGCATCGTGATCGTGCTGACGATCGCCGCGTCCGGGGCCTTTGCGGCCTGGACGGCGGTGGAGCGGCTGATCGACCCGCGTCCGATGCGACATATCCCGGTCGTCGCCGCGGCGGCGCTCATCGGATTCCTCGGCAACGAGTGGGTCGCCCGTCACCGCATCCGGGTCGGCCGCGAGATCGGCTCCGCCGCGCTCGTCGCGGACGGCCTGCACGCGCGTACCGACGGATTCACCTCACTGGCCGTGCTGGTGGGCGCGGGCGGAGCGGCGCTCGGGTGGCAACTCGCGGACCCACTCGTGGGGTTGGCGATCACGGCCGCGATCCTGCTGGTGCTGCGCGATGCCGCCCGCGAGGTGTTCCGGCGCGTGATGGACGCCGTCGATCCGGAGTTGGTGGACCTGGCCGAGCGGGCGCTGCGGGCGGTGCCGGGCGTGCGCGGGGTGAGTGAGCTGCGGCTGCGCTGGATCGGGCACCGGCTGCGCGCCGAGGTGGCAGTCGTGGTCGACGGCGAGGCGAGCGTGCGGCAGGCCCACCACATCGCCGTCGAGGCCGAACACGCCCTGTTGCACGCCGTACCGAAGCTCACCGCGGCCCTGGTGCACGCCGACCCGGCCCCGGCGCCGGGCGAGACGGACCCGCACCTGGCACTGGCCCATCACGCACTGCCGTGAGCCGTCACGCGACGCCCAGACCCTCCAGCACCACCGCGTTCGGCAGCTCGGCGAAGGCCTTCCCCGGCACCAGCAGCTTCCCGCGCCGCCGACCGCTGCCCACCAGTACATACGGCAGGTCGACGACCGCCGAGTCCACCAACACCGGCCAGTCGCCCGGCAGTCCGATCGGCGTGATGCCGCCGTACTCCATGCCGGTCTCGCCGGTCGCCGTGTCCATCGCCGCGAACGAGGCCTTGCGGGCGCCGAGTTGGCGGCGCACAACGCCGTTGACGTCGACCCGGGTGGTGGACAGGACGACGCACGCGGCGAGCGTGGTCTCACCGCCGCGCTTGCCCGCGACGACCACGCAGTTGGCGGACTGGTCGAGCAGTTCCTGGCCGTAGTGCTCGACGAAGACCGCGGTGTCGGCCCACTCGGGCTCCGTGTCGACGTGGACGATCTGGTCGGCGGGGACGGTGCCGTGCCAGTGACGTACGGCGTCGGCGACCGGGCGGACGAGCTCGTCCAGGCAGTCGGGGGCGGGCGTGGCGTGGTCGAAGTGTCCGATGGGTGCGCGCATGACCGCACGCTAACAGCCGTGCCGCCGCGCCCGGCCCGGGGTCTCAGTGCACCGGCGGGACGGACACGGTCATGATCATTTCCACCGGCACGTCGCCGTCATTGCCGTACGTGTGGGCCGTATTGGCCTCGAAGGAGGCGCTCGCGCCCGCCGGTACGCGGTGCTCCACGCCGTCGACGGTGAGGGTCAGTTCGCCCACCGTGACATGGACGAGTTCGACCGTGCCGACGGGGTGCGGGTCCGAGGCGCTGCCCTCGCCGGGCATGAGCCGCCAGTCCCACATCTCCAGCGGCCCCGGCGCCTCGGTGCCCGCCAGCAGCCGGTTGTAGCTGCCCGCGTCCGTGTGCCACAGCCGCACCGCCTGCTCGGCCGGGACGATGCGGACCTTGGGGCCCTGCTCGTAGTCGAGGAGGGTCGTGATGCTGACGCCGAGCGCGTCGCCGATCTTGACGACGGTGCCGAGGCTGGGGTTGGTCCTGGCCTGCTCGATCTGGATGAGCATGCCGCGGCTGACCGCGGCGCGGGCGGCGAGCGCGTCCAGGGTGAAGCCGCGCTCGGTGCGCCAGCGCTTGACGTTGCGAGCCAAGGACTGGGTCAGCAGGTCGAGATCCGACACGTTCCGTCCAATATTCTAAATGACAGAGTTCAATAAAGTGAACTATGGTGTGGTGCACCCCATCGTTCACCGAACTGTACTGCGAGGCGCGTCATGACAGCACTCTTCGCCCTGGCCACGAGCCTCCTGTGGGGCCTGGCCGACTTCGGCGGAGGGCTGCTGGCCCGACGGACCCCCGCCCTCACGGTCGTCGTCGCCTCGCAGACGATCGCGGCGACCGTCCTCGGCGTGATCGTGGTCGCCACCGGCGGCTGGAGCGAGGCCGGTCCGCAGCTGTGGTTCGCGGTGGCCGCGGGCCTGGTCGGCCCGGTCGCCATGCTCGCCTTCTACAAGGCGCTGGCCCTCGGCCCGATGGGCGTCGTCTCGCCGCTCGGCTCCGTGGGCGTGGCCGTCCCGGTCGCGGTGGGGCTCGTCCTGGGTGAGCGTCCGGGGCTGTTGCAGTTCGCGGGCATCGCGGTCGCCGTCGTCGGCGTCCTGCTCGCAGGGGGTCCGCAGCTCAAAGGCGCCCCCGTGCAGCGCCAGGCCGTCCTGCTCACCCTGGTCGCCGCGTTCGGCTTCGGCGCGGTGATGTCGCTGATCGCGGAGGCCTCGACCAACCTCACCGGCCTGTTCCTCGCACTCTTCGTGCAGCGCGTGACCAATGTGGCGGCGGGCGGAGCGGCCCTCTGCATCTCGGTGAAGCGCGGCGCGCCGGCCCTTCCCCCGGAGGGTTTCCCGTGGAATTCCCTCCCCGCGCTCGCCTTCGTCGGCCTCGCCGATGTCGGGGCCAACGGCACGTACTCCATCGCCGCCCAGCACGGCCCGGTCACCGTGGCCGCCGTCCTCGCCTCGCTCTATCCCGTCGTCACGGCCGTGGCCGCGCGCGGCATCCTCGGCGAACGGCTGCGCGGAGTCCAGGCGGCGGGCGCGGGCCTGGCGCTCCTCGGCACGGTACTGCTGGCCACGGGCTGAGCGCCGGGTCCGGCGGCCGCCTCAGGACTCGGCACGTACATCCCCGGGTTTCGCCCGCACGTCGCCGGAGGTGACCTCGGCGTCGAGGTCCAGCTCCGCGAGCCGGGCCGCGGACTCCTCGTCCAGCTCCGACAGCGCCAGCAACTGCTCCGGTGTCACCCCGTCCGGAATCGGTACCGGTGCCGGAGTCCGCAGCGGCGGCTGCCAGCCGTCCACCGCGTCCCAGCGCCGCACGACCCGCGCCGGAGCGCCCGCCACCACCGAGTGGTCCGGCACCACACCGCGTACCGCCGCACCGGCCGCCACCACGACGTTCCGCCCGATCCGCGCCCCCGGCAGGATCACCGCCCCGGTCCCGACCCAGCAGCCCGGCCCGATCTCCACCGGTTCCATCCGCGGCCACTGCTTCCCGATGGGCACGTGCGGATCGTCGTACGAGTGGTTGGTGGAGGTCACGTACACATACGGGCCGAAGTAGCAGTCGCTGCCGATGGTGACCGTCGTGTCGGCGATGACATGGCTGCCGCGGCCGAGCACGACACCGTCGCCGATGCGCAGGATCGGGTCGGAGCCGAGGTCGAGGTCGGGCATCAGACCGGCGGTCAGGGTGACCTGCTCGCCGACGATGCAGTGGGCGCCGAGGTGGATCCAGGGTTCGCCGAAGACGGTGCCGAGCGGGAAGGCGAGTCGGGTACCTGTTCCCATCGCGCCGAAGCGGAGACGCCCCGGCCGCTCTGCGGTGACGGAACCCGTGCGCTGCACCCAGGCCCAGCCCGCGTGGACGGCGCGCTGCGCGAGGCGGCGACGCCATGACGAGAACGTGTTCCTGCTCCTGGGCACCCGCTCACGGTACTCAGGGTGACGGGGGCCCAGCAGAGATCCCGGCTGTGATCTTCACCCCACCGGGGCCGGAGGCGATGGCATACGGTGCCGCTGTACCGACGACGACGAGGAGACGGCGATGACGCAGCAGGCGCTGATCAAGGGGATCGGCGGCAAGGATCCGCAGCTGGACGAGGACGCGTTCACGGCACCCACGTCCGTGGTCATCGGGGACGTCATCCTGCACGCGGGCGCCAGCGTCTGGTACGGCGCGGTACTGCGGGCCGACTGCGGCCCGATCGTCATCGGCGCAAACAGCAATGTCCAAGACAACTGCACCCTCCACGTCGACCCCGGCTTCCCCATCACCATCGGCGAGCGCGTCTCGGTCGGGCACAACGCCGTCGTGCACGGCGCGACCGTCGAGGACGACTGCCTGATCGGGATGGGCGCCACAGTCCTCAACGGGGCCGTGATCGGCGCCGGCTCGCTGGTGGCGGCCCAGGCACTGGTACCGCAGGGGATGCGGGTGCCCCCGGGCTCGCTCGTCGCGGGCGTCCCCGCCAAGATCAAGCGGCAACTGACGGACGAGGAACGCGAGGGCATCTCACTGAACGGCGCCCAGTACGTGAACCTGGCAAAAGCACACAGCACGTTGTAACGGGCAGGGGGAAACGCGCCCCTTCAGGGGCGCGGGGCCCTGACATCTGCGGCTCCGCCGCGTGGGCGCGACCAGCCGCATACGGCCCGCCGTCACAAACCGGCAGCCGCACGCGGCCCGCCGTCACAAACCGGCCGAAACCTACTCCGCGACCGCCACAGGCTCCGGCTCCGCCGCCGACTTCCTCGCCTTACGCCGAACGACCAGCATCGACGCCAGCCCGATGAGGACCGCGACCACCAGACCCAGCCACGAGAACCGCTTGAGCCAGGACTCGGCGACGACACCGACGTAGTAGATGACTGCGGTCGTGCCGCCGGCCCAGACGATGCCACCGAAGACGTTGGCGATCAGGAACTTCCAGTACGGCATCTTCAGCACACCCGCGAGCGGGCCCGCGAAGATCCGCAGCAGGGCGACGAAGCGGCCGAAGAACACGGCCCACATGCCCCACTTCTGGAAGGACCGCTCGGCCGTCGCGATATGGCCCTCGCTGAAGTGCTTGGGGAACTTCCCGCCGAGCCAGGCGAGCAGCGGTCGTCCGCCCTTGCGGCCGATGGCGTACCCGATGGAGTCACCGACGATCGCGCCGACGCTGGCGCACGTCCCGAGGATGACCGGGTTGATGCCTTCGTGCTGGGAGGACAGCAGCGCCGCCGAGACCAGGATGATCTCGCCGGGCAGGGGGATGCCCAGACTCTCCAGGCCGATGACCAGGCCCACCAGCGCGTAGATGCTGACCGCGGGCACCGTCTCGAGCCACTCCTGGACGTGCAACGCCGGTTCCTCCCGAATCACGTACTTCCGCGGCGTGCGCCCGGAGCGGGCGCACGCCCGGGAAGCCTACCGGTCAGCGCGGCACGGCCGTGTCCCACAGATCACATCGATGCTCCTGGTGCACGGTGGTGCTCAGCGTGTTCCCGCCCTGGGACGCGGTCCGCAGCGAGAGCGCCAGACCGGTGCGGTCGGGCATCCCGGGCTGCCCGACCGCCCGCGGCACCCCACCCCGGATGAAGGATCCCCAGTACTGGATCATCTGCCGCGACAGCGTCCGCTGCTCCGCGTTCAGCGGGGTCGTGAGACCGAAGTGCTTGAAGAGGTACTGCACCTCGTTCACGTGCGTCGCCCCGAAGTCGAAGCTGGTGCCCAGATTGCGCAGCGAGGCGAAGGGCGGCGAGGTGCGGTTTGCGGTCGGCGAACTCGTACGATTGAAGTGCTCTCCCAGCTGAAGCAGGGAGATTCCTACCTACCTTGCGGTGGCGGGCTTGACGCGCGGTGCGCGCCTGGCGACTGCCCTCCCGGCAGCCGGGATGAGCGCGTGGCCCATCCGGTACAGGTGCAAGATGTTCCGGGCTGCGTTGTGGTCGGCGTTGCCCGTCCATCCGCAGTCGGGGTTCTTGCACACGAACAGGGCCTGGGTCTCCCGGCTGCCGGGCGTGGTCAAGCCGCACGCGGAGCAGCGCCGGGAGGTGTTCGGGGCGGGGACCTTGGCCAGGGTGCCGCCGCGTCGGGCGAGCTTGTACGTCAGCATGGTGACCGTGCGGCCCCATGCCTCCCCGCTGATCGAGCGGTTCAGCCCGGATTTCTGGGCGACGTTCTTGCCTGGTTTGTCCATGGTTCCCTTGGCGGACTTGACCATGTTCGTGATCGTGAGTGCTTCCACCACGACGGTGCCGTACGCGTCGGCGATCTTGATGGTGGTCTTGTGCTGCCAGTCCGCGGCCCGGCGCTTGGCTTTCGCGCGGAGCCCTGCGATCTGGTCGTAGGTGTGGCGCAAGCGACCGGAGGTGCGTTCGCCGGGCTTGCGGTGCTTCTTGCGGCGGGCGGCGCGCTGCTCCAGGTCCAGGAGCCTGGCCTGTTCCCCGACGGTCAGCCATTCGCCGTGCCCGTACGTCTCGCCGTCAGACAGGGCGAGGGGCACGGTGATGCCCACGTCGAGGCCGGTTTCCGGCCCCTGGTGGGGGTCGGGCTGCGGTTCGAGGGTCTGGACGCGAAAGGCGATGTGCCAGCCGAGCGGGCCTTTGACCAGGCGCGCACCGGTGATGCGGGTGTCTTTGCCGGCGTGCTTGCCCACGGGGAGGTCTTTGGTCCAGCGGAAGCGGACACGGCCGATCTTCGGCAGGTTGACCATGCCCCACCGGCGATGGACACGAACGACGTTCAAATCCCGACCCTGCGGCACATCCACGGTCATCGCGGTGCGGAGGCGGGCCTTGAAGTTCGGGGCGTCCGACCGGCCGTCCCAGCAGTTCTTCCACGCCTGGAAATACGTCTTCAAGACCGCCTGCGCGGCCTGCGCGGGAAGGGCGGCGAGGAAGTCGATGTCCTGGCGGGCCCGGCGGATCGCGGCGTCCGCGTTCGCGAGAGTCCGCTTCTCCTTCGGCATCATCTGCCACCAGGCGTGCAGGAGATTCCACATCGTGCGGGCCGCGTGCGCCTGGTCATCAGCCTTGAGGGCGTCGGCAGGAGTCAGTGCCAGCCGGGCACGGTGCCCGAACTGCCGCTTCTCCAAGCCGCGATCACTCACCGTCGGCCGGCGGACGTGGCTGTCGTATTCCTGGCGCATGAACTGCTTCAGTTCGGCCTCGAAGTCCGTGCAGACCTCGCGCATGACCTCCTCGCAGCGGGTCAGCATGGCGTCGGTGAACGCCTTCCGCCGGTACTTGGTAACGAAGACCAAGTGGACGTGAAGGTTGTAGACGACGTGACGGCCGGTCCGTGTATTGGTTCATGTCACCACGATGGAACCCAAACCCAGATGTACCTGTGGGGCGGACACTTCTGGTCCGGCTCCTACTTCGCCGGGTCCTGCGGCGGGGCACCGCTGACCGTCGTCAAGCAGTACATCGAGAACCAGCAACGCCCCGCCGCCTGAGGACAACCCTGCGGACCCGTGCACCCGCGCGGGTCAGAGCAGTCCTGAGATGGCCTTCACCCCCGCCGTAAACGACTCCGTCGGTAAAGGGACAGGGCGGACATTGCGGCTCGTGTGCCGGTTGGATGCGGATCACTCGACCTGCGAGTTCACAGGCCCGGGTGATCCTCGCAGCCAAACCGTCAGAGAGCACGGGTACGGCGGGAAAACTATGACCGCCGGTGACTCGTGTCAATGAAATGAACAGAAACGGCTGACGCCCCGACAACAACCGAAGGGAGACTCAGAAACGCGGGAGCGGGGACGGGGCGGGGGCCGGAGCGGGGACGGGACGGGGACGGAGGCGGCGGAAACCGTCACGCCGCCGCGGGACCGGCCGCCACCACGAGTTCCGCGTTGCGGTCCCCCGCGCCGCCCGCCCAGCCCTCCTGAACACCGGCGGCCATGCCCTCGGCCAGACCGGGAGCGTTGTACGCCAGTTCCCGGTACAGCGAGGCGAGCCCGACCGCCGACAGGTCGCCGAAATCCGGGGCGGTGCGGTGCGGGGCGGCGGATTCGACGAGGGTGGTGAACAGGGACAGCGTCCCGTCCTGGTTGTCGGTCAGTTCGATCAGGCGGGCGTGGTGCGGATAGTCCACGTGGGACGCGGTGTTGACCTCCCAGAAGGAGCGGGTGGGCGTCGCGTGCGGGTGCGGTGTGATCCGGTTGACGTGGCTGTGGCCGTTGATCCAGGCGACCACGTTCGGGAACCGGCTGAGCAGGGCGATGACCTCCGCGCCGTCGTGCCGTGGCTCGTCGGTGCGGGCGGCGTCGGGGCGGCGGGTCATGCTCGGGCTGTGGTGGTGGCTGAAGACCAGGATGTGGGCGTCGTCGGCGCCAGGATTGCGGACGAGACGGCCGTCCGCGTCGTAGGACCGGGAACTGTGCGCGGCCAGGGTCCGTTCCAGCCAGCGGAGTTGGTCGGTGCCGAGGGAACCCTCGTAGTGGCCGCTGCGATAGGTGGTGTCGATGCTGATGCCGAGGACGCCTTCGGCCACCCGGAAGGTGTAGTACATCCGCTCGCCGTCCAGATTGTCCTGCGTATACCCGTGACCGACCGGACCGGCACCCCTATGGGCGGGGTCGAGGTGCGCGGCCAGATAGTCGTGCGGGGTGATGAGCCGGCGCCGCTCGTCGGCGATCACCGTCCGCGTCGACGCCCTGTGCCGGCGCAAAATCGCCTCGAGCACCTCGCTCTTGGGGTCGTCGCCCGTGTCCAGCGCCTTGGCGTAGGCGGCCGCGTCCGCGTCGGGGACGGACAGCAGCTTGCGGGAACCGACGGCGAACTCGTTCAGCGCGGGCGACAGACAGCCCCCGGGCAGATCGTCGTGGTTGCCGACCGTGGAGTACCAGGGGATGCGCAGCCCCGGGCTGGTCACCGGTCGTATCGCCGCGTCGAGGAAGCCGGGGATCAGGGGCAGCCCGCGCCGCTTGTCCAGGTCGCGCAGAGCCGCGTCGCCCGGGTGCCAGTAGAGCGGAAGGCCGGAGTTCTGTACGCCTTCGTACGCCGTCGGGTCCCCGGTGTTGGGCGTGATCCGGCCACCGCCCATCAGGGTCAGGAACCACTCCAACTCGATCGCGGAGTTGTTGTCGACGTTGTCGCCCGTCGTCATCACGAACGCGGGGCGCAGGCCCGTGTACGGACCGCCACCGAGCGCGTTCACCTGCTCCACGAGCGCCACCGCACCCGCCACCGTCAGCGCCTCCTGCGCTCGCCACGCGGTGGCACGGCGCGAGCGCAGGAACTCCGTGCGCAGCGGGTTCTGCACGTCGGCGAGATGAAGATCGGTGAACTGCACGAAGCACGCGAGCGCGGTACGCCGGTCCTGTCGCCCGGCACCGGGAGCGGCGAGCTCTCCCCGTACGGCCAAGGGCCAGCCGGGACCGGACACCAGCCGCCGATAGCCGCCGACGCGTGTCTCACCGCCGAGGCGGGCCGTGGTCTCCAGGGTGGTCGTCGCATACGGCGCGGACCGCCCGGCGGCGCGGGCCGGCTGCGGGGCGACGCCCGGTGCGTCGGACGCGGCGGAGGGGTGGCTGCGCGGCCTCGGGATGAGCACTGCCTCGCTTCCGGCCGCCCTCGACACCGCGCCCGCCGCCGCTCCCGTTCCCGCGACGGCGGCGGCGCCGGAGGCGAGCAGAAAGCGGCGACGGTTGATGGCTGACGCGGGTTCGATTCCGGCCATGGGGCGACCCTCCGGTGCCTTCGAGTGACTCACTGAGCGGAACCACTCATTCAGGCCACGGGGACGGAGGTGTGACCTCTCCATGAACGCCGCCGGAACAGGGCGGACAGCGAGAATCGGCCGGCACCGGCCGCGCGGCGGCGCTCAGCCAGTACGTCTCCGGCGGCGCCGCCAGTACCAGAGCGCACCGACCGCCGCGGATGACGTGGCCAGCGTGATGGCGAGTACCGGCCAACCGCTGCCGGCGATACGCAGGTCGACCAGGACGACCACGGCGGCCAGAAGGAGCGAGGCAAGGGCGTGCAGCACGGCCCCCAGCATCTCCGGATCGACGTGCACCCTCCGACGGCGCTTGGGGGTGCCGGTGCCGACGTCGGCGAAGTAGTGGGCCAGGGCACGGTCCGCCAGACGGGCATCGGCGCGCCGGTAGGACGCCGCCATGTACGGGAGCCAGACGAGGGGGGCGATCAGCCCCACCAGAAAGACCGCCGCGAGGAGCAGCCAGCGCCAGGCCTGGACCGCGAGACGCCGCACGGGCCCCGAGCGCTGCCCCGCGTCGGCGGGGACGAGCAGACCGAGCATGCGAGCCATGCGCAGGGTGACGTCCCAAAGGGCCGCCCATCGCCTCCGGCGCGGAGCGGGTCCGGCGCGGCTGACCCGGGACAGCGCCTCCTGCGCCTGTCGCGTGTCCTCGTACACACCCTGGAGGACGAGGAGTTCGCCGGCGCGGGCTCTCGCCGTGGGGTCACGGCCGTCGAGGGCGGCCAGTTCCAGGACGGTACGCGCCTGGCGGAGCAGTGCGGCGCAGAATGCGACGGGAACGAGCACGAGGAACGGGCCGCCCACGACGGCCCCCTTCGACATGACCGCTCGGCGACCGCGGACGATCACCCTGGCCCGGAGTTCCGCGTCGGCGGCATCAGGGTGCTCGCGCCGAAGCCGGTCCACGGATTCGGATACGGCCGGGCCTGTCCGGCGGACGGCGAAGGCGGCCAGGATCTCCGGGAGGTGCCCGGGATCGGCGAGGATCAAGGCCAGCAGGAAACGTTCCGGCGAGGGTTCGGCGGACCCGTCGGAGGGGGCGCCGGTCACCGGTGACCACACCGCCGTGGCCGGAGCGGCAGCCGTCGCGAGAGATGCGCTCGCCCCGCGTGACTCGGCCACCACCGGCCGCGGTGTCCTGCCGTGATCAGACTGCCCGAGTACGACATAGGTCGTATCTAGCACGAATCATCATCAATCAGGTGTCGGACGACCCCGGCAGAGGAACGACGGCCCGGCAGAGGAACGACAGCCCTGCGGAGGAACGACGGAGCCTCCGCACCACCCCCGCCCGCTCGCGCGCTCAGCGGCGACGACATCCCCCGACGACATCCCCCAAGGCTTCCAGGCCTTCGTCCGGATGGACCACGCCGCGCGCGGTACGCGCGATCAGCAGGTCTGCTGGCAACCAACCGCCCACCACCGAGGTGCACGGGAGGAGCAGGTCGTGCCCGAGGACGAGACCAGCCACGCCAAGGGGCCGGACCGCGCCCAGGACGAGTGGGAACGGCTGCGCGCACGCGTCGCCGCGCTCGAGACGGACCAGGCCGCACGCGCCCCCCGGCACCGGGCGAGATCTCTCCTCGCCGTGGTGCTCATCGTCCTCGGCTGCTTGCTCGCCCCGCTCGGCGCGGTCGCCTCCTGGACCGCCGGCGAGGTCGGTGACACCGACCGCTACGTGGCCACCGTCGCGCCGCTCGCCTCCGACCCGGACGTCCAGGACGCCGTCGCCCGTCGCGCCACCGACGCCCTGATGGAGCACCTCGACCTGTCCGCCCTGCTGTCGGAGGTGGCCCCCGAGGATCGGCCGCGCCTGGAGAAGGCGCTCGGCGCGCTGGGCGGCTCCCTCGAGAACGCAGTCCGCAGCTTCGTCCAGGACAAGGCACGCGCGGTCACGGCGTCCGACGCCTTCGCAACCATCTGGACCGATGTCAACCGCGGCGTCCACGCCGCCGTGGACAAGGCCCTCACCGGCAGCGGCGGCGGCGCGGTGAAACTCAACAAGAACACCGTGACCGTGGACCTCGGCCCGGTCATCGACCGCGTCAAACAGCGCCTGGTCGACGAGGGGATGACGGTGGCCGGGAAGATCCCGGAGATCCACACCGACTTCACCGTCCTCAAGGCCGACGACATCGGCAGGCTCAAGACCGGTTTCCGGATCCTGCAACTCGCCGGCAACTGGCTGCCGGTGCTCGCCGTTCTCCTGGTCGCCGTCGGCGTCCTGCTCTGCGTCCACCGTCGTCGCGCCCTGGTGGCGGCCGCGCTGGGCGTCGCCTTCGCCACGGGACTGCTCGGCATCGGTCTGACCGTCTTCCGCACCGTCTACCTGGACGCGCTGCCTGCCGACGTGTCCCAGCCCGCGGCCGCGTCCGTGTACGACACACTCACCCGGTTCCTGCGCACCACGGTCCGGATGGTGGTGACGCTGGGCGTGGTGATCGCGATCGCCGCGTGGGTGACCGGCCCGGGCCGCCACGCCACGGCCGTACGACAGTTGTGGACAGCGGGCATCGGAGCGGTCCGCTCCACCGCAGACCACCTCGGCCTGCGCACCGGACCCGTGGGTCCCTTCGTTCGTCGTCACCGCCGCTGGATCGCCTGGATCCTGGTCGCCGCGGCCATCCTGACGTACGTCCTGTGGAGCTACCCCACGGGCTGGGTCGTCGTCGGTCTCGCACTCGCGCTCCTCTTCGCGCTGGCGGTGGTCGACTTCCTGGCCGGGGAGACCGCGACTCCCCACGGCTGAATCAGGAGAGCGGGCCGCGCCTCCTCAAAGTCCCTTGACGCACGGGATGTTACCGATAACATCACTGCCCTGGGAACGCTCCCCGACCTCCACCGCCACCCGCGCCACCTCCACCCGCGCGCCGCCCCACCGGCGCGCGCTGCTCCCGCCGGCGCCCCGCCCCGTCCCGCCTCCCGGACCGGAGAAGTCCTGATGCCGCACCTTCTGCGCGTCTCCGCGCGCCCCGCACCGCCCCTGACCGGCCACCTCCCCTTCGCCGACGCACCGGCTGCGCCCGACCCCATCGAGGTGACCAGCCGCTATCTCACGCGCGGCGGCCGCCCCTGGTTCCCGGTCTCCGGCGAGTTCCACTACTCCCGCCACCCGGCCCGCCACTGGGAGGAGGAGCTGCTGAAGATGAAGGCGGGCGGTGTCACGGTCGTGGCCGCCTACGTCATCTGGATCCACCACGAGGAGGTCGAGGGCCGCGTCCGCTTCGACGGCGACCGTGATCTGCGGCGCTTCGCCGAACTGTGCGCCCGGCACGGCCTCGACTTCATCGCCCGCATCGGCCCCTGGTGCCACGCCGAGGTCCGCAACGGCGGCCTGCCGGACTGGCTGCTGGCCCGCGCCTGCACACCCCGCACCGACGACCCCGCCTATCTGGAGCCCGTACGCGGCTGGTTCGCGGCGATCGCCGAGCAGCTGCGCGGACTCGACCGGGCCCACGGCGGTCCGATCGTCGCGATCCAGATCGAGAACGAGCTGTACGACCAGCCAGGACACCTGCTGACGTTGAAGAGGATGGCGCAGGACGCCGGGCTGAGCGCACCGCTGTGGACGTCGACCGCCTGGGGCGGGGTCCAACTGCCTCCGGACGAGCTGCTGCCGCTGTACGGCGGCTACACGGAGGCGTTCTGGACGGAGGCGGACGGCGGCTGGCCGGAAACCTGCCGCAAGCACTTCTTCTTCACCCACCAGCGCGACGACGAGGGCATCGGCGCCGACCTGCGACCGACGACCGTACGGGGCGGTGATCCCGCGCCCACGGACCGCTTCCCGTGGGCCACCTGCGAGCTGGGCGGAGGCATGGCCGTCGCCTACCACCGCCGGCCGCGCGTCGAGCCCGACGACGTGGGCGCACTCGGCCTCACCAAGATCGGCTGCGGTTCGGTCTGGCAGGGCTACTACATGTTCCACGGTGGCACGAACCCGCTCGGCGAACTCAGCACGCTCCAGGAGTCCCACGCCACCGACTACCCGAACGACCTGCCCGTCCTCACCTACGACTTCCAGGCACCCCTCGGCGAGTACGGCCAGGTCAGGCCGTCGTACCACGAACTGCGCCTCCAGCACCTGCTGCTGGCCGACTTCGGCCCGCTGATCGCTCCCATGGAGTCCGTCCTCCCCGAACGGCAGCCCTCGGGCCAGTCCGACCGGGACACGCTGCGCTGGGCCGTGCGCAGTGACGGCACCGCGGGCTTCCTCTTCGTCAACAACCACCAGCCGCACGAACCGCTGCCGGCCCACCCCGGCACGACCTTCACGGTCGACTTCCCCGACGCCCCCGCACTGACGTTCCCCAGCACCCCGGTCACCGTCCCGACCGGCGCGTACTTCTGCTGGCCGCTGCGCCTCGACGTCGCCGGTCTACGGCTCGACTGGGCCACCGCCCAGCCGGTGTGCACGCTCGACGACAGCGGTCGTACGGTCCTGGTGCTGGCCGCCACCGACGGCATCGCGGTCGAACTCGCCCTGGACGCGGACACGGTGACGTCCGTCGACGCGCCCTCCGGAAGCGTCACCCAGGCCGACGACCGCATCCTGATCACCGGTCTGCGCCCCGGCACGGATGCCCTCGTCCAGGCGAAGACCGCGGACGGACACGACGTCGGCCTGCTCGTGCTCGACGCCGCCACCGCGCGCACCGCGTACCGGGGCGTGGCCTGGGGCGCCGAACGGCTGGTCCTCTCCCCCGACAGCGTCGTCTTCGACCACGACGAACTCCGCGTGCACGGCTCCGCGGCCCGGCCGTCCCTCGCCGTCCTGCCCAGTCCGAGGCGGCCGTTGACGGTGGCCGGATCCCCCCTGTCGGCGACGGCGGACGGCGTGTTCACCCGCTACACGACCGGGACCGACGAGGGGGCCGGTGGCCAGGACACCGCACTCGCCGCCACCTTGGTCCGCCCGGCGGGTCCGCCGCCCGAGACCGTGACCGGTCCGCTGGGCCGGGCGAGCGCCCCCGCGGACCAGCACTTCGCCGCCTCCGCGGCCGAGTACCGCGTGGACATACCGGGCGAACTCCCGCGCGAGGGAACGCTCCTGCGCATCCACTGGACCGGTGACGTAGGACGCGCGTACGTCGGGGACGCCCTCGTCGCCGACCAGTTCTTCTCGGGCCGCGTCTGGGACATCGGCCTCGACCGGCTCCCCGCGGACGACCTGCGCACCCACGGCCTACGGCTGCGGCTGCTGCCGCTGGCGGCCGACGCGCCGGTGTACGTACCCGAGCAGGCGGCCGACGGCACCGCGACGGCCGCCGTGCGGCACATCGAGTGGGTGACCACCCGCTCCTGGTCGGTCAGGGCGGACTGAGGAGCGGGAGCCACGTCCGGCGGGCCTATCCTGTGGGCCAGCCGGGCGGGTCAGGACCGCCGCCATGACGTCGGAGGACGCACCACCATGAGCCGAGGTGCCACGGACGGCGCCGCCCCCAAGGGACGCAGTCGACGCAGCTTCGCGGGGGCGCGCCCGGTGATGGACGACGTGGCCCGCCTGGCCGGTGTCTCGAAACAGACCGTCTCCCGCGTGCTCAACGACAGTCCCGCGGTACGCCCCGAGACCCGGGAGGCGGTCCTGGCAGCCATGCGCACGCTCGGCTACCACCCGAGCCGCAGCGCGCGTTCCCTGGCCAGCGGCAGGACGCGGATGCTCGGAGTGATCTCCTTCGACGCGGCGCGCTACGGGCCCGCCTCCATCCTGACCGCGATCAACACCGCGGCCCAGGAAGCCGGTTACCTGGTCAGCTCCATCGCGCTCGACACGGCCGACGGGGACACCCTGGTGAGCGCCGTGCACACACTGTCGGCCGAGGGCGCGGACGGCGTGATCGCCATCGCCCCGCAGCGCTGGGTGGGCCGGGCCCTCGCGGAGGCACAGTTCGACGCCCCCCTGATGGTGCTGGAGAACGACCTCGGGGACGACGTCTCCTACGTGACCGCGGACTCCCGCGACGGAGCGCGCCAGGCCACCGAACACCTGCTGGCGCTCGGCCACTCCACCGTCTGGCACCTTGCGGGCCCCACGGGCTGGCTGTCCGCGGAGCGCCGGGCGGAGTCCTGGCGGGCCACACTGGAGGCGGCGGGTGCCGCGGTCCCCGAGCCGCTCATCGGCGACTGGAGCGCGGACTCCGGGTACGAACTGGGCCGCCGGCTGGCCGGGCGCCCGGACGTCACGGCGGTGTTCGCCTCCAACGACCAGATGGCGCTCGGCGTGCTGCGCGCCCTGCACGAAGCCGGGCGGCACGTCCCGGGCAACGTCAGCGTCGTCGGGTACGACGACATCCCCGAGGCCGCCCATCTGCTGCCCCCGCTGACCACCGTGCGGACGGACTTCGCCGCGATAGGCCGACGCTCGCTGCGGCTCCTGCTGGCCCGCATCGACGGGGCGGCCGAGCCACGGACCGATCACGTCGAGCCGGTTCGGCTCGTGGTCCGCCGGAGCACGGGCCCCGCACCGCGGAAGCGTTGAGTCGTCGACATCGAAAGAGGCGGGCAGCCGCATCCGACCCCCGTCCGGTGCGGCCGCCCGCTGTCTTGAGGTGCTTGCCTCAGCCGTTCGGCCGCAAGGTCCACACCACGGTCATCTCGCCGGTCACGGCACCGTCCGCGCGCTGGATGGCAATGGCGACGGGGAACTCGGGGCGCCGGCCCGCGTCGAGCTCGGCGACGACCTCGGCGGCCGGGCGGCCGAGGGTCGCGGTGGCCGTGACCGGCCCCATCGCGAGCTTCTTGTACGCGATCTCGGCACTGACCGCGAGCGGCACGGCGCGCGACAGTTGCTCCCCGAACGCGGCGAGGACGATCGCCCCGCTCGCCGACTCGCCCAGCGTGAACATCGCTCCGGCGTGCGGCCCGCCGACGTGGTTGTGGTAGTCACCCTGGTCGGGCAGCGCCACCACGGCCCGCTCCGGCGTGGTCTCCACGAACTCGAGGTTCAGGGTCCGGGCCATCGGCACCGTGGCGGCGAGCATCTCGCCGATCGTCATCTGGTCTGCGCTCATGGCAGCATGTTACCCGTGAGTAGCGATCTTTGACCAGCACCGGGTGATGATCGTCGTATCGTTACGCCGCATGTGGCCAGGAGAGCAGCCGCCAGGGGGCGGGCGGAAGCCGCAGGACCGGAACCCGTACCAGCAGCCGGGGTACCAACAGCCGAACCCTTTCCCGCCGACTGGGGGCTGAAGTCGACCAGTTGGGCCACCTACGTGTCGGAGAAAGACGACCCCGAGGACAAACCGCTCATCGGCAGGGCGGCCCCCGCGCTCCTCAAGGAGGAGTGGTGCGGCTCCGACGACGACAAGGACGGCAACACGGACGAGACGGCGCTGGCCGCCGCGGGCACCAAGGGGCAGAGCGGCGCCAAGAACACCGCCGAAGTGGCACGCAACGACTCGGCGTGGTGGGCCTTCGGCGGCTACACGGACCAGAAGGAGACGTCGAAGAAGGTGCTCACCGTCGGCAAACCCAAGGCGTATACGACGACTTCGGGCATCACCGGCAGCGTCGCGACGACGTACTCGACCGGCGTCGCCAAGAAGAAAAAGTGCGACTCCGACGGCAAGGCCACCACGTTCGCCTTCAAGAACTCGGCGGGTGACTTCGTGTCCTGGACGCTCTACGGGGCCAAGGGCGTCGACGAAGAAGTGCCGGACGCGACCGTGCGGAAGTTCCTCGGCACGGTACGGCTGCACGGCGATCCGACGGGGGCCTGAGCTGCCCTGCGGGGTTCTGACCCGGCCTGTGGAGGGCCGGGGGCCCTGGAGCCACGGGAGGCGCCTGAGCCCGTGTCCGGTCCTCGTGCAGAGGGTTTGGCAAGCCGAGTGCGCTGCGGCGATAGTCAGCTTGTGACCTCTGCCGCCAACTCCCCACGACACCCGCGCCACCCCCGTCGCCCGTCCTGGGCGGGCCGCAACTACACCCTGCTGACCGCCGCGGCGGTCGTCACCAACCTGGGCAGCCAGGGCGCGCTGATCGCCTCGGCGTTCGCGGTGCTCGACGCGGGCGGCGACGGGGGTGCCGTCGGTCTGGTGGCGGCGGCGCGGACGCTGCCACTGGTGCTGTTCCTGCTGATCGGCGGCGCGGTCGCGGACCGGCTGCCGCGCCATCACGTGATGGTCGCGGCCAATGCCCTGAACTGCGTCTCGCAGGCGGCGTTCGCGATGCTTGTCCTCTCCGGTGAGCCGCGGCTGTGGCAGATGATGCTGCTGTCCGCGCTCGGCGGCACCGGGCAGGCGTTCTTCAGCCCGGCGGCCGAGGGCATGCTGATGTCCACGGTCAGCGGGGAGCAGGCAAGCCGCGCCTTCGCGATGTTCCGGCTGGCGATGCACGGCGCCGGGCTGGGCGGCGCGGCCCTCGGCGGAGCGATGGTGGCCGTGATCGGGCCCGGCTGGGTGCTCGCCGCGGACGCGGTGGCCTTCGCGGTCGCCGCGGCACTGCGTTCGCTCCTCGACGTGCGCCACATTCCGCCGCGCGAGCCCGGCGGCGGGCTGCTCTCCGATCTCCGCGAGGGCTGGCGGGAGTTCGTCGGACGACCATGGCTGTGGACGATCGTCGCGCAGTTCTCCGTGGTGGTCGCGGTCGTCGGCGCCGCCGACGCGGTCTACGGTCCGCTGGTCGCCCGGGACAGCCTCGGTGGAGCCGGGCCCTGGGGACTGGCCCTTGGCGCGTTCGGCGCCGGAACCGTCGGTGGCGCGCTGCTCATGATGCGCTGGAAGCCGCGCAGGCTCCTGCTCGCGGGCACCCTCAGCGTCTTCCCGCTCGCCACCCCGGCCGCCGCACTCGCCGTGCCGGTGCCGCTGGGGCCGCTGTGCGCCGTGATGTTCGTCAGCGGTGCGGCGATAGAGGTGTTCGGCGTCTCATGGATGACCGCGCTGCACCAGGAGATCCCCGAGGACAAGCTCTCGCGCGTCTCGGCGTACGACTGGTTCGGTTCGATCGCCATGGTCCCGCTGGCCACGGCCCTCGCGGGCCCGGCGGAAGATGCCTTCGGTCGTACGCCCGCCTTGTGGGGCTGCGCGACGCTGGTCGTCGTGGTCACGGCGGCGGTGCTGTGCGTCCCGGACGTACGGAATCTGACGCGGCGGACCAAGTCGGTGGCGCAGGGCGTGCCGACCCCGGACGTCGGGCCGGCGTCAGCCGATGCTGAAGGCTCCGCCGGGCGGCTCGGGTGAGGGGACCGCGTTCTCGTCGCGGACGGGTTCGGCGGCGCCGATGAACTCCCGCAGCGCGGGGCCGTGTTCGACGCGTGCGGGGAAGGCGTCGGAGGCGGTGCGGCGGGCGAGGGGGGCGGTGTCGAGCGGGCGGTGGGACGCCACGAGCACCGCGTTGCCGAAGCGTCGGCCGCGCAGCACGCCGGGTTCGGCGATCAGCGCCAGCTCCTCGAACACCGTGGCGAACGTGGCGAGTTGGGAGCGCAGGAAGGCGAAGGGCGCGGCGTCGGCGAGGTTGGCCAGGTAGACACCGTCGTCGCGCAGCACGCGCTCGGCGGCGTGCGCGTACGCCGTGGACGTCAGGTGCGCCGGGACACGGGAGCCCCCGAAGACGTCCGCGATCACGATGTCGGCGGACCCCGGCGCGGCGTATTCGAGCCAGCCGCGGGCGTCCGCGCCGTGCAGCGTGACGCCGGCGTCGTCGGGCAGCGGCAGGTGCTCGACGATCAGGGCCAGCAGGCCCTGATCGAACTCCACCACGTCCTGCCGCGAACCGGGCCGGGTCGCGGCCACATAGCGGGGCAGCGTCAGCGCGCCCCCGCCGAGGTGCAGCACGTCCAGCGTCCGCCCCGGTTCCACCACCGTGTCCAGCACATGCCCGAGCCGGCGGGCGTACTCGAACTCCAGATGGGTCGGCTCGTCCAGATCGACGTACGACTGCGGTGCCCCGTCGACCGTCAGCAGCCACGCCCGCTTCCGGTCGACGTCCGGCATCAGCTTGGCGGTCCCGTGATCCACGGCCCGTGTCACGGGTATCGGCTCGTCCACCGTTCCATTGTGCGGCCAGTTCTCAGCCCGTCCGACGTTTGAGGACGAGCCCTTCGGGCGAACGGGGGTCTGGGGGCGGAGCCCCCCCAGGTACGGGATGGGTAGGGGCGGAGGAGCGAAAACCCACAAGCCCGGCACCCGCCCCGGTACGGGAGAGCGGGTGCCCACCCTCCCAGGCAGGCACCCGAACCCCCCGACGCCGGTCAGCCGACCGACGTCACCGTCCCCGCACCCACGGTCCGACCCCCCTCGCGGATCGCGAAGCCCAGGCCGGGCTCCAGCGGCACCTCGCGTCCCAGCTCGACCGTCATCGTGACGGTGTCGCCGGGCCGGGCTACCGCCCGCTCGCCGAGGTCGACATCGCCGACCACGTCCGCGGTGCGGAGGTAGAACTGCGGCCGGTACCCGGTGGAGACGGGTGTCGTACGACCGCCCTCGCGCGTCGACAGGACGTACACCCGGGCCGAGAAACGGCGACTCGGGACGACGCTGCCGGGCGCGGCGACGATGTGCCCGCGCCGTACGGCGTCCCGCGGCACCCCGCGCAGCAGCAGCGCCACATTGTCCCCGGCCTGCGCCTCCTCCATGGGCTTGCCGAAGGTCTCCAGGCCGGTGACCACCGTGTCGACGGCCGCGCCGAGCACTTCGACGCGGTCGCCGACCCGGATCGTGCCGCGCTCGACCGCCCCGGTGACGACCGTGCCGCGCCCGGTGATCGTGAGCACGTTCTCGACCGGCAACAGGAACGGCGCGTCGAGGTACCGCTCGGGCATGGGCACGTAGGTGTCCACCGCGTCGAGCAGCGCGTCGATCGCCGCGGTCCAACGGGGGTCCCCCTCAAGGGCCTTGAGACCGGACACCCGTACGACGGGTACGGACTCGCCCCCGTAGCCGTGCGCGGAGAGCAGTTCGCGGACCTCCAGCTCGACCAGGTCGTGGAGCTCCTCGTCGCCCGCATCGGCCTTGTTGAGGGCGACGATCATGTGGTCGACGCCCACCTGCCGGGCGAGCAGCACGTGTTCGGCGGTCTGCGGCATGACCCCTTCGAGTGCGGAGACGACGAGGATCGCCCCGTCGAGCTGGGCCGCGCCGGTGACCATGTTCTTGACGTAGTCGGCGTGACCCGGCATGTCCACGTGCGCGTAGTGCCGGGTGTCGGTCTCGTACTCGACATGCGCGATGTTGATGGTGATGCCGCGCGCGGCCTCCTCCGGAGCCCGGTCGATCCGGTCGAACGGGACGAAGGTGCCGGAGCCGCGCTCGGCCAGGACCTTGGTGATGGCGGCGGTCAGGGTGGTCTTGCCGTGGTCGACGTGACCCATGGTGCCGATGTTCAGGTGCGGTTTGGTGCGCACGTAAGCCGTCTTGGGCATGGCTGTACCTCGAAGCCTCTTCAGTGTCAGCGGAGCTGAGTGATGGCCCCGGCGCGTAACGGCCGGGACGGGGACCCCAAGGGACTTGCCGACCCTCCCCCTGCGGGGTCCGCCGGACGATCCGGGAAGGGTCAGCTTCGGGCGCCGTCGACTGCGGCGACGATGATCGGGACGGCAGCCTTCGGCGCATCCGCGACTGCGGATGCTGCGAGAAGGAAGGCGTGCCGGAACATGAGGCGATCATTGCGGACGTATCCGGCCACGTCGAATGGTTTTTCGCGGGTGCTGACGACACGACGCGTCACCGGCCGCACAGCGGAGGAGAGTTGCCTCACATGGCGGCACGGACAGTCGACGGCGAAGTGGCGGTACGCGCACTTCGGAAGGGTGTCTGCGGGCGAACCGTTCGGCATGTCGAACCGTGCACCCGGCGTTCCCGAAGGTGTGACGCCCATGAGACGAACCATACGGCGATCACACACGCTGGTCGGTTACTGTCGCCGGATGCTCGATGCCACCACCCTCTCTGGGGGCACCGCCACGGCCGTTCCCGCGGTCCCCGCCACGGAGCTCTCCCTCGCGTCGGAGTTCGCCGTCGCCACCCCCACGGGCCTCGCCGCCCGCTGCACGAGAGTCCTGCTCTCGCCGTGGTCCCGGCTCTCCCTGCTCCTGGTGCTGCTCGCGACGGCCGCGGCGAGCGTACTGTTCTTCGAACCGCAGCGGCTGCTCTCCGACGGCTGGCCGCCGCAGCTCAGCGGTGCCGCGGCGGCCGCGGTGTTCGCGGTGGCGTACGGATTGTGCACGGTCGCGTTCGTGCCTCGGCCACTGCTCAATCTCGCGGCGGGCGCCCTCTTCGGCTCCCAGCTGGGCCTCGGCACCGCGCTCGCGGGCACGGTCCTCGGGGCCGGTGCCGCGTTCGGGCTCGGCCGGATCCTCGGGCAGGACGCGTTGCGCCCACTGCTGCGCGCCCGCTGGCTGAAGGCGGCCGACGGGCAGCTCAGCCGGCACGGCTTCCGCACGATGCTGATGGCCCGGCTGTTCCCCGGAGTCCCCTTCTGGGCGGCGAACTACTGTGCGGCCGTCTCCCGCATGGGCTGGCTGCCGTTCCTCCTCGCCACCGCCCTGGGCTCGATCCCGAACACCGCCGCGTACGCCGTCGCCGGCGCCCGCGCCTCGGCGCCGACCTCCCCCGCCTTCCTGATCGCGATGGGCTTCATCACGCTGCCGGCCCTGGCCGGCGCGGTGGTGGCCTGGCGCAAGCGGCACCACCTGCGCCGACGCTGAAAAGTACGAGGGTGCGGCACGGGACCCGGGCCGTGCGCGTTACACGGCCTCCAGCACCATCGCGTTGGCGAGGCCGCCCGCCTCGCACATCGTCTGCAGCGCGTAGCGCGCTCCGCGGGCGCGCATCGCGTGGACGAGGGTGGTTGTCAGGCGGGTGCCGCTCGCGCCGAGCGGGTGGCCGATGGCGATCGCTCCGCCGTGCACGTTGACCTTGAACAGGTCGGCGCCCGTCTCCTGCTGCCAGGCGAGGACGACGCTCGCGAAGGCCTCGTTCACCTCGAAGAGGTCGATGTCGCCCAGGGCCAGCCCCGCCTTGCGGAGCACCTTCTCGGTGGCGGGGATGACGCCCGTGAGCATCAGCAGCGGGTCGGAGCCGGTGACGGCGAAGCTGTGCAGGCGTGCGAGCGGGCGCAGGCCGAGGCGGGCCGCGGTCTCGCTCGACATGATGAGCACGGCCGACGCGCCGTCGTTGACGGGGCTCGCGTTGCCCGCCGTGACGGACCAGTCGATCTGCGGGAAACGCTCGGCGATGCTCGGGTCGTAGTAGGCGGGCTTGAGCCCGGCGAGTATCTCCACAGTGCTCGCGGGCCGCACGCTCTCATCACGGGCCACCCCCTCCAGGGGCGCGACCTCCGCGTCGAAAAGACCGTTGTTCCAGGCCGCGGCCGCTTTCTGGTGCGAGCTCACCGCGAAGGCGTCCAGCTGCTCGCGCGACATGCCCCACTTGGCGGTGATGAGCTCGGCGCTGATGCCCTGCCGCACCAGACCCTCCGGGTAACGCTCGGCGACCCCGGGTCCGAAGGGGTCCGTCGCGCCGAGCACGTTGGACCCCATCGGTACGCGGCTCATCGACTCCACACCGCAGGCCACGGCGATGTCGTACGCCCCGGACAGGACACCCTGCGCCGCGAAGTGCACGGCCTGCTGGGACGAGCCGCACTGGCGGTCGACCGTGGTCGCGGGCACCGCTTCGGGGAACCCCGCCGAGAGCACCGCGTACCGGGTGATGTTCGCGGCCTGCTCGCCGACCTGGCTGACGGTGCCGCCGACGACGTCGTCGATCAGCGCCGGGTCGACTCCGGAGCGCTCGATCAGGGTGCGCAGCGTGTGGGCGAGGAGTTCCACGGGGTGGACGTGGGCGAGGGAGCCGCTCGGCTTGCCCTTGCCGACGGGGGTGCGTACGGCTTCGACGATCACGGCGTCACGCATGTTCGATCTCCAAACTCATTGAGTTTGCTTTCCAAACCCGCTTGTGACTCCACGGTAGCTCAGCGGGTTGGACAAACCAACCCACCCCCTAGACTGGTGGCATGAAAATCGGTGGCATGAAAGACGCCCGCCCCTGCTCGATCGCCGCGACACTCGCCCTCGTCGGCGAGAAGTACTC
Source organism: Streptomyces sp. SD15 (assembly GCF_054462255.1). NCBI lineage: Bacteria > Bacillati > Actinomycetota > Actinomycetes > Kitasatosporales > Streptomycetaceae > Streptomyces > Streptomyces sp. SD15. Next base: position 4,669 of record NZ_JBTLMO010000041.1, on the reverse strand, counting down.
CCTGCTCGTGCTGCGCGAGGTGTTCCTGGGCGCCACCCGCTTCGACCAGCTCGTCCGCAACATCGGCGCCCCGCGCGATGTGCTGACCGCGCGCCTCAAACGGCTCGTCGAGGCCGGCGTGCTCGAGAAGGTCGAGTACAGCGACCGCCCCAAGCGCTACGAGTACCGGCCCACCCGGGCCGGTCTGGAGCTGGAGCCGGTGCTGCTCACGCTGATGGAGTGGGGCGACCGCCATCTCCAGGAGGGCGGCTTCCGCCCGATGGTGCTGGAACACATCTGCGGCAACGAACTGGTCCCCCAGGTCGTCTGCCGAGAGTGCGGCCAGAAAGTCGAACACGACGACCTGACGGCACACCCGCAGGCCCCGGGCTGGACAGCGACGGGGCCTGCGGTGGCGTAAGGCCTGCTGGGCCTGCTCACCGGGTCCGGTCGGTCCCCTTGTAGACGTCGAGCCGACCACACATGCCGAACCGGCCGTGCGCGGACGGCTGTTCGGCCCGTACGAGGGCATCGCCGAGGTGGGACGTGTCGCCCCGCTCCAGACGGTCGAGCTGGTGCCCCGTGGCCGCGGCGGCGGCCTCGGCGCCGCGCCGCCACCGCTCGCGCCACTCGGCGAGCCGTGGCCGCACCAGCGCGGCCGCGGCCCGATGGAAGGCGGCGAGCGGCTCGGGCCCGTCCGCTTCGCGCAGCGCCCGGTAGCCGTCAAGGGCGAGGTCGCGCCGGGCCCGGGCGACGCGCTCCTGCTCCTCCTCGGGCGCGTCGGCCGGGATGACCGTCGCGGCCGCGTACGTCTCCGGGTCGGTCAGGTACTCCGGAGGCAGCGTGAGCACGGCGTCGCCCGCCTCGGGGAGCCCGTTGTTCTGCATGAGGACGGTGATGCGCAGATCGTCCTCGTTGACGAGCCGGTGGATGGTGCCGGGCGTGAACCAGGCGACCGTGCCGGACTCGAGCGGCGTGACCTCGTACCCGGACGTTGTCAGCGTCTGCACCGCGCCGCGCCCGCCGGTGACGACGTACGCCTCCGAACAGGTCAGGTGCAGATGGGGAGTTCCGCCGGACACGCCGTCCGCGGCGGGCCAGTCGTAGACGCAGAGGTGCGAGACGGCGACGGCGCCGGGGAGTCCGGTGAACTCCGGGGTCCGATGGAGGCCGCTCACCACGGGTGCTCCTCCAGGTACTTGGCGACCTCCTCGCGTTCCCAGGCTCCGTCGGCCACGACGACCCGGTAGCGGCGGGTGAGGGTGTCGCCGGGAGCGAGTTCCAGTTCGTCGAAGAAGGCGAGCGAGGGGGCGACGGCGGCGAACGGATCGTTGCGTACGAACCAGTGGGCCGGGTGGGCGCCCGCCGCTCCGGTGTGGTCGTTCTCGGGGGCGTGCGCGAAGACGAGCGTCGCATGGCCGTCGGAGCCGTCGTGCTCACCCGAGTACGCGAGCCAGGGCGCCTGCTGTCCCATCAGCCCGGGCCCTTCGGAGTCGGGACCGATCACCCGTCCGTCCCGGAAGGCGCGCGGTCCGCGCCAGAACAGGCCCGTATAGCCCGCCATCTCCCGCCCCGCGGTGGTCGGACTGCCGAAGCGCAGCGGTTCGTCCCGCCGGTTGGTGACCGCGGTGCTCCAGGTCAGCGCCCACGAGCCCGACGCGGGATCGACGTCATGCACCTCGAAGCGGCGCTCCTCGTCGGCCCACAGCTCACCGTCGTACGGATGCCACGTCAGGCGCTCCGTGACGACCGCGCGGGCACCGTCCGAAGCGACCTCGTCGAACGTCACGTGCGCCATCGATCCGACGCGCTCCGGGAGTTCGAGATATCCCTCGCCGTGGACGTATGTGTTGCCGCCCCACAGGTTCTGTCCGGAGAGGTGCGAGGCCGTCATCTGAAGGCCCTTGTGCCAGCGGTGGTCGTTGGGCCGGTAGTCCGTGACGACGTCGCCCGCCAGCGTCCGAAGGGGATGCAGATACGGCTTCGGGGCCTCCCAGGGCGCCTCGGGACGGTAGACGTAGCTCAACAACTCGACGCCGGTGGTCTCGTCACTGATCGTGATGCGATCACCGTGGGCGTGCACGATTCGCAGACCGCCCTGCGCGGACGTGGTCATGCGGACACCTCCTGATTCGCGGCGGACTCGGACGGCGAAGCGGACTCGCTCTCGGCCGACGAGGACGCGGCAGGCGCCCAGCCCGGCGCACCCCCGTGCAGAGCCGTGTAATACGGATCCCCCGGCCCGATCTCCCCGGCGCGGACGGTCGTGTCCGTGAACGCCGACTTGTAGAGCGCGCTGATCAGCTCCAGGCTGGTACGCCCGTCGCTTCCGCTGCTGCGCGGCCGTTCGCCCGCGCGCATGCTCGCGACCAGATCCCGCAGCTGGGCGAGATGCGAACTCGGCACGTCCGTGCCGAAGTCCCGCCAGGCCACCACGTCGCCCTCCGGCACGTCCGGTGCCGGGGTGATCCGCCAGTTGGCGTTGCTGTGGCCGTACAGATGCGTGAGTTCGACGGTGGCGCGCTCGCAGTCGATGCGGATGCGGCTCACCTCGTCCGGGCTCAGGACGCTGTTGACGACGGTCGCCAGCGCGCCGTTCTCGAAGCGGACGAGAGCGGTCGAGACGTCCTCCGTCTCCACATCGTGCACCAGGCGTCCGGCCATCGCCCGTACCTCGCTCCACGGCCCCATCAAATCGAGCAGCAGGTCCATCTGATGGATGCCGTGTCCCATCGCGGGCCCGCCGCCCTCGGTCTCCCAGCGCCCGCGCCAGGGCACGGCGTAGTAGTCGGCGTTGCGGTACCACGTGGTCTGGCAGTGCGCGACGAGCGGACGGCCCATGGCCTCCTCGGCGATGAGGCGCTTCACATGCCGAGCGCCCGAGCCGAAGCGGTGCTGGAAGACGATGGCGGCGTACGGCCCTCCGCCCTTCCCTTCCTCCGCCTCGACGGCGTCGAAGTCCGCGATCGTCAGCACCGGCGGCTTCTCGCACCACACCCAGGCTCCGGCGCGCAGCGCGGCGACGGTCTGGTCGCGGTGCAGGGTCGGCGGGGTGCAGATGGCGACCAGGTCGGGCCGCTGCTCCTCGAGCATGCGGTCCAGATCGGTGTACGCGTGCGGGATGCCCGTCTGCGCGCAGAACTCCTGGACGGCGTCCTCGACGATGTCGACCGCTGCGACGATCTCCGTCTCGCCCTCCTCGGCGAGCTGGGCGAGCGCGGGGACATGACTCCCGCGCGCGATGGCACCCGTACCGATGACGGCGGCCTTGATGCGACGGCCGTCGAGCGGGGCCTCGGGACGGTTCGGGGTCGGGTTCGGGTCCGGGTTCGGGGAGGTAGGGGGGCTGGTTGCGTTGCGGGATGTGCTCATGTGCGTGATCAGCGCTCCATCGGACGTGACGTCAGACGTTGGCCCACGCATGGTGTCACCGAGGCGCAACCGGCGACAGCAAGCGCTTTCTGTTCCGCTGCAACGTATGCGGCGCCCAAGCAGCAGGTCAACACCATCGACAACGTTGCCTCTCACCCCGGCCCGCAACCGTCCCCGCCCCACTGCGAAACCCCTGTGGCAGGGCTGTCATCGGGGGACGCTACGCTGCCTTCAACACCCGTGATCACCGCACACAGCGGCACGGTGCGCCCATCGCCCCTCCCACGATCAGCACTGGACCACATAACTCCATGTCTTGGTTTGAATCCCTCATCCTCGGACTCGTCCAGGGGCTGACCGAGTTCCTTCCCGTTTCCTCCAGTGCGCATCTGCGGCTGACCGCCGCGTTCTCCGGCTGGGAGGACCCCGGGGCGGCCTTCACCGCGATCACCCAGCTCGGGACGGAGGCCGCGGTACTGATCTACTTCCGCAAGGATGTCGCGCGGATCCTCTCGGCGTGGTTCCGCTCGCTGACCAACAAGGCGATGCGGAGTGATCACGACGCCCAGATGGGCTGGCTGGTGATCGTCGGCTCGATTCCGATCGGCGTGCTCGGGGTGACGCTCAAGGACCAGATCGAGGGTCCGTTCCGCGATCTGCGGGTCACCGCGACGATGCTGATCGTGATGGGCGTGGTCATCGGTATCGCCGACCGGCTCGCGGCACGCGACGAGACGGGCGGGAAGCACCGGGCGGCCAAGCAGCGCAAGACACTGCAGGACCTGAACACCAAGGACGGCCTCCTCTACGGCCTCTGCCAGGCGATGGCGCTGATCCCGGGCGTCTCCCGGTCCGGCGCGACGATCAGCGGCGGCCTCTTCATGGGCTACTCCCGCGAGGCGGCGGCCCGTTACTCCTTCCTCCTCGCCATGCCGGCCGTGCTCGCCTCCGGGCTCTTCGAACTCAAGGACGCCAGCGAGGGCGGCCATGTCTCCTGGGGCCCGACGGCCTTCGCCACGGTCATCGCGTTCGCGGTCGGTTACGCCGTCATCGCGTGGTTCATGAAGTTCATCTCGCACAAGAGCTTCATGCCGTTCGTCTACTACCGCATCGCGCTCGGCATCGTCATCATCGCGCTGGTGGCGACGGGCGCACTGAGCCCGCACGCCGCCGAGTCGGCGGGCTGACGGCGCCTCCGGCGGGGCTAGGGCCTGTCCGGCGGATCAGGTCGGAGGGAAGCGGCGGTGCCTTGTCGGCGCAGGTGAGCGGGGTCTGGTGCGTCGAGCTGCAAGGCGGAGGAGGGCGTCGACGCGATGGG
>NZ_JBTLMO010000040.1:0-81634 GCF_054462255.1 Streptomyces sp. SD15 | reverse complement strand
TCCACGAAGCCTTCCTCACCCTCGGATGCGCACTCATCTGCTGGCGGCGCCTGAAGTCATTCCGATAGGAGTTCTAAGCGCTCTCGGCGCTCAGCCGGCGCAGCAGCGCGGGCAGCGCCGTCCCGATGGGCTCCCGTACGACCTCGTCCGCCCGGTCGTCGTACGGCGTCGGCTCGGCGTTGACGATGACCAGCCGGGCCCCGTGGTCGGCGGCGACACCCGCGAGCCCGGCGGCGGGCTGCACCTGGAGGCTGCTGCCGACCGCGATGAACACCTGGCACGCCTTGGTGATCGCCACCGCTTCACCGAGCACCACGGGATCGAGCCGCTGCCCGAACATCACCGTCGCCGACTTGAGGATCCCGCCGCACTCCAGGCACGGCGGATCGTCCTCACCGGCCTCGACCCGGGCGAGGGCGTCCTCCATCGGCGCTTTCGCATGACACTTCGTGCACACCACGGTCCGCGCAGTGCCGTGCAGTTCGAGCACCTTGCGGGCCGGCATCCCGGCGAGCTGGTGCAGCCCGTCCACGTTCTGCGTGATCACCCGCACCGGTACCCCGGACCGCTCCAGCTCGGTCACCGCCCGGTGCGCCGCGTTCGGCTCTGCCCGCAGCGTCCGGTTCTTCCGCCGCATCTGCCATGAGCGCTGCCGGATCTCCGGATCACCCATGTAGTACTCGTACGTGACGAGCTTCTCGGCCTCCGGATCCCGCCGCCACAGCCCGTTCGGGCCGCGATAATCAGGAATCCCAGAATCGGTGGAGATCCCTGCTCCACTAAGGATGGCGACGAGTGGCCTGTTCATGGGCCGAGAGTAGGACGCTTGCCTGCTCGGAGCGAGCGGATATCAGAAGCGGGACAGGATGACGTGGATCAAGAGGTCGCTCGCTCATCAAGGTGATGCCCGCCCCGTTCCTTCGGGTCGTGGCCGATTTCGCCTGTTTTCCCGATGCGTGATGGCAGCTCACGGCCGCTCGTCTTCCGCATGTGCAGTGCATGGGGGGTCAGCTTGTCCGCACACGCCCGTCGCACCCGGAACGTCATCGGATCCACACTGGCCGCGCTCGCACTGGCGGCGGGGTGTACCACGCAGGCCGAGACGAGCGCACATGGCCATCGGGAAGTGTCGACGGTTCCCCTGTAGACCGTGTCCCCGTCGCCGGCCCTCACCGCGCGGGCAACGGAAGATCTGCGCGCCCCCCGCAGCTCGTGAGCAGCAACGGACTGCTCAGGACCAGGATCGTCGTCGAACGCAAGAAGGTGCGCCTGGCCGGCCGCGATCTGTGGGCCCTGACGTACAACGGGATGTACATGCCGCCCACACTGCGTCTGCGGCCGGGGGACCGGATGGAGATCTCCTTCACCAACAAGCTCGACCATCAGACGAATCTGCACGTCCATGGCATGCACGTCTCACCCGTCGGCAATTCGGACAACATCTTCCTCAAGATCGAGCCAGGGAAGACGTTCACCTACGAGTACGCCTTCCCCAAGAGCCTGGAGCCGGGAACGTACTGGTATCACCCGCACCCGCACACGTTCTCCGCCGCCCAGACCGCCGGCGGCATGGCCGGCCTGATCTGGTCGACGGCCTCGACGAGTATCTGCCCGCGCCGCTCCGCGGGATCACAGAACACGTCGTCGCGCTCAAGGATTTCCAACTCGTGGGCGACCAGATCAAGACCACGAATCTCAAGATCGGTGCACCCACGACACGCACCGTCAACGGGCAGCTCAACCCGCGGATCCGGATCAGGCCCGGCGAGACCCAGCTGTGGCGCCTCGCGAACATCGGGGCCAACATCTTCTACAAAGTGACGCTGCCGGGCACCAAGTTCCACATCGTCGCCCGGGACGGCTACCCGGTGAACAAGGTCTACTCCGTCGACTCCTTGGTCATCCCGGCCGGTGCCCGCTACGACGTGCTCGTACAGGGCCCGAAGGCCGGCGTGTCGGAACTGCGGACCCTGCCGTACAACACCGGCAAGGCCGGAAACCAGTTCCCCCGGGCGACACTGGCCACGGTCCAGTCCGACGGCGAACCGATGCGACCCGCGGCCCTGCCCACAGCCTTCGCCCCGGTGGACGACCTCGCGAAGGAGGCCGTCGCGGGACGCAAGACGGTCACCTTCACGGAGAACAAGGCGGGCACGCACTTCTACATCAACCACAAGCAGTTCGACCACAGTCGGATCGACTTCCGGGCCGAGCTCAACACCGTCGAAGAGTGGACGATCAAGAACGACAGCGACGAGGTCCACTCGTTCCACATCCACACCAACGACTTCCAGGTGATGAGCATCAACGGCAAGCCGCAGGTCAACTACGGTTTGCAGGACACCGTCGACGTCCCTCCACGCGGAAACATGGTCATCCGTATCCGGTTCCTCGACTATCCGGGCAAGACGATCCTGCACTGCCACATCCTCAACCATGAGGACGCGGGGATGATGGCGGTACTCCAGATCGACAAGTAGACATGTGCACCGGAACCTGCGACGGTGTTCGTGGAGGTCAGGGGAACATCGAGCGCGGGCCCAACAGCAGGGCGGCGAGCCGTAGATACGCCTTGTACGCGTCGGGCGTGAGCCAGGACAGTTCGACTGTGCTGCCCATGGTCAGGTGACCGTCGCGGGGCACGTTGACGACACCGCGGCAGCGTGAGCTCAGTCCTCGGATGCTGCCGGAATCGAGGGTCCAGCCGGCCGCGGGGCGGCTGTGGTTGAGGACGACGACGGCCTCGCGGACCAGGTCCGGCAGGTCGAGGGCCACCAGCCGGTCCATCGCCTGCTGCGCCTGCGTCAGCCCGGCCGGATCCGCCCGCGAGACGATGACCACGCGGTCGGCCTCCCTGAGCACCCAGGGCATGAACTTGTCCGAGTCGACCAGCGTGAGTTCGAAGTACGCCTGGGTGGTGTGCGTCACCCGGCGGAAGTCGTGGTCGGTGAACTGGCCGACTCCCGAGGCGCGGGAGACGGAGTCGTTGGCCAGCACCTGGAGCCCTGAGCGGTGCGGCGACAGGAACAGCTGCAGATCCTCGAAGTGCCGCACCTCGTGCAGCGACTCGGCCAGGTCGGACAGGCTGGCCAGCGTGTTGCGGAACACCCGGCCGCCGATGCGGACCTGGCTTCCGGTGTGCCGGTCGGCGTCGATGGCGAGTACCCGCTCCTGCCGCTGGTCGGCGAGTACGGCCCCCAGCACCATCGTCGTAGTGGTGCAGCCGACCCCGTCCTTGACGCCCACGAGCGCGATCCGCATGGGCTGGCTCAGGGGAGCCCGGATCGTGCGCATCCACTGCTCGCGGTCGCGCTCCTCGTCGTCGGCGGCCTCCACTTCGGGCGTGCCGGAGCCCTCGGATTCGTCCTCGACGTCATCCCACTCCGCGCCGCCCGGCAGCAGCGCTCCGAACGCCTCCGCCACCTCACGGGCGGTCGGCCGCTCCTCGGGCTCGGGCTCGACACAGCGCAGCAGCAGCTCGGCGATCGTCTCGTCGAGTTCCGCGAGCTCCGGGCTCCTGCGCAGCGCCGCGTTCTCGTACCCGCGCCACGCCCGGCCCGTCGCGGCCTGCAGCAGGATCGAGCCGAGGGCGTACACGTCGCCCGCCGTGATCCGGGACTCACCCCAGAACGTCACCTCGGGCGCCCGATAGGGGGAGTGGGCCGACATGAACGGCGTCGACGCGGTCCACGCACCGTCGATGCGCGCGGACATCCAGCCGATGAGGCGCAGCGTCGACTCGGTGACCAGCACGGTGCCCGGGGTCAGCGCCCCGTGCACGATGCCCTTGGCGTGGCAGCGGCTCAGCGCCCGAGCCAGATTCCAGCCCAGCCACGTGAACAGCGGGGTGCCGGGCAGCGCCCCGGCCGCGTCGAGCACGGCCCGCAGCGGGGGCGCCGGCAGACCACTGACGAGTGTGTCCAGGCGCAGGGCGAGCCACGGCGTGGGGCCTTCCAGGTCGCTGCGGACCATGGCGGGCGCGTACACCCCGTCCATGCGGCGCAGCGCCTGCCGTTCGACGTCGAGCAGCTCCCGTGCCACGGGGGAGTCGAACACCCGCAGCAGCACCCGCTGCCCGGACTCGTCCTCCCCGATGTACGCGGTGGGTTGGCCGCCCGTGCCGTCGCGCTGCAGCAGCCGGTACGGGCCCAGGGTGCGGGGGTCCCGAAACTGCCGCGGCAGCCACGAGGGGGCGTCCTCCAGGCCCGACGGCAGCCGCACCGGCTCGTACTCGGTGGGCCGCGGTGGTGCGGGGGCCATCGGTTTGGCGCCGAGATGGGTGAGGAGCCGGTCCTCCAGCCAGGCGAACGGCCGGGTTCCGGGCAGCAGTTCACCCGTACCGGACGGGTGGGCCAGCCAGGCGGGGAAGTCGGGCGAGCGGCCCACCAGGGTGCGCAGTCGCTCGGTGACGGCCCGGGTGGTGCGCAGCAGATCGATCGGGGACGCGGTGTCGAGCAGGATCTCCTGGGCGTCGCCGGCGAAGCCGAATCTGCGGTGCTGGGCCGGCAGCCGCTCGTCGACCGGCTCCACCTGGCGCATCAGGCCGCCCAGGAACACTTCGGCCAGATGGGCGGTGTCGGCCCGCGGCACGGCGGCCTGGACCAGCCGCATCACGGGCACCGTGAGCGGGGACACGGCGGCGAGATGGGCGGCCAGCCGGTAGGCCTGCGGCGACGCGGCGTCCCGGAATCTGAGCACGGCGTCTCCCGCGCCGCCACCCCGGGTGTCGGCACCGTGCCGGGGCGCCTTCGCCTGCAGCGGTGCCAGCAGCGGCAGTTCCGCGCTGCCGCCCGGCGAGGCCACCAGCCGCGCCCACGTGGCGACGGCCGGCGGATACGGTTCGAGTACGGGGACCGGGACGCCGGGGAACTCGTCGCCGAGCCCGGGCGGCAGCAGCGGGTCGGCCACCTCCCAGGTGTCATTGGCCGCGCCGCGCCGCCGGGTCGTCACCAGCCAGGGCTCCGAGCGGATGCCCGACCCGTCCCACATGTGGGAGGGCAGCGCGTGCATGATCGCTGTCGGTCCCTGGTGTGCCCAGCGTTCCAGCGCCGCGTGCAGCCGCCCGTCCCGCCAACAGGCGCCGACGCCGTCGCTGATCACCAGCACCAGAGTGCCGCCCGAGGGGTCGGCGACCGACGCGGGGGAGAGCAGTGGGGCATGCGGGTCGAAGGGGCGGGAGCGCAGCAGCGGGGCGCCCGCCGATCTGGTGTCCAGTCCGTGCACCCGGATGTCGCGGAAGGCGCCCAGGCGTTCGAGCAGGGCTCGCAGCTCCATCGCCAGCCGCCGCCACAGCAGCATGGAGATGCCGTCGTCGATGAGCAGCGTCAGATCGAGCCAGCGTTGCCGGGCCGGGCGGGTCACCACGTCGGGCAGTCCCGTCTCGGCCATCGCGGCCGCCGTGGCCTCCTCGTCGAACTCCCGCTTCAGCGGGCCGGGCTGGGGCTGCTTCAACAGGCGGAGGGAACGGCTGAGGCGCAGCTCGTCCGACCCGAGTGCCTTCTCCTCCGGCACCCGTACGGGCAGCGCGCCCTCGCCGGGTGCGTCGCGCAGGCCCGGTGCGGCGAGGTCGGCGAACTCGGGCGCGCTCCGCGCGGCCGCCGCCGCGTGCAGCGCGCCCAGCAGCTGGGCGGGGGGCGGCGGCTGGGGCGGTGCGGCGGGCGTGGGGAAGTTGCGCTCCGTCGGGGCCGAGCCGTCCGCCGGACGCGTGGTGTCCGTGGCGCCCGCGCCCGGCGGGAGCGCGGCATCCGCGGCCAGCGCGCTCGCGAGCGGTGCGTCGGGACCCGGCGGAAGCCGCGTCGCCAGCCACAGGGTGTCGAGCAGCTCATGGATGGACAGCTCGTGCCCGGCGAGCCGACCGAGCCCGCTCAGCGGAGGGAGAACCGACGGCTCGCCCGGCGCGCCGGTGCCCCCGCTGTCCTCGCCGTCGCCCGACACGTCACACCATCCCGCCCAGGCGGTGCAGTACGGCGTCCAGCAGCCCTTCCGCGTCCAGATCGACCCCGCCCTTGCGCAGGAACACGGCGTTGAGCAGCTGGTCCGTGGCGAGTTCGCCGGGCGCCCGGCGGTTGATGAAGGCGTGCAGCAGGTCGTCCACGTCGGACAGCGCGTCCTCGCCGAGATGCGCGGCGACGATGTCCCGCAGCCGGGCCTCGTCCGGGTCCGGCAGATCGAGCCGTACGCAGCGACGCATGAAGGCCGGCGGGAAGTCCCGTTCGCCGTTGCTGGTGATCACCACCACGGGGAACTCCCGGCACCGCACCACACCCCGCGTCACCGTGACCCGCTCGCCGCCCGAGCCATGGGTCAGCACCGGCACCTCGGACTGTGTCTCCGGCAGCCGGGACAGCTCCGGTATCTCGAACTCGCCCTCCTCGAAAACGGTCAGCAGATCGTTCGGCAGGTCGACATCGCCCTTGTCCAGCTCGTCCACGAGCAGCATCCGCGGCCGGTCGCGCGGCACCAGCGCGGTACCCAGCGGGCCGAGCCTGACATAGGTGCCGATGTCGGGCTCGGTCTCCCCGCGCTCCTGACGCAGATGGGTCTCGCGCAGGCGGCCGATCGCGTCGTACCCGTACAGGGCGTCCTTGAGGACGGAACGGCTGTTGACGGGCCACTGCAGGACGGGGCCGAGGCACAGTTCGTGCGCGATGGCGTGCGCCAGTGAGGACTTGCCGGTGCCGGGGTGCCCGGTGACCAGCAGCGGACGGCGCAGATGGAGGGCGGCGCTGACGACGTCGGCCTCCGTGCGCCCGATCAGGTACGGGCGGTGCCGCGCCCGGCTGCTGCCGGTCCCGTCGCCGAACTGCCGCCAGGGCGGCGCGTCGGGGAACTCCACCTGCCGGGCTGTGCGGTCACCGCGGAACAGCCGCCACCCATCCGCCTGATGAGTCCGGTGATCCTCATGAGTCATGCTGTCCGCTCCGTTCCTTCCGAGGGGTCGGCGAGCTGGAGTTCGTCCGGCAGCGGCAGCCCGAGGTCCTCCCACACCAGGGCGGGGCGCGCGGGCACCGCCTGGTCCGCGTAGGCGCGGACCCTGAAGTGCCGTACGCGCTCCGGGAGTCCGTCCACGGGACCGTGCGGGGCCAGGTCGTCGAGCGGGTGGCCGTCGTCCGGACCGGAGGCCGCCCGGTCCCACAGCACGACCGGCACCCCCATCACCAGGCACACCGGCAGTAGCTCGCCGCGGTGCTCGGTGCTTCCCTGCACAAGGACGCGGGCGGTGTCCCGATGGGTTGTCTTGAGCAGCCCGATGAGTCCGGCTCTGCCCCCGATCCTGTGGTCGGCGAGGAGGGTGTCGCTCTGGTGACGGGTGTTCCAGCGCCGCTTGAGATCGGCGGGTCCGGTGCGTGAGCGTCGCCGGATCTTCGGGCAGCGCAGCACGAGGTGGAAGTCCTCGCCGAGCGGCGCGGAGATGTACTCGTCGGCACCCGCCCCGTCCCATTCGTCCAGCGCGAGCTCCAGGGCGTCCGGCGGCACCGACACGGCGACCAGCGCGACACCGTCCCCGGCGCCCTCGGCGCCGCCCGCCACCTCCCGGATCAGCCGGGCGATCTCGCGTCCGGTACGCGGCCGGTCGGACTCCGTCGCGGCACGCGCGGGCGTGCCGTCGGGGCGCAGCCGCCACACCGAGCAGCGGTAGTGGCCGACCGGGTCCTTGGCGTACCGGTCCAGCTCCACCAGCACCCGGACGCCGGCCGGCGCGGTCCGCCGGGACCAGCGGTCCGCGTCCCCGCGCCGCTCCCGCAACGCCGACGCGTGGATGCCGAGACGAGTGGCGACCCGGACGCTCCACTCCCGCAGCGCCTGGCGGGCCAGGTCGCCGCTCGTCTCGGCCGCCACGTACTCCACGACGCGCAGCAGGGCCGGCAGACGGGGCGTCTCGTCGGGGACGGGTGACCCGTCCCCGTGCCAGTTCTCCAGTTCGCGTACGACCGCGGGCACGGCGGCGGGTGCGAGGCGGGCCGCCTGCAGCGAGCGCGGCAGGTCGACGTAGGGCAGCGCGGCGGTGGCCGCTCTCGACAGCAGGCCCGGATCGTGCTCGGTGAGGTGTTCCAACTTGCTCACCAGTGCCCGGTGTTCGGCCACCGACAGCAGACGGGCGGCCTCCGTGAGCCGACCCAGGGCCAGCAGCCGGTCGAGTTCGGCCCGGCCGCGCGGGTCGTCCGCCACCTTGGGCGCGAGCGACTCGGCGAGCGTGGGCAGCGCCCGCTCCGTGCCGCCGAGCAGATGGGCCAGCTCCTCCACGGTCGGCGCGGATCCGTCGGCCGGAGCCCGCAGGGCGAGCTGGGCGGCGAGTACGGTCGCGTGGTCGGCGCGCGCCCTTGGGTCGCCGAGCAGGCTGTGCAGCGGGCCGACCATCATGTCGCGCACCGACTCGGCCTCGGCGAGGGTGGCCGCGGACCGCTCCCGCGAGCCGTTCGCCCGAGCGGCCCCATCGGGCGCCGCCCCCACCTGGGCCAGCTCTCGAAGCACCGACTGCCAGCCGAGCCCCCAACTGCGCCGCACCGTGTGCTGAGCCGAGAGCGCTCCGTCCGGAGCGGTGATCCGCCCCATGACCAGACCCACCGCCGCCCCATCCGCCACCGACCACAGGGGTCCGCCGCTGTAGCCCTCGTCGACCGCGGCGCCCGACAACTGCCCGTCGAGATAACAGATCCGGCCGTCGTACGCCCCCACCCGCGCGTCGGCGTACGAGAACGGCTGCCCGCCCCCGTACCAGGCCCGCACCTGCTGGCCGCGCGCCATCTCCAGCCAGCGCACCGGGCTCACGGGCGGCGGCGGATCCTCGTCCAGTTCCAGGACGGCCAGATCGCCGTCCCACTCCAGGGAGCCGTCGGCGACCGGGCCGTACTGCGGCGACCGGGGCGGTATCCAGGCGACCAGCCGGGCCGGAAGTACGTCCACGGCGGACAGCACCGGGAAGGACACGTCGAGCGTGATCTTCCCCGGGTTGTGCGGGCTGAGGCTGCGCAGGCCGAGCGCCGCGTTGATGACATGGGCGCAGGTCAGCAGCCTGCGGCCGAAGAGATAGACACCCGCGCCCGCGGTGCGCCCGCGATCCGCGGACAGGACACGCACCAGCGCACCCCGAGCGTCCTTGTCCGCCGGATCGTCCGCCGGACCGAACCAGGTCACGGCTCGGCCCGGCGGGGAAGCTGCCAGGTCGCCGAAATCGTCATGCTGGCCTGGCCGCCCGCGCCCACGATGCCGAGCTTCAGGTCCTGCCCGATCTGGATGCCGAAGTCGACGGAGATCTCGTCCGGCGGATCGGGTATCCCGCGGATCGAGTCGTGCACCTGCTGCAGTACGGGCCCCAGTGGGCTCAGTACGCTGCGCAGTCCGTCCGTCGCCAGCGACGCGACCCGCGCGCCGCGCCCGACGGGCACCACCCCGGAAATTCCGCCCGGTAGATCGGCATCCGCGGCCGGCCCCACCGACTGCTCCCCCGCGGCAGCGAGTTCGAGCCGGACGTGGGCCCCGTCGTCGAGGGCGAACTCCATGTAGTCATAGTGCGGCACAGAGGCATTGTGCCGATCAATGTCACCCGAAGGTAGGGAAGTCGACGAATCCGCACACGACATCGGCCGGACCGCGTCGGCGGATGCCGTTTACCCGAGCTTCGCATTCTGTGCGGTGAGTACGGCCGCCGGGATTTTCGCGTCGCTGGACTTGGCGTCGGCCAGGGCCGTGCTGTCCTCCGCGTAGTAGACGGCGAGGACGTCGTCGCTGCGTACGACGGTGCTGCGAACCGTGTGAGTAACGCCGTTGTACGTTATCGCGGCCTTGTAAGCGAGAGATTCGTCGCCCGCCGTGCCGGCTTCTTCGGGCGTGACCGAGTCGTATGTGTCGCTGTTGCCGTTCGCCTTGGCGGTGAAGCCGAGGCTGCAGGAGTCCACCGCACGGGCGAGGAGGGTGTCCATGGCGGCCGTCGCCATGCCCTCGTCGTACGTGGCGAGCGTGATGTAGGTGACTCCGCCGGCGGACTCCTCTGGCGAGACGACGTGGGTGAGGAAGGCCTTCGGCCTGCCGAGGGGCAGTTGGTTCAGCACGGATGCCAGCGGGTGGCAGGCAACCTTGTCGAGGGCGATCTCGTCCGTGGACTCGGCGAAGGCGAACTCGTCCTTCTCCAAGGAGAATTCCTTCACGGAGAACCCGTCGCCGAGGTCGGCCGCTGTGACCATCAGTTTCGCGAGGCGCTCGGTCGGGCTGAGTTCCTTCACCGGGGAATCGGTGGCCTTGGGATCGCCCGCCGCGCCGGTGCCCGAGTCGCCCCCTGCACAGCCGGTCAGGCCGGTGAGAACGGCGACGCAGAGCGCGGAGGAAGCCAGGGCGGTTCGCTTCATGGGGTATGGGTTCCTCGGTTCTCGGGGGGAGACAGGGCAGACAAGCACGACAGCCGTACGATGGCCTGCGCCTTCGGAACCCATCGAGGCCCGCCTCAGTGCGCGATGGTGTCGATCAGTTCGCGGGCGCCCTGGCGCAGGAGGGCGATGGCGACGGACATGCCGAGGGTGTCCGGGGTGAGGTGGCCGGCCCACTCCTGGGCGTTGAGGCGGGTTTTGCCGTCCGGGGTGAACACGCATGCGCGCAGGGACAGGTCGCCGTTGCGGTCGGCCTTCGCGAATCCGGCGATCGGGCTGTTGCAGTGGCCTTGGAGAACGTGCAGGAACATGCGCTCGGCGCTCGCCTCACGGTGGGTGCCGGGGTCGCCGAGGGCACTGACGGTGTCGATGAGGGCGGTGTCACCGGCACGACACTGGAGGGCGAGAATGCCCGCACCGATCGGCGGCATCATGGTCTCGGGGTCGAGGACTTCGGTGATCGCGTCCCGGCGGCCGATGCGCTCCAGTCCGGAGGCGGCCAGCAGCAGCGCGTCCGCCTCGCCGGCGGCGAGTTTCTCCAGCCGTCGGTTGGCGTTGCCGCGGAACGGGACGCACCGCAGATGGGGGTGGGAGGCGGCCAGTTGGGCGACGCGCCGCACGGACGAAGTCCCGATCCGGGCCCCGGGCGGCAGCTGGTCGAGGGTGAGCCCGTCGGGGTGGACGAGGGCGTCGCGGATGTCGTCCCGCTTGAGGAACGCCGCGAACACCGTGCCCGCCGGGAGCGGCCGGTCGGCGGGCACGTCCTTGACGCAGTGCACCGCCAGGTCCGCCTCCCCGGCCAGCAGCGCCGCGTCGACCTCCTTGGTGAACGCACCCTTGCCCTCGACCTGGGCGAGGTCGCCCATCCACTTGTCGCCGGTCGTCTTCACGGGTACGACCTCGGTTCGCGTCCCCGGGTGCAGCGCGACCAGTTCGGCGCGGACGCGCTCCACCTGGGCGAGCGCCATGGGCGAGTCGCGGGAGACGATACGGATCAGTTCAGGGGCGGACATCCCGCCACGATAGCCCCGGCCGCGGCGTGCCGTCCGCGCGAAGGGACACTCTCCAGGCGCGAAGCGACACTTCCCATGCGGCGATGAGGCACTCCTCAGCCCACCCGCTGCCCGTTCTCCAGCTCCGCCGTCCCCGCGCCCTCGGCCAGCACATCGAGCGCGGTGAGCACCCGGCGGCCCAGCGCACCCGGCAAGTGCTCCGCCAACTCCTCCCGCGGCACCAGCCGCCACGACAGCAGCTCCTCCTCCTGCAACCGGATCGCCTTCAGCTCCTGCTCGCCGAGGACCCCGCCGTCGTACAGATAGGCCACCAGCGGGGGCCGCGCCGTCCCGTGCACCCAGTCGACCGCGAGGAGCCGGCCCGGTTCGATGTCGAGGCCGATCTCCTCGGCGGTCTCCCGGCGGGCGCCCTGGCGCGGGGTCTCCCCGTCGTCCGACTCGACGGTGCCGCCCGGAAGGGCCCAGCCCTCACGGTAGTTCGGCTCGACCAGCAGGACGCGGCCATCGGCGTCACGGAACAGGGCGGCGGCACCGACGAGGACGCGAGGCAGGCCCGCGATGTACGTGGCGAAGTCTTGAGTGGTCACCGCTGAAGCGTAGCGAGCGTCGCAGATGAGTTTAGGTTTTCCTGGGTGGGGCTGGGTTTTCGGCCCGGCTCCGGTCCGGGAAAAGAGATCTCGGGTGTCCCGGTGGCCGTCCCGCCCGTGGGGCGGGGGTGGCGTGGGTGTGCAGGTGGAAGCCTGCGCCGAGTCTGGCCCCGTACGGCTGGTGCCGGGTGGGGGTGCTCATCGTGTGCGGTGCCTGCCGCCGTCCGCGCCACTGGGGGTGACGCCTTGGTGGCTGGGGCTGCCGCCCCGCCGGACGCTTTCCACCCGGACCCGCAACAGTGGTACGTGCTGTGGGACTTCCGGGTGGGGCGGGGACCCTGCGTCGCTGCCTGGGCACAGGGCGGTTCCTCGTCGGCCCCGCCTTCGTCCGATCGCCCACCGCACGAGGCTGCGGCAGACCGGACGAAGGGATGGTGCCGGGGTGGGGGATATGCCGGACCGGCTGGTCCAGCTCCTGGACCGTGCGGCGGATCACGTACGTGCCGCTCGCTGGTCCAGGACAGTTGTGTGCTGGTGGGTCAGGCCGCGGGCACCGATGCGCTGCCAGGCGGCCACGTCCCGGTCCGCGCTGTACCCGCAGTCCGCATCGGAGCACGTGGCCCACTTCCAGCCGGGCTTGGGGTTATCGGGGGCGGCGTGGTGGCGGAAGGTGCTCAGGCAGCGGGGGCAGTATTTCGAGGTGCCCCGGGCCGGGACGATGACCACCGCGATCCCGTAGGCAGCCGCTTGGTGGCGGGTATGGGTGACGATCTGCCCGCGTACGGAGGAGGACAGGCGGGTGTTGAGGGTACGGCCCTTGCCGCGCGCCTCCATGTCCCGCAGATCCTCCAGGTAGATCACCGTGGCCCCGGCGGCGCGGGCGGTCTCGACCATGAAGCGGGCGGCGGCCTTGGCCAGCTGCTCGTTCAGTTTCGTCCGCCGCCTGCTGACCGCCGCGTGCTCGGCCTCAAGGACCGCCGGCTT
Organism: Streptomyces sp. SD15; assembly: GCF_054462255.1. NCBI lineage: Bacteria > Bacillati > Actinomycetota > Actinomycetes > Kitasatosporales > Streptomycetaceae > Streptomyces > Streptomyces sp. SD15. The sequence goes on along the minus strand of NZ_JBTLMO010000040.1, from coordinate 68,689 downwards.
CACCGCGGTGAGCGGCTCGGGCCACTGCCCGGCCATGGCCCGGCCGTCGACGAGGGACTGCAGATGGGCGGCCTTGGTCCACAGGTGCTCGCCGAGGATACGCAGCCGGTCGGCCTTGGCCAGGATCCCGTCCGGGCGGAAGAACACCGGCCGCCCGTCGGTGGCCACGGTGGGCTCGGCGCCGCCGGTGAGCAGGGTATTGAGCCCGTAGTCGAAGGCCACCGCACGTACGTGCCCGTCGCGACGGGTCTTGGGGGCGGCGGTGGTGAACGCAACGTCCAGGCGCAGTCGCCCGCCGCGCAGCCGCAGGGTGGGGACATGCAGGGCGGCGGCCAGAGGGATGGTCGGGGGCAGCCGGAAGCGGATCACGGTCGGATGCCAGTCCGCGCGGGTGCGTGGATCGGGGCGCACCGGCAACCGCACACTCAGCAGGCCGTAGTGGGCGGGGGCGTCCTCGCAGCGCCTCAGGGTGCACAGCTGCTTGTCCGCGGCGGCCAGCACCACCTGCCGCCCACCACCCGGCGCCCCTCCAGCGCGCACACATCCACAGGCAGATGCCCGTACGTCGCCTGGAAGGCGACCACCTGCCGGGTCCGGGCGCGCAGCACCGAGGCCGCCACCGCCTGCCCGTCCGGACACGCCGCCCGCAACGCCGCCCACCCGGTCTCGGTGCGCCGCAGGGGATCGGCATCCGGGCCGACAGGCCAGGTGGCCAGGACCGCGTCGGTGATCTCGCTACGCCACCAGGCCGACCGCAGCGCCCGCCCGGCCTGCTCCTCAGCCACCCGCCGTACCCGGTCCGGCACATACAGCCCCTCCGGAACCACCGCACCCCAGCCCAGCGTGCGCACGGCCATCCACGCGTTCGACGGCAGCCGGGCCCCCGACCGGTCCCTCCCGGAGGCGAGTTGCGCAAGGTCGGGCCGGTTCCAGTGCGCGGACGTCACCTCGGTACACAGCGCCTCGACCAGGGACGTCAGCCAGCCCACCCGTCCCGCCAGCACTCCGGCGCCCAGCACCTCGCCGGTCACCGTGTCCAGGCCCCTGAACGCGGACGCGGAGGCACACGCGATGCGCTCCGTCTCCCCCTCGCCCAGCTGGATCGTCCGCCGCACCGTCCACCACCTCCCCGCCCTGCTTCGACCTGTTGTCCGATCATCGGACTCACATGCACAACGCACCCCACCCGCAGAGGTCACGCAGCAATCGAAAACAGCCCGAGCAGACCGCAAGGATCACAGCAACACCCAGGCGAACCAGGCAAACCGATCCACTGTTGGCAACCCTGCACAGCCGCTCCTCGGACACGCTGCCCGGCACGGCGACATGACAGATGACAGATCGGGCTGAGCCGGTGAGCCGGTCCAGTCCGCTGCGCGACCGGCTGATGCCGCGGGCGATGGGCGTCACGCCGACGTGTTCAGGGTGTTGCAGGCGGCTCCGGTGGGTCAGGGGTCTCGGCCTGCACGAGCTGGACCGTCCGCGCGGCCAGCTCACTGATCCGCACCCTGTCGAAGCCGAACACCGCACTCCGTACGGTGTCCTCCAACGGGTCCTTCCACTGCGCGGGAATGGCCGCCGCCCCGCACAGGACTCCCGCCACCGAGCCGGCGGTCGCGCCGTTCGAGTCGGTGTCCAGGCCGCCCCGGACGGTCAGCGTGATGGTGCGGGTGAAGTCACCGTCGCCGTACAGGAGCCCCGCGGTGAGGACCGCGGCGTTCGGGATCGTGTGGATCCAGCCGAGCCCCGCGGTCTCCTCGGAGACCGTCGTGAGCGTGTCCTCCCAGGTCATCCGGGTCTCGTGCAGCGTGAGCACCCGGCGTACGGTGCGCGCGAGGCGGCAGCTCGCGGGGATCACCGTGAGCGCCGTGTCTAGTGCGTGCCGCACGTTGGGCGCGGTGAAGGCCGCCGAGATCAGTGCCGCCGCCCACATCGCGCCGTACACGCCGTTGCCCGTGTGCGACAGGACGGCGTCCCGGCGGGCCAGGGAGGCCGCGCGGCGCGGCGCGCCCGGGCTGGTCCAGCCGTGGACATCGGCGCGGATCAGAGCGCCGATCCACTCCTGGTACGGATTGTCGTACGTCGCTGTCAGCGGCGGTTTCAGCCCATTGGCGAGGTTGCGGTACGCGGCCCGTTCAGCCGTGAACGTCTGCAGATAGGGCAGCCGCAGCAGCCACAGGTCCCCGACCTGCTCGGTGCTGAAGCCGAAGCCGTGCGTCTCCAGGAGGTCGAGACCGAGGATCGCGTAGTCCACGTCGTCGTCGCGGCAGCTGCCGTGGATACGGCCGCGTACGCACTGGCGCCACTCGGGCCGCAGCGTGAACTCGCCACCGTCGCCGTTGCCGCCGGCGGCGGCGGGCTCGGGGAGGTAGTCGGTGAGGGGCAGGGCGGCGGCCTGCCGCAGATAGCGGTCGATGCGTTCCCGCGTCCAGTGGTCGCCCTGCTCGACCGGTTTGCCGAGCATGTTGCCCGCGATCCGGCCCAGCCAGCCCCCGAGGATGCGGTCCGCGAGTTCGGTGCCCATAGGGGTCATGGCTCCGGTTTACCCAATTTCGGGCGCGCACGCGCGGTGTTCCGCGGGCCGGGCGGGGGCATGACGTCAGGGGCGTCCTCCGGTTAAGGTCGCAGCGGCGCGACTGCCTTGACGTGTGCAAGGCCAGAAAGCAAGGGGAAAACAAGGTGGCGGACGCTGCTGTGAAGACGACGCTTGCGAGCACTGAGCGGGTGTTGATCGCCGCGGACAAGTTCAAGGGTTCGCTGACCGCCGTACAGGTCGCGGAGCGCGTGACGGCCGGGCTGCGCCGGGTCGCGCCCGGCGTCCAGGTGGAGGCGCTGCCCGTGGCCGACGGCGGCGACGGCACCGTGGACGCGGCGGTCGCGGCCGGGTTCGAGCGCCGGGAGGTACGAGTCGCCGGGCCGCTCGGTGACGAGGTCACGGCGGCGTTCGCGCTGCGCGGCGACACGGCGGTCGTGGAGATGGCGGAGGCGAGCGGACTGCAACGGCTGCCCGCCGGGGTCTTCGCGCCGCTCACCTCGTCCACCTACGGATCCGGGGAGCTGCTCCGGGCCGCGCTGGACGCCGGGGTTCGGACGATCGTGTTCGGAGTGGGCGGCAGCGCGACGACGGACGGCGGGGCGGGAATGCTGTCCGCGCTCGGGGCGCGGTTCCTGGACGCGGAGGGGGAGCCGGTGGCTCCCGGCGGCGCCGCGCTCGGCGAGCTGGCGACCGCCGACCTGTCGGGCCTGGACACACGGCTCGCCTCGGTCGACTTCGTCCTCGCGAGCGATGTCGACAATCCGCTCACCGGGCCGAAAGGCGCGCCCGCCGTGTACGGCCCGCAGAAGGGGGCGAGCCCCGACGACGTGGAGATCCTGGACGCGGCGCTCGCCCACTACGCCTCGGTCCTGGAGAGTGCGATCGGGGCCAGGGCCGCGGAGTACGCCCAGGCGGCGGGGGCGGGGGCCGCGGGCGGGATCGGGTACGGGGCGCTGGTCCTGGGCGCCCGTTTCCGACCCGGTATCGAGGTCATGCTCGATGTGCTGGGCTTCGCGCCCGCCCTCGATCGTGCGACGCTCGTGATCACTGGTGAGGGGTCTCTCGACGAGCAGACCCTGCACGGGAAGGCTCCCGCCGGTGTCGCGGCGGCCGCCCGCGCGGCCGGTAAGGAGGTGGTCGCGGTGTGCGGCCGTCTGGGTCTGCACCCGGAGGCGCTCGGCAGGGCCGGTATTCGGCGGGCGTACCCGCTCACGGAGGTCGAGCCCGACATCGCGCGGTGCATCTCCGATGCGGGGCCGATTCTGGAGAGGGTGGCGGAGAACATCGGACGGGACTTCCTGGGCTGAGACGGGTGGTTCTTCGCCCCCGCCGCCCCTACCCGGTCCCGTCCCCTGGGGGCTCCGCCCCCAGACCCCGGCCTTCGCCCGAAGGGCTCGTCCTCAAACGCCGGACGGGCTGACATACCCAGCCCGTCCGGCGTTTGAGGACGAGGCCGTCCAGGCCGAACGGGGGTCTGGGGGCGGAGCCCCCAGGGATGGGACGGGTAGGGGCGGCGGGGGCGAAAACACAACCCGGCCCGGAAACGCCGCAGGGCCCCGAACCACCCGGTTCAGGGCCCCACCACGTACTGCCGAACAAACCGCTACGGCAACTGCGCCGCCCGCGCCTCACGCCGGTTGTCGCGGAAGTTGTTCACCCTCCGAGCCGTGGCGAAGAGGGGAATCACCGCACCGAGCACGAGCTGCAGCGCACAGCCCGTCTGGAGGAGCAGCTGGCCCCCCGGCGCGTCGAACGCCCAGGCCGCCAGCAGCCCCATGCTGAGGACGATCCAGGAGAGCATCGCCACCGCGAGACGGCCCCGCGGTTTCGGATACTCGACCCGGCTCACCATGAGCCACGCGGTGCCGAGGATCGCCATCAGCGTGGCGACGAACGGCAGCTCGAGGAGGACGATGGAGACCACCGTGAGCGCCCCGAAGGGTGAGGGCATGCCCTGGAACGTGCCGTCCTTCACCGTGACGCAGGAGAAGCGCGCAAGGCGAAGCACGACCGCCAGCAGGACCACGATGGCTCCCACCGCCGCCACCCGCTGATGCGCGTCGTCCGCGACCATGCCGTAGACGAGGACGAAGTACGCCGGAGCCAGACCGAAACTGATCAGGTCGGAGAGGTTGTCCAGCTCCGCGCCCATGGGGGAGGAGCGGAGCTTCCGCGCCACCAGGCCGTCGAAGAGGTCGAAGACCGCCGCGCACAGCATGAGGATGACGGCCGTGGCCGCGCTGTGGCGGGCCATGCCGGACTCCTGGCTGCCCGTGAGATGCGGGATCAGGATGCCGGTGGTGGTGAAGTACACCGCCATGAAGCCGCACGTGGCGTTGCCGAGCGTGAGGGTGTCCGCTATTGAGAGGCGGAGCGAGAGAGGCATCTCCTCCTCGTCGTCCACCTCGTCGGCCTCCGGCACCCAGCCGGTGCCGGTCTGCGTCTCGGGATCAATCACGGTCAATTCGAGTCACCCCAGCCACGGTCTTCTGACCGACCTCCACATCGACGTCGACACCCTCGGGGAGGTAGATGTCGACGCGCGAGCCGAAGCGGATCAGGCCGATCCGGTCGCCCTGCTCGACCTTGGTGCCCTGGGGGATGTACGGCACGATACGGCGAGCGACGGCGCCGGCGATCTGGATCATCTCGATGTCACCGAGCTCGGTGTCGAAGTGCCAGACGACGCGTTCGTTGTTCTCGCTCTCCTTGTTGAACGCCGGAACGAACCCACCGGGGATGTGCTCGACCGACGCCACCGTGCCGGAGAGCGGCGCACGGTTGACGTGGACGTTGAGCGGGCTCATGAAGATCGCGACGCGGGTGCGTCCGTCCTTCCACGGCATGATGCTCTGCACCACACCGTCGGCGGGCGAGATGACCCGGCCCTGGGCGATCTCGCGCTCGGGGTCGCGGAAGAACCACAGCATGCCCGCCGCGAGCGCGGTGGCGGGTACGGCCACGGCCTTGGCGGCGCCGGAGCGGCGCGCGCGGGCCAGGCTGAGTGCTGCGGTGGCAACGGTCGGGAGAAGCCACGGCGATGCTCCGCGCGCGAGGCGGACCCGGCCGCGAGGTGCAGAGGTTTGGCTGTGGGGCATGGATGACCTTCGTAGCGGATGATGCCGCGCTGTAACGGGGGACGGCGGCTTTCCCGGGATGGTACCGGTCGGGGGCCACAACTGGGCAAGCCAGGAAGCCGAGTCGGCGGCCGAAGAGAGCCTACGGGGTGTGATCTTCTTCTCGGAGAAAACACCCCGAACCGGAACATCTAACCCTGGAGTCGGTACTCTTCGAGCAGTCGGCGCCCGATGATCATTTTCTGGATTTCGGCGGTCCCTTCACCGATCAGCAGCATCGGTGCCTCGCGGTAGAGGCGCTCGATCTCGTACTCCTTGGAGAAGCCGTAGCCGCCGTGGATCCGAAAAGCGTCCTCGACCACTTCCTTGCAGTATTCGGAGGCGAGGTACTTCGCCATCCCTGCCTCGAGGTCGTTTCGTTCCCCGGAGTCCTTTTTGCGTGCAGCGTTCACCATCATGGCATGGGCGGCTTCGACCTTGGTAGCCATCTCCGCGAGCTTGAACTGGATGGCCTGGTGCTGGGCGATCGGCTTGCCGAAGGTGTGACGCTGCTGGGCATAGGAGACGCCCAGCTCAAAGGCGCGCTGAGCGACACCGCAGCCACGGGCCGCCACGTTCACACGGCCGACCTCCACTCCGTCCATCATTTGGTAAAACCCTCGGCCGGTGGTGCCGCCGAGTACCCGATTGGCCGGAACGCGCAGTCCGTCCATGATGAGCTCGGTGGTGTCGACACCCTTGTAGCCCATCTTGTCGATCTTCCCGGGGATGGTGAGGCCGGGACGGACCTCGCCGAAGCCGGGCTCCTTCTCGACCAGGAAGGTCGTCATCGACTTGTGGGGCTTGGCGGCTGCCTCCTCAGGGGAGTGTCCTTCGTCACTCCGCACGAGCACGGCCACCAGGGTCGACGTACCGCCGTTCGTCAGCCACATCTTCTGGCCGTTCAGGACGTACTCGTCGCCGTCCTTGACCGCCTTCGACGTGATCGCGGACACATCCGAGCCGAGGCCCGGCTCCGACATCGAGAACGCGCCCCGCACCTCGCCCAGCGCCATCCGGGGCAGGAAGTGGTCCTTCTGCTCCTGCGTGCCGTGCTGCTTGAGCATGTACGCCACGATGAAGTGCGTGTTGATGATCCCGGAGACGGACATCCAGCCGCGGGCGATCTCCTCCACACACAGCGCGTACGTCAGGAGGGACTCGCCCAGGCCGCCGTACTCCTCGGGAATCATCAGGCCGAAGAGGCCCAACTCCTTGAGGCCGTCGACGATCTGCTGCGGGTATTCGTCGCGGTGCTCCAGCTCGGTGGCGACCGGGATGATCTCCTTGTCCACGAAGTCGCGGACAGTGGAGAGGATCTCCTGCTGGACGTCGGTGAGACCGGCGGTCTGGGCGAGTCGCGCCATGGCTACTTCTCCTGCTCCTTGAGCTGGGGGCGGCCGGGCTGCTCGCCGCCGCGCTCCTTGATGTACGTCTCGGTGGGGACCATCACCTTGCGGCGGAAGACACAGACCAGCGTGCCGTCCTGCTTGTACCCCTTGGTCTCCACGTAGACGATTCCACGGTCGTTCTTCGACTTCGAGGGCGTCTTGTCGAGGACCGTCGTCTCGCCGTAGATCGTGTCGCCGTGGAAGGTCGGCGCCACGTGCTTCAGCGACTCGATCTCCAGGTTGGCGATCGCCTTGCCCGATACGTCCGGGACCGACATGCCGAGCAGGAGCGAGTAGATGTAGTTCCCGACCACGACGTTCTTGCCGAAGTCCGTCGTGTTCTCGGCGTAGTTGGCGTCCATGTGGAGCGGGTGGTGGTTCATCGTCAGGAGACAGAAGAGGTGGTCGTCGTACTCCGTGACCGTTTTTCCGGGCCAGTGCTTGTAGACCGCGCCGACCTCGAACTCCTCGTACGTGCGTCCGAACTGCATGCTGCTCAGGCCTCCGGGGCTTCGAACTTGCTGGTGCGCTGCATGCCGGCGGCCCGGCCCTTGCCCGAGATGACGAGGGCCATCTTGCGGCTGGCCTCGTCGATCATCTCGTCGCCGAGCATCGCGGAGCCCTTCTTGCCGCCCGCCTCGGACGTGCAGTACTCGTACGCGTCCAGGATCAGCTCGGCGTGGTCGAAGTCCTCCTGGGAGGGCGAGAAGATCTCGTTGGCCGCGGCGACCTGGTCCGGGTGCAGCACCCACTTGCCGTCGAAACCGAGGGCGGCGGCGCGCTGTGCGACCTCGCGGTAGCCCTCCTGGTTGCGGATCTGGAGGTAGGGGCCGTCGATCGCCTGGAGGTCGTGCGTACGGGCGGCCATCAGGATGCGCATGAGGATGTAGTGGTACGCGTCCGCCGGGTAGCCCGGGGGCTGCTCGCCGACCACCAGCGACTTCATGTTGATCGATGCCATGAAGTCGGCCGGGCCGAAGATGATGGTCTCTACACGCGGTGAGGCAGCGGCGATCTCGTCGACGTTCACCAGCCCCTTCGCGTTCTCGATCTGCGCCTCGATGCCGATCTTGCCGACCTCGAAGCCCATCGTCTTCTCGATCTGGGTCAGCAGCAGGTCGAGGGCGACGATCTGCTGGGCGTCCTGGACCTTCGGCAGCATGATGCAGTCGAGGTTCTGGCCCGCCCCCTCGACGACGGTGACGACATCCCGGTACGTCCAGTGCGTCGTCCAGTCGTTGACGCGCACGACCCGCGTCTTGCCGGTCCAGTCGCCCTCGTTGAGGAACTTCACGATGGTGTGCCGTGCGTCGGGCTTGGCCAGCGGGGCGCAGGCGTCCTCCAGGTCGAGGAAGACCTGGTCCGCGGGGAGGCCCTGGGCCTTCTCCAGGAAGCGGGGATTCGAGCCGGGTACGGCCAGGCAGGAACGCCGCGGACGAAGGCGGTTGACGGGCGTGGTCATGCGGGGACCTCCAGGGGGTCGAGCTTGTTCGCTTTCCGGATCTCGTCGACGATACGACCGATGATTCCGGTGATGTCGAAGTCCTTCGGGGTGAAGACCGCGGCCACTCCCGCGGCCCGCAGCTGTTCGGCGTCGGCGTTCGGGATGATGCCGCCCGCGATCACCGGGATGTCGGCGGCGCCGGCCTCGCGCAGCCGTTCCAGCACGTCCGGCACCAACTGCGCGTGCGAGCCGGACAGGATGGACAGCCCGACGCCGTGCACATCCTCGGCGACGGCGGCGTCCACGATCTGCTCGGGCGTGAGCCGGATGCCCTGGTAGACCACCTCGAACCCGGCGTCGCGGGCCCGCACGGCGATCTGCTCGGCGCCGTTGGAGTGGCCGTCCAGACCCGGCTTGCCCACCAGGAAACGGAGTTTGCCGACGCCGAGGTCGCGGGCGGTCTCCTCGACCTTGCGGCGTACCAGCGCCAGCGCGGTGCCCTCCTCGGCGGTGACCGCGACGGGCGCGGACGAGACACCGGTCGGGGCCCGGAACTCGCCGAACACCTCGCGCAGGGCCCCGGACCACTCGCCGGTCGTGACTCCGGCGCGGGCGCACTCCAGGGTGGCCTCCATGAGGTTGCCGGTGCCCTTGGCCGCCTCCATCAGCCGCTTCAGCGCCTTGCACGGGCGCGGGTGGTTGAACGGCGGCTGGTAACGCGTGTCGCGCCAGTGCTGGAGCGCGGCGACGACACGGGCCTCGACCGCCGGGTCGACCGTCTGGATCGCCGCGTCCAGGTCGGCGGTGAGCGGGTTCGGCTCGGTCGACTCGAAGATGTTGACGCCGACGATCTTCTCGGTGCCGCCCTCGATCCGGGCCCGGCGCTCGGCGTGCGAGGAGACGAGCTGCGACTTCAGATAGCCCGACTCGACGGCGGCCATCGCCCCGCCCATCTCCTCGATCCGGTCGATCTCGGCCAGCGACTCCTCGACGAGAGCCGAGACCTTGGCCTCGATGACGTGCGAGCCCTCGAAGATGTCCTCGTACTCCAGCAGATCGCTCTCGTGCGCCAGCACCTGCTGGATGCGCAGCGACCACTGCTGGTCCCAGGGGCGGGGCAGGCCCAGCGCCTCGTTCCAGGCGGGCAGTTGCACGGCACGCGCGCGTGCGTCCTTCGAGAGCGTCACGGCCAGCATCTCCAGGACGATCCGCTGGACGTTGTTCTCCGGCTGTGCCTCGGTCAGACCGAGGGAGTTGACCTGGACGCCGTACCGGAAGCGCCGCTGCTTGGGGTCCTGGATGCCGTACCGCTCGCGCGTGATCTCGTCCCAGATACGGCCGAACGCCCGCATCTTGCACATCTCCTCGATGAAGCGGACGCCCGCGTTCACGAAGAAGGAGATACGGGCGACGACGTCGCCGAACTTCTCGGCCGGCACCTGCCCGGAGTCACGGACGGCGTCCAGCACCGCGATGGCCGTGGACATGGCGTACGCGATCTCCTGGACCGGGGTCGCCCCCGCCTCCTGGAGGTGGTACGAGCAGATGTTGATCGGGTTCCACTTGGGCATGTGGGAGACCGTGTAGGTGATCATGTCCGTCGTCAGGCGCAGCGACGGTCCCGGCGGGAAGACATGCGTCCCCCGCGACAGGTACTCCTTCACGATGTCGTTCTGCGTCGTCCCCTGGAGCTGGGTGATGTCCGCACCCTGCTCCTCGGCGACGACCTGATAGAGCGCCAGCAGCCACATGGCGGTGGCGTTGATGGTCATCGAGGTGTTCATCTGCTCCAGGGGGATGTCCTGGAACAGCCGGCGCATGTCACCGAGGTGCGAGACCGGAACCCCGACCCGGCCGACCTCGCCGCGGGCGAGGATGTGGTCGGGGTCGTAGCCGGTCTGCGTCGGCAGGTCGAACGCGACCGACAGACCGGTCTGGCCCTTGGCCAGGTTGCGCCGGTACAGCTCGTTGGACGCCTCGGCGGTGGAGTGACCGGCGTACGTGCGCATCAACCACGGCCGGTCTTTCTGGCGCTCTGTCATCTGGGGGACCTCAGACGTTCCGGAAGCGGTTGATGGCGTCGATGTGCTGCGCGCGCTTCTCCTCGTCGCGCACGCCCAGGCCCTCACGGGGGGCGAGCGCCAGGACTCCGACCTTGCCCTGATGGAGGTTGCGGTGCACGTCGTACGCGGCCTGCCCGGTCTCCTCCAGGGAGTACACCTTGGAGAGCGTCGGGTGGATCTTGCCCTTGGCGACGAGCCGGTTGGCCTCCCAGGCCTCGCGGTAGTTCGCGAAGTGCGAGCCGATGATGCGCTTCAGCGACATCCACAGGTAGCGGTTGTCGTACTCGTGGTTGTAGCCCGAGGTCGAGGCGCAGGTGACGATCGTGCCGCCCTTTCGGGTGACGTACACGGAGGCGCCGAAGGTCTCGCGCCCCGGGTGCTCGAAGACGATGTCCACATCCTCGCCCCCGGTCAGCTCACGGATCCGCTTCCCGAAGCGCTTCCACTCCTTCGGGTCCTGGTGGTGCTCGTCCTTCCAGAACTGGTAGCCCTCGGCGTTGCGGTCGATGATCGCCTCGGCGCCCATCTTTCGGCAGATGTCCGCCTTCTGGTCGCTGCTGACGACACAGATGGGGTTGGCGCCACCGGCGAGCGCGAACTGCGTGGCGTACGAGCCGAGACCGCCGCTCGCGCCCCAGATCAGCACGTTGTCGCCCTGCTTCATGCCGGCGCCGTTGCGCGAGACCAGTTGGCGGTACGCGGTGGAGTTCACCAGGCCCGGGGCGGCGGCCTCCTCCCACGACAGGTGGCCGGGCTTCGGCATCAGCTGGTTGGACTTGACGAGCGCGATCTCCGCGAGCCCGCCGAAGTTGGTCTCGAAGCCCCAGATGCGCTGCTCGGGGTCGAGCATCGTGTCGTTGTGGCCGTCGGACGACTCCAGCTCGACGGACAGGCAGTGCGCGACGACCTCGTCACCGGGCTTCCAGGCGTTCACGCCGGGGCCGGTGCGCAGGACGACGCCCGCCAGGTCGGAGCCGATGATGTGGTACGGCAGGTCGTGCCGCTTGGTGAGCTCGCTGAGCTTGCCGTAGCGCTCCAGGAAGCCGAAGGTCGGCAGCGGCTCGAAGATCGAGGTCCACACCGAGTTGTAGTTGACGGAGGAGGCCATGACGGCCACCAGGGCCTCGCCCGGTCCGAGCTCCGGCACCGGCACGTCGTCCAGGTGGATCGACTTGCGGGGGTCCTTGTCGCGGGTGGCGAGACCGGCGAACATCTCCGTCTCGTCCTTGCGCACGGTGATCGCGCGGTACGACTCGGGGAGCGGCAGAGCGGCGAAGTCGGCGGACGTGGCGGTCCGCGACTGAATCGCGTCCAGGATTTCCTTCACGGTGGTGCCTCCGGCGATAAGCGTCCTGAGGGGAACGCTGAGGGTTACGTCGGTGCTGCTGCTGTGGGGATGAGGGGTGTGCCGTCGGTTCGGCGAAGGTGTGGTGCTGTGGCAGCGCTTTGTGGCGCAGGAGGTTGCCTGTGACGCAGGCGTCCGGGCGCGCTCGCCAGTGGCTTGCGGGGACAGCCGACGTACGAAAGGTCTCTGCACGCCGGCCGCCCGGACAACATCAACGTATGGCACGCCGTGTCACCTGACAAGGCACGGAGTGCCAAAAGCTGCGCTCAGGTGAAATCTTTACGTAACACGTGAGCGATGATCGATCAAACAACCGTTTGATCGATCAAAATGGCCTGCTCAGAGGAGGGATGGCGGGGGCCGGAGAGCGGCTGGAGGGGCCTGGAGGGAGAGCCGAAAGGGCCACGGGATGGGTCGCCGGAGGGGGCACGGGGAGGGCTGAGGGGGGCACTACGAGGGCCCGGGGGGGCGACGGGGCGGTCGGAGGACGTCTGCGAGGCACGCCGGGCCCGCTCCTGCCGCGGCGCGAAGAGCCCCCACGCCCCGATGTCGGCGCGCAGAGCCTCCGGCTCCTGTCGGCGACATGAAGGGCTCTTCGCGGCCCCTCCGTCGGCGCAAAGAGCCCCGCCTCATCATCGGCGCGCAGAGCCGTTTTGCGTCGGCGGCGGGGCGGCCGGGGCTCGTGCGTCCGAGGGTGAGGTTCAGCTGGGCTCCGGGCCGTCGCACGGGTCGGCGCACGGTCGAAGGTGGTTCACTCCTCGGACGGGCGGGACATTTCAGGCCGTCCGGCGATGGGGGACACGCGGCGGAGCCGCGGTTCTGTGACGGACGGCGCTACGACCGTTCCCTGAGCGCCTGTTCGATGGTTCGCATGACCTGGTCCAGCGGGGCATCGACCCGGGCCAGGGTCACCAGGACCTCCCCCTCCGTGAACGAGGAAGCCGGCGCCGTCCGAGGCGCCGCCTCCCGCCCGGCCCCGATCCCGGTCCCGAAGGTCTTCCGGACGATCGAGAAGGCGTGGTCGAGCTGGGACTCGACGTCACCCTGCCCCCCGGCCCGCAACCAGCGCCGTAGGACATGGTTGTGCGCGGTGACCACGGCGGACGCCGCGACCTCCGCGAGCAGCGGATCGTCGTTCGCGTCGTCGTCGTGCGCGTGCTCGTCGAAGTGGCCCAGGAGATAACGGGTGAACAGCCGCTCGTAACGGGCCACGGAGGCGATCTCGGCCTCGCGCAGCGTCGGCACCTCGCGGGTCAGCTTGTAGCGCGAGACGGAGATTTCCGGCTGCGCCGCGTACATCTTCATGACTTCCTTGATGCCGCGGCACACCGTGTCGAGCGGGTGCTCGTGCGCCGGTGCCGCGTTGAGGACGGCCTCGGCGCGGATCAAGGTGTCGTCATGGTCGGGGAAGATCGCCTCTTCCTTCGAACGGAAGTGGCGGAAGAACGTGCGGCGAGCCACCCCGGCCCGGGCCGCGATCTCGTCGACGGTGGTCGCCTCGTACCCCTTGGTCGCGAACAGCTCCATGGCCGCGGCCGCCAATTCACGGCGCATCTTGAGCCGTTGGGCGGCGGCGCGACTGCCTGCGGCACTTTCCGGCGCGTCGGGCGTAGCTGGTGTACGTGAGGACTTGGCGGGCTGGGACATGACCCGAACGTACTGCATGTGCGCAGGAGAACGCGCATGGCCGGGGAACCCCCCGCCCTCCAGGGGCGGGGGGTATCCGGCCGGGTCGAGCAGTCCGCCCCAGTCGGCGCTGTCACCGAACCAGTCGCCGGGACGCTCAGCGGCGGGCATATTCGCGGAAGCCGCGGCCCGTCTTGCGGCCGAGGCAGCCCGCGGCCACCAAGTGCTCCAGGAGCGGCGCCGGGGCGAGACCGGGGTCGCGGAACTCGCGGTGCAGCACCTTCTCGATGGCCAGCGAGACGTCCAGGCCGACCACGTCAAGGAGTTCGAAGGGCCCCATCGGGTACCCGCCGCCCAGCTTCATCGCGGCGTCGATGTCGTCGAGCGTCGCGTAGTGCTCCTGCACCATCTTGATCGCGTTGTTCAGGTACGGGAAGAGCAGCGCGTTCACGATGAAACCGGCACGGTCACCGCAGTCCACCGGGTGCTTGCGGATCTTCGCGCAGACCTCGCGGACCGTGCCGTGCACGTCGTCCGCGGTCAGGACGGTCCGCACGACCTCGACGAGCTTCATCGCCGGGGCCGGGTTGAAGAAGTGCATGCCGATCACGTCCTGCGGGCGCGAGGTGGCGCGGGCGCAGGCGACGACGGGCAGCGAGGAGGTGGTGGTGGCGAGGATCGCGCCGGGCTTGCACACCTTGTCGAGCACCGCGAACAGCTGCTGCTTGACCTCCAGGTCCTCGGCGACCGCCTCCAGGGCGAGATCGACCTCGGAGAAGGCGTCGTACGAGCCCGCCGGGGTGATCAGGTCCAGGGTGCTTGCGGCGGCCTCCGCGGTCATCCGGCCCTTGTCGACCGAGCGTGCGAGCGACTTGCCGATCCGGGCCTTGGCGGCCTGCGCCTTTTCCTCGCTGCGGGCGGCCAGGACGACCTCGTACCCGGCCTTCGCGAAGACCTCGGCGATGCCGGACGCCATGGTTCCGGAGCCGGCGACACCGACGGAGCGCACTGTGCGGCCAGGCGTTTCGGGGCCGCCGGTCAGCGGCGTCAGCGCGTCCCGCACGACGGTCGCGCTGCCGGGAGCCTCGTACGAGTAGAAGCCGCGCCCCGACTTGCGGCCGGTCAGGCCCGCCTCGCTGAGCTGCTTGAGGATGGGTGCGGGCGCGTGCAGCCGGTCGCGGGACTCGGTGTACATGGCCTCCAGGACCGTACGCGCCGTGTCGATGCCGATCAGGTCGAGCAGGGCGAGCGGGCCCATGGGCAGTCCGCAGCCGAGCTTCATCGCGGCGTCGATGTCCTCGCGGGAGGCGTACTTGGCCTCGTACATGGCTGCGGCCTGGTTGAGGTAGCCGAACAGCAGCCCGTCGGCGACGAAGCCGGGGCGGTCGCCGACCGCGACGGGCTCCTTGCCGAGGTCGAGCGCGAGGTTGGTGACCGCCGAGACGGCCGTGGGCGCGGTCAGCACCGAGGAGACCACCTCGACCAGCTTCATCGCGGGCGCCGGGTTGAAGAAGTGCAGGCCCAGGACACGCTCGGGGCGGGCCGAGTCGGCGGCCAGGCGCGTGACGGAGAGGGCGTTGGTGCCGGTGGCGAGGATGGTGTCCGGGCGGACAATGCCGTCGAGCGCCCGGAAGACCTGCTGCTTGATGTCGTACGACTCCGGGGTCACCTCGATGACCAGGTCGGCGTCGGCCGCGGCAGCCAGGTCGGTGGAGGTGCGGAAGCGGGAGAGGACGTCGTCGCGCTCCTGCTCGGTGAGGCGCCCGCGCTGCACGGCGCGGGCGGTGCAGGCTTCCATCGCCGTGACGGCCCGGGTGGCCGCGGCCTCGCTGATGTCGATGCCGACGACTTCGAGGCCGGCCCGGGCGAGGACCTCGGCGATGCCGGTGCCCATCGTGCCGAGGCCGACGACGGCAATGGTCTTGAGCGGGGACAGACGGGTGTCGGACAGGGGAGTGGCCATCGAGGGACTCCAGAAATGAGGGTGACGACTGAGGAGCGCACGCGGGTACGCCGAGATGAGCGCACGAAGTGCGGAAGGTGCGGGTGTTTGCCGGGCTGACGAGCGCACACGCCCGGTGAAGGGTGAAGCCGACCGGCCCTGTCCCGGAGCCACGTCGTACTGAGGTACCGAACCGACTGCTCTCTCGGTGGCTGCGTCACCAGGCCACCGCGAGTAAGACACGAGTGGGTAACTCGCTCGTCTGAGCTTAACCCGCGAGTAACGAGCGCGCCAGCCCCCGAGTTTGTGATGTAGGTCCCCGTGCTCCGGGAGGCGCCTCTAGGCTCGGTGTCATGGACGAGGAGTTGCGATCACTCACGGAGCGTCTACGAAACGAGGCGGGAGCCTCGGCGACGTACGACCGCCTCCTGGCGACCGAGGACCTCGACGTGGCGGCGGCCGCGCTGACCGAGCCCGGACAGCCGCTGTGGGCAAGGGAGTTGGTCGCCTTTCGGCTCGGAGTCGCCGGGGATGTACGGGCTTTCGAAGCGCTCGTCCTGCTCCTGAACCACCGTGACCCGCAGCGCTGCGCATCCGCCGCGTACGCACTCGCCCGGCTCGGCGATCCGCGCACGGCCCGCGCGGCGGCCGCGCTCGCCACCAACGAACTGCGCGTCGCCTACGCGCTCCATCCGGTACGGCTCCTGGTCGAGCTGCGCGCTCCCGAAGCCGTACCCGCGCTGATCACCACGCTGCGACGCAGGCTGCGCCCGCAGGATCCGTACCGCAGAGTCGCGCTCGCCTGTGTGGAGGGGCTGGGCGCGATGGCTGACATGCGGGCGAGACCCGTCCTGAACGAGGCGCTCGCGCATCCGGCGCTCGCCGAGGCGGCGGTGCGGGCGCTGGCGCGGCTGCCCAAGGAGTGACGTCGCCGTCCCGGTGAGCGGGGGTGGGCCCGCCGGGTGAGCCGCCTTCGGCAACCGGGCGCCTCGATGCCGTCTCTCACCCGGCAGACGAATCCCTGGGGCCCCGCCTCAAGCCCCCGCTTCGGCCTGGACGGCCTCGTCCTCGAACGCCGAACGGACCGGTTGTCCCCGGCCGGGGCTGAAGTTGTGCCCGTCAGGACCGCGGCGGGCGGCCGACGGGTCGCCTCCCGCAGCGCCTCGTCGACCGGGCTCACCGCCTCGTCGCACTGCAGACGGCCGGACCTGCTCCGGGCGGGGCGCGGCGGGGTGCTTCGAGCGTAGTCCGTGGTGTCCGGAAGGGAGCGGTCGGAACCGGAAAGATGTTCCCCTGCTACCGGCGCGTCCCGGAGTTGGTGAGCGCGCGGACGTACCGCACCTCGGGCACCGCGACACCGTCCACGGCGAACGGCTCCTCCGCGCCGTCGGGGCCGAACCCGGCCTGCTCGTAGAACCGCCGTGCCCCCGCGTTCTCCCTGAGCACCCACAGCAGCATCCGCTCGTGCCCGGCGTCGCCGCAGCGGCCGACCGACTCCCGCAGCAGCGCGCGCCCCACCCCGTCCCCCACCCGGTCGGGATGGACGTAGATGGCGTACAACTCGGCGTCCTCGGTGTGGACTTCGCCGTCGCGGTACGGGCCGTGACAGGCCCAGCCGACCACTTCGCCGGCCCGCTCCGCGACCAGGTTCACGACCGCGCCACGGGGCGTGAACAGCATGCGCCGCCGGGCCGCGTCCTGCTCCACGCTGAGCGCGTCGAGGTAGGGCTGGGGTATCAGCCCCTGGTACGCGGTCTGCCAGCCGCGGATGCGGATCTCGGCCACGCGGTCGCAGTCGGCGAGGGTCATTTCACGGATGCGGGTGCGGTCGTCCATGACAGCGCCTGGGTGAACGCGGTCGGGCCCGTCGGGGAGGGGAACGCGGGTCGGCTCACTCATGCGTCCATGGTGGACCATGGGTCCGACAACGCCCCCGACGGGCCGCCGTGGACGTGCTCAGCCGTGGAAGCCGAGCAGCTCGTGCAGCGTCGAACCTTGCGACGTGGGGGACGCCGCCCTCGTGCTCAGCGGCTTGGGGTCGGGCAGCTTCTTGCATACCGCGTCGACCTCACCACCGCCGCGCGGCACCTTGCCGTCGGCCAGATACGCCTCCAGATGCTTGTCCAGGCAGGTGTTTCCGCTCAATGTGATGCCGTGGTTCCCGCCGCCCTGCTCGACCACCAGGCTGGAGCCGCGCAGTTCGCGGTGAACCGTCACGCCACCCTCGTAGGGAGTGGCCGCGTCGTTCGTGGCCTGGAAGAGCAGGCTGGGCGGCAGGGCGTCGTTGGAGACGTCCACCGGCCGCACCGAATCCGTCGGCCAGAACGCGCACGGCGCGTTGTACCAGGCGTTGCTCCAGGCCATGAACGGCGCCTTGTCGTGCACCGCCCAGGTGTCCTTGCGCCACTGGTTCCAGTCGCGCGGCCAGGACGCGTCACGACACTGCACCGCGGCGTAGACGCTGTAGCCGTTGTCGCCCGCGGCGTCGATGGCGCCGAAGGTGCCGTAGGCCTCGACGAGCGGCTCCTCCTTCTTGTTGTTCGCATAGGCCGCGAACGCCTCGGCGAGGGTGGGCCAGTAGCCGTTGTAGTAGCCGCCCGGGAGGAAGGTGTCCTCCAGCTCGGAGGCGCCCACCTTCTTCTGTGCGGGTTTCTTGGCCAGCGCCGTCCGCATCGCGTACCACTTGGCCTCGACCTCGGCCGGGTCCTTGCCGAGCTTGTAGGTCGCGTCGTGCTGGGCGACCCACGCCATGAAGGCCAGGTGGCGGTCGTTGAAGGCGTAGTTCTGGCCGAGGTTGTCGTCGTACCACACACCGTCGGGGTCGACGACGGAGTCGAGCACCAGGCGCCGTACCCGCTCCGGGTAGAGCTTTCCGTACACGGCGCCCAGGTAGGTGCCGTACGAGTACCCGAAGTAGTTGATCTTCTGGGCGCCGAGAGCGCTTCGGATCGAGTCGAGGTCGTGGACCGCGCTCACCGTGTCGATGTACGGCAACAGGTTCGCGTACTTCTTGCCGCAGGCCTTGGCGAAGGACTCGGCGCGGTCGAGGTTGGCCTTCTCCATGGCCGGTGTGCTGGGCACGGAGTCCACGCGCACCGGGCCGAAGTGCTTGGGCTTGCAGTCCAGGGCGGGCTTGCTCGCGCCGACACCGCGCGGGTCGAAGCCGATGACGTCGTACTGCGCCGCGACCTTCTTCGGCAGCGAGGACGCGACGAATCCGGCCATCTTGAGCCCGCTGCCGCCGGGACCGCCCGGGTTCACCAACAGCGGCCCCTGGTACGTCTCCGCGGTGTGCGGGACGCGCGACAGGGCGAGTGTGATGCGCTCGCTGAGCGGGTCGGAGTGGTCGAGTGGCACCTTCAGGGACGCGCATTGGAGCGTCGGGTAGTTGCTGGTGCCGCACTTCTTCCAGCTGAGCTTCGCGGTCTGGGTGGTGCGCGGTGCGGTCGCGGAGCCGGCGCTCGCGTCGGCGGGGATCGACGTGATCATCCCGGCCACCACGGCGGCAGCCCCGCACAGAGCAGCTGCGCGTTTCGTCATAAGGCCTCCCAGGACGGAGGATTCTGAGCCGTGCAGGCCACGGCCTTCGCGGCATCGTCCCGGAATGGAGGCCCGGAATAACTCGTTGTGGAAAGACTTGACCCGATTGGGTCGTGGGATGCGCTCGGATGCCGTCAGAGCAGCGTGAGCTGGGTCGGCTCGGCAGCGGTCGGCTCCGGCGCGGCGGGCTCGGGGGCGGTGATCCTGCGGGGCATCCCCGCGCGCGTGGGGCCGATGCCGTACTCCTGAGCCAGCTCGTGGACCTGACGGGTGATCCGGCGCTGGTACCACTTCGGGGCGTACGCGCCCTCCGCGTACAACCGCTCGTAACGGCGCACGAGATACGGGTGGTGGCGCTCCAGCCAGGCCATGAACCACTCGCGGGCGCCGGGCCGCAGATGCAGCACCAGCGGGGTCACGGAGGTGGCCCCCGAGGCCGCGATCGCGCTGACGGTGGCGCGCAGTTGCGACGGGTGATCACCCAGGAAGGGGATCACGGGGGCCATCAGGACCCCGCAGTCGATGCCGTGGTCCGTCAGGGTGCGTACGACGTCCAGGCGGCGTTCCGGGGCCGGTGTGCCCGGCTCGACGGTGCGCCACAGCTCGAGGTCGGTGAAGCCCACGGAGACGGAGATCCCGACGTCGGTGACCTGGGAGGCCTGCTCGAGGAGGTCGAGGTCGCGCAGGATCAGCGTGCCCTTCGTCAGGATCGAGAAGGGGTTCGCGTGGTCGCGCAGGGCCGCGATGATGCCGGGCATCAACCGGTAGCGGCCCTCGGCCCGCTGATAACAGTCGACGTTGGTGCCCATCGCGATGTGCTCGCCGTGCCAGCGGCGCGAGCCGAGCTGTCGGCGCAACAGGTCCGGGGCGTTGACCTTCACCACGATCTGGGAGTCGAAGTCGATTCCCGTGTCGAGGTCCAGATAGCTGTGCGTCTTGCGTGCGAAGCAGTACACGCACGCGTGCGTGCAGCCCCGATAGGGGTTCACGGTCCACTCGAAGGGCATGCGTGAAGCCCCCGGCACCCGGTTCACGATCGAGCGGGCCCGGATCTCGTGGAACGTGATGCCACGGAACTCCGGGGTGTCGAAGGTACGGGTGGTCACCGCGTCCGCGCCGAACAGCGCGGCGTCCCGGGCGCGGGCCCCGGCGGGGTCCACTGTGAGGTTCTCCCAGCGCATGACGTCTCCTCGGTAGCACGGACCATAGAATAGAACACATGTTCCCTTGATCGTGCGACCCTGTATTTCGCGCCCCTTCGGGACCCCGATTTGGGCGGCGGGCCGCGTGGTGGTTGGCTTTCCGTGAACCCCGAGAAATCAAGTGCTGGAGGAAGTGCCATGGCGCAGGTCGAGGCGACGACGGAGCGGGTCATCGCGGCGGACGCGGAGGCGGTGTTCGACGCCCTGGCCGACTACAGCGGCACGCGCGCGAAGCTGCTGCCCGAGCACTTCAGCGAGTACGAGGTGCGCGAGGGCGGCGACGGCGAGGGCACCCTCGTCCACTGGAAGCTCCAGGCCACCAGCAAGCGCGTCCGGGACTGCCTGCTCGAGGTGAGCGAGCCCACCGACGGCGAGCTCGTCGAGAAGGACCGCAACTCCTCCATGGTCACCACCTGGCGGGTCACCCCGGCCGGCGAGGGCAAGTCGCGCGTCGTCGTCAGCAGCGTCTGGAACGGCGCGGGCGGCATCGGCGGGTTCTTCGAGAAGACCTTCGCGCCCAAGGGCCTTGGCCGGATCTACGACCTGGTGCTCGACAAGCTCGCCACCGAGACGCAGAAGTAGCCCAACGGGCGCCTTGGGGCCTGTCCGGCGGATCATGCCGCAGACGGGGGGCCTGGTACGCCCGCCCCCAAGCTCTCGGCTTCGCTCGAGCGGGGGGACCCCCATCGCGTCGACGCCCTCCTCCGCCTTGCAGTTGGACGCACCAGGCCCCGCTCACCGGCGCTGATCAGGCTCCGTTGCTTTCCTGCGACCTGTTCCGCCGGACAGGCCCTGGTCGAACTCCTGGCCCAAGAGGCAACTCTCCAGGGCGTGTTGTCACCCTCACCGTTTCGAGTGGATCTCCTCGCGGCGCGGCGTTACGCCGTAACTCGTCGCGCTTGCTCGCAGTTGTCGCGATAAGCGGGAATTGTGCAGCGGGCGCGACGAAGTGAGCGCGACGAGGGGAGCGGTAGTGGGCGGGATCACTCTGGTGCAGGACGAACCGGCTGCCGCGCCCCCGCAGTACTCCGCTCCGGCGGCGGCCGAGTCCGCCCGACTGAGCCCGCGACAGGTGCGGTTGGTCTTCTTCGGGCTCATGCTCGCGCTGCTGCTCGCCGCCCTGGAGCAGATGATCGTGGCCACCGCGCTCCCGAAGATCGTCGGTGAGCTCCACGGCCTGGACAAGATGTCCTGGGCGATCACCGCCTATTTGCTCACGTCCACCATCGGGCTCCCGGTCTACGGCAAGCTCGGCGACCTCTTCGGCCGCAAGGGCGTCTTCCAGTTCGCGATCGTCGTCTTCGTGATCGGCTCGGTGCTCGCCGGCCGCTCGCGCACGATGGACCAGCTGATCGCCTTCCGCGCGCTCCAGGGCGTCGGCGCGGGCGGCCTCATGATCGGTGTGCAGGCGATCATCGCGGACATCGTGCCGCCGCGCGAACGCGGCCGCTTCATGGGCCTGATCGGCGCCGCGTTCGGCCTCGCCTCGGTCGCGGGCCCCCTCCTGGGCGGCTACTTCACCGACCACCTCTCCTGGAGGTGGTGCTTCTACATCAACGTGCCCTTCGGTCTGCTCACCCTGGCCGTCGTCACCGTCGTACTGAAGCTGCCCAAGCCCCCCGCCAGGGGCCGCGTCGACGTGCTCGGTGTGCTGCTGCTCGCCGCCGCCTCGACCTGCCTGGTCCTGCTGACCAGTTGGGGCGGCACCGAGTACGCGTGGGACTCGCGGGTGATCCTGGGACTCGGCGCGGGCGCGCTCGCCGCGACCGTCCTCTTCTTCGTCGTGGAACACTTCGCCGTCGAACCCCTCATCCCCTTGCGGCTGTTCAGGGACGGCGTCTTCAACATCACCGGCCTGGTGGGCCTGGTGATCGGAATCGCCCTCTTCGGCGCCGCCAGCTATCTGCCGACCTTCCTCCAGATGGTCGACGGTGCCAGCGCCACCGAGTCCGGACTGCTGATGCTCCCGATGATGGGCGGCATCGTCGGAGCCTCGGTCGTCTGCGGGCAGCTCATCACTCGCACCGGCCGCTACAAGGTCTACCCGGTCCTCGGCAGCGCCCTCTCGGCCGTCGGCATGTGGCTGCTCTCCCGTCTCGAAGTCGACACGCCCCGGCTGCACTACAGCATCTGGATGGCCGTCCTCGGCACCGGTATCGGCATGGTGATGCCGGTCCTGATCCTCGCCGTGCAGAACTCGGTACGCCCGGCCGACCTCGGCGCCGCGACCAGCGCCAACAACTACTTCCGGCAGATCGGCGGCAGCGTCGGCGCCGCGATCTTCGGCACCCTGTTCGCCCACCGGCTCTCGGAGGAGCTCGCCGATCGCCTGCCGGCGCAGGCGGGCACCGGTCTTCCGGACCCCGAGGCCCTCACCCCGCAGCTCGTCCACGCGCTCCCGGCCGCCCTGCGCGACGACTACATCGGGGCCTACGCGGACGCCATGCCGAGAATCTTCCTCTACCTCGTGCCGGTGCTCGTCCTGGGCCTGTTCATCGCCTTCTTCCTCAAGGAGAAACCTCTGGTGTCCCACAACGCCCCCACCGCCGAAGCCGAGTCCGCACACCTCACGCAGATCCCCCAGGCCCGCGTGTCGTACGCCGCCGGGATCCCCGTCTGTGGCACCGTCCAACACTCCGACGGGACCGTCGTGCCGCGCGCCGCGCTCACCCTCATCGACGTGGCCGGACAGCAGATCGGGCGGGGCGCCAGCGGCGAGGACGGGCGGTACGCGCTGTCCACGCCCGGCTCGGGCTCGTACGTCCTCATCGCCGCGGCCGGTGGCCACCAGCCGCAGGCCGTCTCGGTGACGGTCGGCGAGCGTCCCGTGGAGCTGGACGTCGTCCTCGGCGGTGCGGGACGCCTCGCCGGGAGCGTGCTGACCGCGGACGGCACCCCCGTGCGTGACGCCAGCGTCACGCTCACCAACGTGCACGGGGAGGTGGTGGCCACCACCCGCAGCGGCCGCGAAGGGGGCTATGCCATCACGGAGCTGGTGGCGGGCGAGTACACCCTCGCCGCCAGCGCGCCCGCGTTCCGTCCGGCCGCGCTGCCCGTCAGCGTGCAGGCCGCCCGCGAGACCCGCCAGGACGTCGAACTCGCGGGTGGCGCCGTGCTGCGCGGCACCGTCCGGGCCGGTGGCGGACGGCCCGTCGAGGACGCCCGCGTGACGCTCCTGGACGCGGCCGGCAACGTGGTGGACACGCTCACCACCGGCGCCGACGGAACGTTCCGGTTCATCGACCTGTCCTCCGGCGAGTACACCGTCATCGCGGCCGGCTATCCGCCGGTGGCCACCGTGCTGCAAGTGGCCGGTGGTGGCCGTACGGAGCGGGATCTGCAACTCGGTCACGAGGACTGATCCCGTCCACGGAAAGAGCCGGGTGCGCCGGAGCCGCCCCCTGGAGAGGTCAATTACCGTATTGCCACACATGGCGACAGGCCGCCGCCGTACGGTAGTGGAGGCGGCATAGATCTTGCGGAGCCGTGGGGAGAAAGGGCCTGGGCCATGGACCGTGGCACCGAAGTGGGCGCACCTCTCAGCCGCGGAGCTGGGAACGGCGCGGCGGAGCACGCCGACGCCGGTCGCATCCCGCTGGCCGTGGTGGTCGTGGGCCATGACGGCCTCGTGTCGCACTGGAGCACCGGAGCCCGGCGCCTGTTCGGCGCCCCCAAGGAGGACGCGGTGGGCCGCCCCGCCGTCGACCTGCTCCCCGTCTCCGGCGCACTCCCCGAGGAAGACGAGTCGGCGCCCTACGGGGCGTACGCGGCGTACGACGGACTCGGCCCCGACCTGGAGTCCTCCCTCGACGGGCGGCTCTCCTACCCGGCCGCCGGGCGCGCCCGGCTCACCGTGCCCGACCGGGACCGGAACCGCGTCGACGTACTGTGGTGGGCGTACCCGCTGATCGGCCCCGGCCAGGAGCGGCTGCTGGTGCTCGCCGCCGACGCGGGCGCACTGCGCCACGAGGACGACGAGGTGGCCGTCGAGCGCATCGCGCCCGCCTTCGCGCTGCACACCGACTTCCCCGGCGCCGAGGAACTGGCCCGCAGACTGCCCGAGATCCTGCCCAGTATGAGCGTGGGCGAGGGCGCCCGCATCGTCGCGCAGGTCCTCGAACTGGGCTATCCCGTCCTGGAGTTCAGCCAGAACGACCGGGTGCCGGTCACCCCCGACTGGGGTGTGCCCCGACGGGGCGAGCGCAAGGCGCGCCGCGAGCTGGCGGCCCGGGCGGCCGCGTCCGGCGAGCCGCTGCCGCGGGACTTCCAGGACGTGGTGGACGAGGGCGAGGACCTCGAGTACGTCGCCGTGCGCGAACACCTGGAGTTCCTCAACGAGGTCAGCGGGCGCATCGGCACCTCCCTCGACCTGTCGCAGACGATCATCGAGGTCAGCCGGGCCGTGGTGCCGCGCTTCACCGATGTCGCGGGCACCTATCTGCGCGAACAGGTCGTCGCCGGCGAGGGCTTCCCCGACGGTGTGCCCGACACGACCACCATGTGGCATCGCGTCGCCATCGAGCACACGGACGAGCCCGGCCGCTGGGACGACGTCGTGCCGGTCGGCGAGGCCATGCCGTTCCCCGCGCACACGCCGTTCTTCCAGTGCATGACCACCGGCGAGCCCGTCCTCGTGCCGCGCATCAGCGAGCAGATGGGGCACATGATCGCCGCGCAGTTCGAGAAGCGCGACATCCGGCCGCTCATCACCCACCGCTCCATGCTGGTCGTACCCCTCAAGGCCCGCAATGTGGTCCTCGGCTTCATGATCCTGCTGCGCCACCCGAAGCGCGTCGAGTTCAACGACATGGACCGGGTCACCGGCGCCGAACTCGCCGCCCGCGCGGGCCTCGTGCTCGACAACGCGCGCATGTACACCTACCAGGAGAGCGTCGCCGAGACCCTCCAGGACAGCATGCTGCCGCACATCGCGCCCCGCATGGCCGGCTGCGACATCGCGACCCGCTATCTGCCCGGCACACTCCTCGGCCGCGTCGGTGGCGACTGGTTCGACTCGGTGAAACTGCCCGGCTCCCGAACCGCCTTCGTCGTCGGCGACGTCATGGGCCACGGCCTCAACTCGGCAGCGATGATGGGCCAGTTACGCACCGCCGTCCAGACCATGGCCGCGCTCGACCTGCCGCCCGCCCAACTGCTGCGCAACCTCGACGACCTGGCCCAGCGACTCGGCGAGCACTACCTCGCGACCTGCCTGTACGCGGTCTACGACCCCATCGTCGGCGAGCTGCACATCGCCAACGCCGGCCACATCCCGCCCGTCCTGGTCCGCGCCGAGGACGGCCACAGCGAACTGCTCGACCTGCCGACCGGCGCGCCCATCGGGGTCGGCGGAGTGCCCTTCGAGGCGATACGCGTGCGCGTGGCCCCCGGCGACCGGCTGGTGATGTGCACCGACGGCCTGGTCGAGGTGCGCGGCGAGGACATCGGCGTCGGCCTCGCCACACTCTGCGAGTCCGCCGCCCACCCGGCCGCGTCCATGGACGACGCCTGCGACACCATCATCCGCGCCCTCAACACCCGCGGCGGCCGCAAGGACGACGTGGCCCTGCTGATGGCGCGGCTCAACGGCATCGAGCCCGAGGACGTCGCCGAGTGGCGGCTCGCGCTCGACCCGATCGAGGTCGGCCGGGCCCGTGCCGTGGTCCGCGAACAGCTCCACGAATGGGGCCTCGGCAAGCTCGCCGACCCCGCCGAGCTGATGGCCGCCGAGCTGGTGACGAACGCCGTACGGCATGCGCACAGCCGTCAGGTCGAGCTGCGGCTCGTGCGCGGCGACACCTTGCTGTGCGAGGTGGCCGACGACGACCACACGCTGCCCACGCTGCTCAGCGCAGGCCCGGACGACGAGTACGGACGCGGTCTGCGCGTGGTCAGCACGCTGGCCCGGGAGTGGGGCACGAGCCGTACGAGCGCGGGGAAAACCGTCTGGTTCGAGCTGACGCTCCCGCCGCGGCGCCGTCGATCCGCCGGGGAGTGAGGTGCGCACGGGGCGCCCACCGGCGTACCCATGTCGAATGAGCCGTGAAGGAATGCGCCAGGCGCTTGTGACGGTGACCGGGGCGCGATAGACCGATCTCGGCCGTCGCCTCCGACGGGTCGGCGTCACATCCTGGGGAGTTGTGCATGAGCGTGACGAGTCGTTACAGGGAGGCCTGGGAGGGCTTCTGGCGCGAGGCCTCCGACGAGAAGGGGGCGGTGTTCTGGGATGCGGAGCCCGTGCTGACCGCCGGCGTCCATCTCGCCCTCTTCGAACCGCGCCTCGTGGACTTCGAGCTTCCCCTGGTGGACCTGGGCTGCGGCAACGGCACTCAGACACGGTTCCTTGCCGAGCGGTTCACCCGGGTCATCGGCGCCGACATCTCGTCGGCCGCGCTGGAACACGCCCGTCGGGCGGATCCGGAGGGCACGGCCGGCTACCGGGCGCTCGACTTCGCGGAGAAGAGCGAGGTCGAGGCGCTGCACGGGGAAATCGGTGACGCCAACGTGTACATGCGGGGTGTGCTCCACCAGTGCGAGGCCGACGACCGGCAGGCCCTCGTCGACGGCATCGCGACTCTCGTCGGGGAGCGCGGCCGCGCCTTCCTGGTCGAGCTGTCCGAAGACGCGCGCCCCGTTCTGATGGGCCTCGCGCAGAGCCCCGAGGGACCACCGCCCAAACTCCGGCCGGTCCTGGAGCACGGGATCGTCCCGGGCGAGGTGGCGGACGCCGCGGTGCCGGTGTACCTGGGCGCGGCGGGTCTGACCGTGCTCGCGAGCGGTGAACTCCCGCTGGTCACCACGGAGTACACATCGGCCGGGACACGGCTGGAGCTGCCGTCGAAGTGGCAGGTGGTGGGACGCACGGCTTGACGCAGGCGGCTTGGGTGGCGCCCGCGGGCACCACCCAAGCCGGTGACGGCGTCAGGGGGTGAGGGGCGTCTCGGTGTTCGCGCCTTTGTCCGGCGCTCCCGGCTGCCAGGAGCACGGGAGCGCCGGCGTGCGCGGGCCGTCAGGACGAGAGGCTCTGCCAGAAGTCGAGGTGGTGCTCCTCGTCGAACTGGGTGGAGACCTTGGAGCAGGCGGCCGGGGAGGCGCCGCTCGCCGGGGAGGTGTCGCAGGCGGAGAGCGACATCAGGGCCCCGGTCCTGGTGCTGTACTTCGGCCAGGCCGGGGTGCGGGCGCCGTTCGGGTCGCCGTTCGCGGCGAAGCGGCCCCAGTAGCGGATCATCTGCTCGGACAGTTCCAGCTGGTCGTCGTCGTACGGCATGGTCTGACCGAGGTATTCCCAGAGGTAGCCGAGGTCGTCGACATGAATGGCGCCGCCGAACGGGAAGTTCCGCGCGGTCTCGCTCTGCTGCTGGATCCGGAAGATGGAGGTGAAGTGCGGTGTGTCGCTCTCGGCGAACTCGTAGGCGTAGGCGGGCGTCCAGCGCGCCAGGGTGCCCATCAGCTGCTGGCGGGTGTACGAGGTGGAGCCGTTCTGGGCGGCGGTCCAGGCCTCGCCGGGCGTCTTGTAGGCGCTGAGCGGGTATGCGGCGAGGACCTTGTCGGCGTTCGCGCCGTAGGCCGCGCGGACCTCCGTCTCGTACTGGGCGGCGGTCATCGGCTTGCCGAGGTAGTCGTAGTTCTGGAACGTGGACAGGCCGCGTTCGCTGTTGGTCTGGCCGAGCATGACCGGGACGCGGTTGAACTTCCCGGTCTGTACGGCGACTCCCGGGTCGGTCGGGAAGGCGGTGCCGCCGAGGGAGGGCCGTACGGCTGCCTTCTGCTGGGCGGCGACGATCGCCGCGGCGGACTTGGCGCGCAGGCAGGCGAGCACGTCGGAGGCGGTGGAGCAGCCGATCTCCTTGACGAAGGCCTGGCTCTGCGTCTCACCGGCCGCCGCGGACTGCATGCCGCAACTGCCGCTCATGATGCCCGCGCGGGCGAACAGGCCCTTGGCGGTGGGCGAGGCGAGCTGGGCGCAGACGGAGCTCGCGCCGGCGGACTGGCCGGCGATGGTGACGTTCTTCGGGTTGCCGCCGAAGTGGGTGATGTTGGACTGCACCCAGCGCAGGGCCGCCTGCTGGTCCAGCAGCCCGTAGTTTCCGGCGCCGTTCGCGCTCTCCTTGCGCAGCTCGGGCAGGTTGAGGAAGCCGAGCGGGCCGAGCCGGTAGTTGACGGTGACGACGACCGAGCCCGTCTGCTCCACGAACTTGCGCGGGTCGGTGTCCTGCCCGGCGCCACCGAAGTAGCCGCCGCCGTGGATCCAGACGAGGACCGGGAGGCGCCCCTTCGTGCCCTCCGGCACATAGACGTTGAGGGAGAGACAGTCCTCGGTGGTGGTCGGCTTCTCGTAGCCCGGGTCCCAGCCGGAGGGCTGGGCGCAGCGGTCGCTGAACCCGGTGGCGTCGCGTACGCCCTTCCAGTCGGCGGCCGGCTGCGGGGCGGTCCAGCGTTGAGCGCCGGTGGGCGAGGCGGCGTACGGGATGCCGAGCCACTCGTCGTACCCGGTCTGGCTGCTGCCCTTGACCTTGCCGTCCGTGGTCTGCACCACGGTCGAGGTGGGGCGTTCGCTGCCTTGCGCCGACGCGCCGGTCGACGACAGTGGGGTCATGAGGCCCAGACCGAGCAGGCCTGCGATGGCCAGGGCCGTGCCGATTCTTCCGCCTTTTCCGTGGATTCTTCCGCGGCTCATCGATCCCTGCTTCCTGTTGAGGGTGAGGGGATGGGACGTACGGGGGGGTTTCCGGGCCGGCGTCAGCCGAGCCAGAAGTCGCAGTGGTGGTCCGCCGTGTAGGTGGTGATCGCCTGGCTCGCTCCGGCGGTGCGCAGCTGCATCACCCTCTGAGCGGTGGCGTCGTGGAGCGGCCATGAAGGGGCGCCCTTGACGTTCGGGTCGCCGCTGTGGGCGAAGGCGCCCCAGTAGCGCATCATCTGGTCCGAGAGCCGCTTCTGCTGCGCGGTGAGGGGCTTCTCGCCGAGGGTGAAGTCGAAGAGGTAGGCGAGTTCGGCGCTGTGCCCGTTGGACATGTCCTCGCCGGGGATGCGGAACCCGTACAGCGTCGGTGAGGTCGGGTCGTTGAACTCATAGCGGTAGACCGGGGTGTGGGCCTTGGCCGCCACGGTCTGGGCCGTCTGGGCGTTGGGGCAGGCGCGTTGCGCGTCGGTCTGGACCTGGGTGATGGCGTCGTAGGGGCTCTTGAAGCTGCCCAGGGGGTACAACTCCAGGACGCGGTCGGCCCGTTCGCCGTATGTCTCGCGGACCAGGTCCTCGTAGCCCTGGGCGGTGATCCCGGCGAGCGCGGTCGAGGTGAGGCGGTTCTCGGATCGGGTGTTGCCGGTGAGCAGTGGTACGGCGTTCCAAGTGCCGTCGTCGAAGGCGGTCGTGAAGGACTTCGGGAGGAGCGCGCCGCCCACCTTGGAGGAGCCGAGGTAGTTGGCCTGGTTGGCGACGAGCGTCCCGGGCCACGCCTTGCGCAGGCAGTTCACCACGTTGCCTGCGTCCGTACAGCCCACGGACTGAGCGAACTTGACACCGCTCTGCTCACCGGCCGCCAGTGTCGTCCGGGTGCTCGTGCAGACCGAGCTTTGCACGATCGCCTTGTCGAACAGACCGCGCGCGGCGGGCATGGCCATCAGGTCGCAGACGGCGCTGCCGCCCGCGGACTGGCCGTAGACGGTCACGTTCCCCGGATCGCCGCCGAAGCGCGCGATGTTGTCGCGGACCCACTTCAGCGACACCAGTTGGTCCATGCGCCCGTAGGTGCCGGACCCGCCCGGGTTGACCGCGCTGAGGGCCGGGTGGGCGAGGAAACCGAGCGCGCCCAGGCGGTAGTTGACCGAGATGACGACGGTGCCGGTCTTCGCGGCCATGGTGCTGCCGCCGTAGATGACACCGGTGCCCTGGGTGTGGCCGCCGCCGTGGAACCACACCATGACGGGCAGCTTGGTGTTCTTGGAGACCTGGGACGGACGGTATACGTCCAGGTAGAGGCAGTCCTCGCTGACGGTCTGCTCCTCCCGGATGCCCGTGGGTTCGAACTGGATACAGGCGGGCGACTGCCGGTCCGCCTGGCGTACGCCGGTCCAGGGAGCAGGCGCGGCAGGAGGCGCGAACCGCAGCTCGCGCAGGGGCGGTGCCGCGTAGGGAAGGCCGAGGAACTGCTCGGCCCGGGCGGTCGTGACGCCCCGGACGAGACCGCTGTCGGTCCGGACGACCGGGGTCGAGCCGCCCCGGTCCGCCGCGTTGTTCGCGTTGTCGGCGGAATCAGTGGCGACGGTCGAGGCCACGAGGGCCATGGCGGGTACGACGAGGGCCGCCGTCCATGCGGCCAAGCGCTGTTTCATGGCAGGTCTGATCACGCGCGCCTCCGAGGAGAGGATCACGCCGGGAGACCGGTGGTGGGGGCGGCTGAAGAAAACCAGTGAAGGGGATACGCACCGGTCGGCGCGGCGGAACGGTGTGCGGGCACGTGCGTATGTGGTTGTGGCGGCTGCTCATGCTGCGACGGGGCGTGTGTCACGAGCACGATGAGCCGTGCTCGCGTGTCCGAAAACGTAACCGCGCGGGACACTGTCAGCAATATGTGCGACAGGATTTCCTACAACACTTGAAACGATATCGGCCGCCGCCGGGTCTCAGGCCTTCACACTTCGAGGGCGACTCGGGTGGCGGCAGTCGCCCGTGCTGAGAGTTCTGGAGACGCTCCTCAGTACTGCCCGTACCGCGAGTACTGCCCGTACCGCGAGCGGGACCGCCTGTCAGACCGACTGGCGAACGACGATCCGCGCGGGCGGGGGACGCAGACCGCTGGTGTCGAGGCCCAGCGCGAGGCGGGCGCTGAGGCGTCCGTGGGCTTCGGCGTCGACGTTGACCGTGGTCAGTGAGGGGGTGACGTATTCGCCGTACCCGTTGTCGTCGAATCCGATGACGGCGACCTCGTCAGGGACGCCACGGCCCAGGTCGCGCAGGGCGGTCAGGACGCGCAGAGCGACGTCGTCGTTGAAGCCGGCGATCGCGGTCACCTCGGGTGCGCCGGTGAGGAACACCTTGACGGCGTCGGCGCAGGCCGGACGGTCCCGCGGGGCGACGAACGTGGCCGGCACGGGGATGTCCAGGTTCTCGGCGGCGTGTGCGGTGAAGCGGAGGCGGGCCGCGGCGAGTGGTGCCTCGGTGTCCGGCAACGCCAGGGCGACATGGGTGTGGCCGTGCTCCACGAGGTGGCGGATTTGCAGAGCGGCGTGGGCGGCGAGACCGTCGCGCCACCCTCCTCCCAGATCGTCGAGTTCGTGACCGGTCAGATACGAAACACCGAAGCGGATGACGGCGCGGGGAGCGATGGCGTCGAGGACCTGTTGGGTGGACTGCGGACTGTGGTGGTCGTGGCGGACGAGCAGGACGTACTCGTGCGCGGCCAGTTCCGCGTCGAGTCCACGGATGTAGCTGCGGGAGTACTTGCCTTCCATCCCCGAGTCGATGTTCAGCACCACGACGCGGGAGGTTCCCTCGCGAAGCGCCCGGGCCACTCCGTGCGGTACATAGCCGAGATCGCGTGCGGCCTGCTTCACTCGGTCGCGGGTGGCGGCCGAGATCGTCTGGTGGGGGTCGTTGTTGAGGACGAAACTCACGGTGGCGCGGGACACTCCGCTGGCCGCCGCCACGTCGTTCAGCGTGACTCTTCCGGAAGTGCCCATCACGCCTGCTCCGATGCGATTGTGTGCGCCGAACCTCCTGCAGGACGGCGCCACCCATTCTAGGGAGGCTGCCCAGGGCGGATACACGGGCCGTGGCGCGTCCGTGGAATGTGCCGGGACCCCCGTACGACGCCAGAGGGGCATCTGGCGCCGCAGTGCGCGAATGGACACGACCGCCGCTCCCACCAGCACCTACTCGCGAGTCACCGGAAAGTCAGCCTGGAGCTAGAACGATTTAGCTTTTCGCTGTAACGTGTCTGCCATATCGATTTAGCTTTCCGGCTCGCAGGCGGGACGATCCGCGGCGGAGGAGGTCGCTCGACCGATGATCCACAGGGAAAGAACCGCTGCCGTGCGGCCGTCACCCGGACCGCCCGACGGACTGCCGCAGCCAGGCCGATGCCTGGTGATGGGCATTCTCAACGTGACCCCCGACTCGTTCTCCGACGGCGGCCTGTACGCGGACACCCGGCGGGCCGTCCGGCGGGGGCTGCGGATGGCGGAGCAGGGCGCCGACCTGGTCGATGTCGGAGGGGAGTCCACGCGGCCGGGGGCCGTGCCCGTCCCGGTGGAGGAGGAGCTGGCCCGGGTCGTTCCCGTGGTCCGGGAGCTCGCCCGTGCCGAGGTGTCCGTCAGCGTCGACACCATGCACGAGAGGGTCGCGCGGGCCGCGGTCGAGGCGGGGGCGTGCCTGGTCAATGACGTCAGCGGCGGTCTGGCCGACCCCGCCATGGCGGCCACCGTCGCCGCGGCCGGGGTTCCCTACGTCGCCATGCACTGGCGTGCGCCCAGCCGGGAGATGGAGCGCCGTGCGACCTACGGGAACGTCGTCGGTGAGGTCACCTTCGAGCTCCTGGAGCGGGTGGAGGAACTGACCGCGGCCGGAATCGACCCCGCGCGCATCGTCCTCGATCCCGGGCTCGGTTTCGCCAAGCGGGCCGCCCATGACTGGGAACTCCTGACACACCTCCCCGCCTTGCGGGCCACCGGCTTCCCTGTGCTGGTGGGCGCGTCCAGGAAGCGCTTCATCGGCGCCGCCCTGAGCACCCGCGCGGGCACGGAGCCCCCGCCCCACGGTCGGGATGCGGCCACGGCTGCCGTGTCGGCTCTCGCGGCGGCCGCCGGCGCGTTCTGCGTGCGGGTGCACGACGTCCGCGCCAGCCTCCATGCGGTGTGCATGGCCGCGGCCTGGGCCGACAGCGGCCGTATCGCGGCGATGCCCGTCGCGGAACCCGTCGCCGGGCGCACGTGAAACAAGTGCCGCACGAGGCTCGCCCTTGTGGGAATCCCGCTGCTAGTTTCTGCTAGATCGTTTTAGCCCTACGTCCATCCAGAGCCGGATCGAGAGTGGCGTGAGCAAGTCGGCCGCTCTGTACTAGATCGATTTAGTGCGCTCAGGACGGACGACCCCGAGAGGAGTCGCATGACACCCCCTAGCCTTCAGGACGGCATCGACAAGGCCGGCTCGCCCATCGACCTGCTGTGGAAGCCGGCCGCGGAACCGTGGACACCGGAGGTGGTCGAGCGCGAGTACGTCGGCTGGCGCGAGGAGCAGGCGGCGTGGCACGAGGGTGTCGCCCTCCTGAACCTGTCGCACCACATGTACGACATGTGGATCGAGGGCCCCGACGCCACCCGCCTGCTGGCGGACTACGGCGCCAACAACTTCGAGAAGTTCGCGATCGGGCAGGCCAAGCAGTACGTCCCGGTGACCCGCCACGGCCACATCGTCACCGACGGCATCCTTTCCCGGGAGTCCGAGAACGCGTACCTGCTCAGCGGTGTACCCGCGTGCCAGCACTGGGTGCAGTACCACGCGGAGAAAGGCGGCTACGACGTCGCCTTCGTGACCGACCCGTCCTCCGCCTTCCGGCCCGGTGGAGGTGACCCGAAGCTCTTCCGCTACCAGATCCAGGGACCGCAGGCCAACGAGCTGGTGGAGAAGGTCTTCGGCGGTCCGATACCGCAGACGAAGTTCTTCCACTCCACTCCGGTCACCCTGGGCGGCCGCGCCCTGAAGGCCCTGCGGCACGGCATGGCAGGGCAGGCCGGCTTCGAGTTCATCGGTCCCTGGGAGCACGCCGGGTACGTGCACGAGGCGTTCCTGAAGGCCGGTGAGCCGCTCGGCCTGGTGCAGGTCGGCGCCCTGGCGTACGCGACACCGAGCGTGGAGAGCGGCTGGATCCCCTCGCCGGTGCCCGGCATCTACACCGACCCCGACCTGCTGGAGTACCGCAGGTACCTTCCCCTGTTCGGCATCGAGGGCCAGCGCCCGCTCAGCGGCAGCTTCTTCTCGGAGAACATCGAGGACCACTATGTCTCCCCGTACGAACTGGGCTACGGGAAGATGATCCACTTCGGCCACGACTTCCACGGCCGGGACGCCCTGCTGAAGGCGAGGGACGAGGAGCTCCGCAAGAAGGTGACCCTGGTCTTCGACGCCGACGACGTGCGCCGGGTGCTCGGCGACGGGGAGGACCCCGGCTTGGTGCTCAGCTATGCCCGCCACCGCGTCGAGGACGCGCACGGTTTGGTCGGTGTCACGATGCAGACCGCGTCGATCGACCCCGTGGGCACGGTCCTGGCGCAGAGCCTGATCGACGCCGCGCACGCCGAGCCCGGCACCGAGGTGGCGGTGGTCTGGGGCGATCACCCCGGCTCCGGTACCGGCCCCGAGGCCGACCTCGGGTTCCCGCGCATCCGCGCCACCGTGCGGCCGAGCCCGTTCGACCGGCACGCCCGCACCCAGTACCGCCGTAACGCCTGACGCGGACGGGCCCGCGCGAGCGGCCGGTCACCGCATCCTTCCCGCCGGTCGCAGGCCCGTGGTGTGCCTCCGACCGGTACCGGCCGGGCGTCGCACGCCTCCCTCGACGGGCCGACGGCCTCATGACGGCGGAGACGGCACCGGCCGCCCCGCTTCCGTTTCGACAAGGAGCACGATGAACCCCCTCAGCACAGCCTCGGCGGCGGTCAGCACGCCGCTGCTGGAGGACTTCTCCCTGGAAATGACCGGCAAGGACGTTCCCAAGCTGGAAGAAGCCCGCGACACGATTCCCCAGGGCACCCGGATCAACGTCACGTTCCTCGGTAACGAGGACCTGGGGATACGCCTGGACGCCGCGCGTGCGGTGAAGCGTCTGGGTTTCGTGCCGGTGCCGCACATCTCCGCCCGCCGCCTCGGATCCCAGGCCGACTTCGAGGAGTTCCTCGCCGGCCTCCAGACCGACGGGACCTGCGACAACGTGTTCACCGTCGGAGGTGATCCGACCAGCCCGGAGGGCCCGTACGCGGACTCCCTGGCCCTGATCGAGTCCGGACTGCTGGCGGAGCGCGACGTCCGGCACGTCGGCATCAGCGGCTACCCGGAGGGCCATCCGGTCATCGCCGGGGACGTGCTGTGGTCGGCGCTGCGGGCCAAGAGCGCCGCGCTCGCCGCCCAGGGCCTGGACGGAAGTGTCATCACCCAGTTCGGCTTCGACGTCGACCCCGTCCTCGCCTGGATCGAGCAGGTCCGCGGCCACGGCATCACGCTCCCGATCCGTATCGGCGTCCCCGGGCCGGCCGGCGTGCGGCGGCTGATGTCGTACGCCGCCCGGTTCGGCGTGGGCACCAGCGCCTCCATCGCCAAGAAGTACGGACTGTCGCTGACCAACCTCATGGGCACCGCGGGCCCCGACCGGTTCCTGCGTGCCCTGGCCGAGGGGTACGACCCGGCTCGCCACGGCGAGGTCAAGATCCATTTCTATACGTTCGGCGGGCTCAGGGCCACCTCCGAGTGGGTCGCCCGGTTCAGGAAGGAAAGCCTCGCATGACCCTCACCCGGGAAGTTCCGGCTCTTGCCTCCAAGACGACAAGGGGGATGGACCACCAGGCCGCACTGATCGTCCAGGGCGCCGACGCCACCGGCATCGTCGCGGCCGTGACCTCCGTCCTCAGCGGGCACGGCGCCAACATCGTCTCCCTCGACCAGTACTCCGACAACCCGCAGGGCGGCGCCTTCTTCCAGCGCACCGTCTTCGGCATGGACGGCCTCCAGGCCGCCCTGCCCGCGCTCCGCGCCGATCTCGACGAGGAGCTGGTGAAGAAGTACGGGCTCGGCTACACCCTGCGCGACATATCGGTGCCGAAGCGCGTCGCGATCTTCGCATCCAAGTCCGACCACTGCCTTCTCGACCTGCTCTGGCGCCACCGCCGGGGTCAGCTCCCGGTCAGCGTCGCCATGGTGATCTCCAATCACCCGGACACCGCGGAGGAAGTGCGCGGCTTCGGCATCCCCTTCTTCCACGTCCCCTCCATGGGGCCGGACAAGTCGGCCGCGGAGGCGGAGCATCTGCGGCTGCTCAAGGACAACGTCGACTTCGTCGTCCTCGCGCGCTACATGCAGATCCTTTCCGCCGGCTTCGTCGAGCAGGTCGGCGTACCGATCATCAACATCCACCACTCCTTCCTCCCCGCGTTCATCGGCGCCGGCCCGTACGCCAAGGCCAAGGAACGGGGCGTGAAACTGGTCGGAGCCACCGCCCACTACGTCACCGAGGACCTCGACGAGGGCCCGATCATCGAGCAGGACGTCGTCCGCGTCACCCACGCAGACACCGCCGCCGACCTGACCCGCCGCGGCGCCGACGTGGAACGCGCGGTGCTCTCCCGCGCGGTGCTGTGGCATGCCGAGGACCGCGTCATCCGCAACGGCAACCACACCATCGTCTTCGCGTAGGACCTGTCCGGCCCAGGGACCTGGTCGCCCGGGACCTGACGCAGGTCCCGGGCCGGTCCGGCCAGTTGCGAGATCTCGGCATCTCGGCATCTCGGCATCTCGACCTCTCGACAGGGAAACCGCCCGGCACCGGGGCAGGTGGTCTTGTCGCGCGCCGGATCGCACGGGCCGTCGGGGCAGCGGGCGAATCGTTCACCAGTAGAAAGCGGTTGGCCATCATGACAGTCACGATCAACGGCGCGAAGATCGCCCGAAGTATCCGAGCCCGGGTCGCCGAGCGGGTGGCCGAAGCAGCGGGCAGCGGACGGGTGCCCGGCCTCGCGACCATTCTGGTCGGCGGCGACCCGGCCAGTGCCGTCTACGTCGCCGCCAAACGACGTGCCATCCGCGAGGCCGGTATGCGCGACTTCCACCGCCACCTGCCCCAGCACGCCACCCAGGGCGAAGTCGCCGACGCGATCGACGAGTTGGCGGTCGATCCGGAGGTCTCCGGCATCCTGCTCCAACTACCTCTGCCTGCGCAGCTGGACGCCGCGCCTTTGATCGACCGCATTCCTGTCCCCAAGGACGTCGATGGTCTGACCACCGCCAGTGCCGGTCGGCTGGCCCGCGGCGAGCGCGGGCTGCGGCCCTGCACGCCGAGCGGCGTCATCGAACTCCTCGACGCCGAGGGCGTCGAGCTCAAGGGCGCGGGCGTCGCCGTCGTCGGCTGGGGGGAACTCGTCGGCCGCCCCCTGGCACAGCTGCTGCTGCAGCGAGGGGCCACCGTGACGGTCGCGCACGAATTCACCGCCGACCTCGCCGCCGTCACCCGCCCCGCCGACATCGTCGTGGTCGCCACCGGCGTACGCGGTCTCATCGGCCCTGAACACGTCAAGCCCGGTGCCACCGTCATCGACGTCGGAATCCACCGCACCCCCACGGGACTGACCGGCGACGTCCGCGCCGCCGAACTCGACGGCATCGCGGGCCGCATCACGCCCGTGCCCGGTGGTGTGGGCCCGATGACCATCGCCATGCTGATGGTCAACACCCTCCGCGCGGCCGAGTGGGGTGCCGAACTGCATGCCGTTCCGGCATGACGGTCCCGCTTCAAGCACGGCCAGGCCGAGGACCAGGCGTCCAAGGCTTGTGCCTCCCCTTCGTCGGTCTCACGCCACCGCCACGCGGGCCGCGCCCACCAGTGCGGCGTCCCCCGCGGGGCTGGCAGACTTCATCGCACGAGTACGCCGTGCGCCGGCCGCCTGGGCGTGACCCGGACCAGGGGGCGCGTCTCCTGCGGGGCACTCCGGGGCTCCGGGAGGCGGTGAATCCGCGTCGGCACGCGGGTCGTCCGGCGTCCAGCCTCCGGTCACGAGACCGGTGGACAGAGCGGGAGCGACGAGGTCCCAGGAGCGGGCTATGGAGCCTCCGACGACCAGGGCGGTCGCGCCGAAGTCCACCAGGCGCGGGCCCAGCACGACGCCCAGTCCGGTGAAGACGTCGTCCAGCACCCACTGGGCCCGCTCCTCTCCCGCTCTGGCTCGTCCGGCGATGTCGTGTACATCGGCGGCGGGGTCGCCGTAGCGGGCGAGGATCGCCCGGCGTGAGACGGTGTCCTCCAGCGGCCGGCCATCGATCTCGGTGAGGTCCATCCGCCCCTCGAGTGGTACGCCGGGACCGTTGTCGCAGATGCGGCCGTCGGCGAGAAACGCCGAGCCGA
This sequence comes from Streptomyces sp. SD15, assembly GCF_054462255.1. Lineage (NCBI taxonomy): Bacteria > Bacillati > Actinomycetota > Actinomycetes > Kitasatosporales > Streptomycetaceae > Streptomyces > Streptomyces sp. SD15. The sequence continues at coordinate 30,386 of NZ_JBTLMO010000040.1, read as the reverse complement.
CACCGGTGCCGAGCGTGATGCCCACGGCGCGGCGGTGCCCGCGGACGGTACCCGCGGACCACTCGCCGGTCAGGAAGGCGTGGGCGTCGTTGAGGAACACGACGTCGCTGGGACGCTGCCGCAGTCCGTCGAGGAGTGCTGCTCGCACGTCCATCCCGTACAGGGCGTCGAACTTGCCCACGCCCTTGAAGAGGGCAACCCCTCTTGCGTAGTCGAACGGCCCGGGCACCGCCACGCCCCACCGCGCACCAGGAGGCACCGACAGCCCGTCGGCGCAGTGTCGTACGACGCCGAGGATGTCTTCGGCATCGCCGTCCGCGTCGAGCGGCTTGCGCGTACGGCTGGTGACACGCCCGTCGCGCAGGTCGACGAGCGCCGCGGTGACATGGGTGCCACCGATCTCCAGGACAGGAATCAACGGACCAGCGCCTTCACGACACGCACCGGGCCGCCACCGGCCGCTCGCAGGGTGTAGCGGCCGACCGCGGCCGGCACGGTGAGCGTCTCCGCGTAGGCGAGTTCGTGCCGGTCTCCGGCCGTAGTGTGCACCGTGACGCCTTCCCCTTCCACCACGTTCAGTATGTGGAACCGTCCCTGCGTGTCGTCGGCAGCCTCGGCCTCGGCGTCGAGCACGAACCTCCTGACCTCATAGAACATCTCGGCCAGCCCGCCGATGACCTCCTCCCGCCAACCGGTGCCCTCGCGCAGGGTGCGCGGCTCTTGAACCAGGTCACGGGCGACGGCGTCACCGCGTCGTCCGGTCTCGAGGTTGGCGAACCCGTGCTCGTAGGGCAGAGGGCGTGGGTTGCCGTCGGCACCGGGCCGCAGCCAGTCGTAGAACCTCAGGCTGTACAGATAGGGGGTGGCGCTGATCTCCAGCACGAGGTTGCCCGCGCCGCTGGCGTGCGGGGTGCCCGCCGGGATCATGAACAGCTGGCCCTGCTCGGCGGGGAAGGCCAGGACGTGGTCCTCGGGGTCCATGGGCACTCCGTCGGTGACGGCCCTCTCCACCTCCTTGCGGAAGACGTCGACGTCGGCGTCCTCGCGCAGGCCGAGGAACACCTTGGTGTCGGTGCTGCCGAGGGTCAGGTAGTACGTCTCGTGCTGGGTGTAGGCCCAGCCGAAACGCTCCCTCATATATGACTCCTTCGGGTGGCAGTGCACGGAGAGGCTGCCGCCGCCGACGGTGTCCAGGTAGTCGAAGCGGATCGGGAAAGACGTGCCGAAGCGGGCGTGCACCTGTGCCCCCAGCACGTTGTCCGGTTCCAGCACGCACATGAGTTGGAACGGCACCTCGGCCTGAGCCTGCGGTCCGGTGCCGATGAGGATGCCGGCCTCGGGCGCGATCAGTTCGTAGCCGAGCGCGGTGTTGCGGGCGTCGGGGTTGAAGCCGAGCTCGCGCTGTGCCCAATGGCCTCCCCAGGGGCAGGAGTTGAAGTACGGGCGGGGGCGGACGGGCTTGCGGGCCAGAGCGGCGTACGTGGCGCGCAGGCCTGCTCCGTCGATCCACGCCGGGTGGTCGGGGCTCTGCATGTCGAGCCAGGCATCGAGGCGGCGTGCGAGCGAGTCGCGGTGCTGGTCGATCATCGGCCAGTCGATGTAGAACAGCCGTCTGAAGTCGGGCTTCTCGCCCGGCAGGCCGAGGTTGACGCCCAGCTCACCCGCGCCGACGGCGGCCTCCGTGTATCGCTTGGGCACATCGGCGTACCAGAGCAGGTCGTGATCCACGAGGGCGGCGCCAGGCCCGTAGACGAGGAGCAGCCCTTCCTTCGGCGGTGCGGATACCGGGAGGATCTCGAAGAGGTCGTCGAGGGGATTGTCGGCGAGCCTGCAGAAGTAGGGGTCGTCGGCGTCTGCCGGCCGTTCGGTACGGCTCCTGACGTGCGCCGGCCGGGCGTAGTGGCTCCGCATGTCGAGCAGAGTGACGGGGGTACCGCGCCCGGTCAGCTCGTGTTCGAGGCGATCACCGAGGAGGGACCAGTCGACGGACGGGGACCCCTCGATGGCCACCACCGCGGGGCCGTCGGGAAGTTGGGAGGCCACTGCCTGCCATCCCGTGTGGAGGACGGCCTGCGGGGCGGGGGCGTAGCGCGGATCGAGCCGGTACACACGGTCTCCTTTGCGGACAGGGTGTCGGTGAGGCGGAAAGGCAGCGCGGTCGTGACGGGGGCGGGCGGCCGATGACCCTCTGCGGTGACCGTGGGCGATCGCGGTGGGCGGGTGGACGGCGTCATGGACACAGGTGGCGAAGAGGGCGGCGCGGAGGCGCTCATTCCTTGCTCGCTCCGGCGAGCATCCCGGACACCAGAGTGCGCTGCGAGAAGACGAAGACCACCAGCACAGGCAGGATGGCGATGATGACGGCCAGGGCGAGTTCGGGGATGGTGACGTTCAGTCCGGCGCCGGCGACGGGGTTGAAGGACGGCGTCGAGGTCAGCAGTTGGTTCAGGCCCACCTGGACGGGGAACTGCTCGCTGTTCGGCAGGACGAGATACGGCAGGAAGAAATTGTTCCAGTTGCCCACGAAGCTGAAGAACGCGACCAGTCCGACCACCGGCTTGGCGAGCGGGAGCGCGATGCGTGAGAAGAGCTGCCACTCCGTGCAGCCGTCGATCCGTGCGGCGGACAGCAGGTCCCTGGGGAGGCTGCTCCCGAAGTAGATGTACACCAGGTACACGCCGAACGGATAGAAGGAGAACGGGAGTATCACCGACCAGATGGTGCCGATCAGGTGGAAGCGGTTGAGTTCCAGGAAGATCGGCAGCACCAGGGTGGCCTGCGGCATGATCATGGTGACCAGGGTGATCACGAGGAGCGTCTTGCGTCCCCGGAACTTCGTCAGCGCCAGCGCGTAGCCGGCCGGAACGCTGACGGCCAGCGTCAGGACGAGCGAACCGCCCGAGTAGACGGCCGAGTTACGCAGCCACCTCATCATGGCGCCGTCCTGGAAGGCGAACAGGTGCCGCCAGGCCGTGCCGATCTGAGGGAACGAACCGAAGGAGAGCGGGTTGTCCCGCACCACTTCGCCGGCGGTCTTCGACGGTGCCAGCAGCAGCCAGATCACCGGCAGTACGAAGAACACCAGCAGCAAGGCCAGGAGGAGTCCTACGACCAGGAAGGGGAGGGTCCTGGAAGGACGGATACGCCGCCTTACGGCCGTCAGGAAGAGAGCGGTCTGTGTCATTTCTCATCCAACTTGAACAGGTTCGAGCGAGCGACCAGCAGCCCGGCAGCGAGGAGGCCCACGGCAAGGAGGACGACGGAGATGGCAGCGGCGCCGTTGAAGTCGCCCTGCTGAAAGGCGTAGACGTAGGCGAGCTGGTTCGGCGACCAGGTGGGACTCACCCTGCCGAGGCTGGCGGTCTGGAGAAGCTGGGGCTCCACGAACAACTGGGTGCCCGTCGCGAAAGCCATGATCGTCATATAGACGATCCACTGCCGGATCATCGGGATCTGGATGTGCCAGGCGGTGCGCCACGGGCCCGCGCCGTCCATGCGGGCTGCTTCCAGCACCTCGTCGGGGATGTTGTTCAAAGCCCCGTACATCACGACCATCCAGCCTCCGGCGCCGGTCCAGAAGGCGATCAACATGAGGATCAGCGGCAGGTTGCCGGGCGCCAGGACGGCGGCGAACGTCTTCAACCCCATGCCGGTGAGCAGCCAGGACAACGGGCTGACGTCGGGGTCCAGCATGAACAGCCAGACCAGAACGCTCGCCACTCCGGCGAGGGCGCCGGGGATGTAGTACAGGAAGCGGAAGAGCGCCGATGTGCCCGGACGCACGCGGCTGCGCAGAACCACAGCGGTCAGCACGACCAGGACGACGAGGGCCACCAGCCACATGACCAGATAGATCAGCATGTGGGTGAAGGCCGGGGCGAAGCGGTAGTCCTTGATGACCTTCACGAACTGGTTGAACCCGGTGAACTGGCCCCGGTCATTGGTGAGCGCGAGATAGAACGAGTACCCGGTGGGGAAGACGCCGAACGCGAGCAGCAGCAGCGCGTAGCCGGCGACGAAGAAGTAGCCCGCGCGACCGCGGCCCTTGCGCCGCGGCGTGGTGCCGCGGCGCAAGGGGGAGACGGCGACGCGCTCGGTCTCCAGCAAGGTCACTGATCGACCACCTTGTAGCCCTGGGTCCTGGCCTCGCCTGCGATCTCCTGCTGCCAGGCCGGCAGCGTCTCGGTCAGGCTCTTTCCGGAGGTCAGAGCCGGGAGGACGACGCTGGACCAGGCGGTGGAGTCCGAGAACTTGGTGTTCGACCAGCCGGTCCACACCTCGTTCGCGGCCTGCTCGAACGGCTCGCTCACATCATTGGCGAAGTAGTTCCTGTTGGCCGGGTTGGCCAGCCAGGCCTTCGCGGCCTGGGTGTAGGCCGGATAGGTGGGCGCAGTGGCCTGGTTCTCGTCGGAGGTGGTCAGCCAGGTGACCAGGTCCGTGGACGCCTTGAGGTTGGCGCTGTGCGAGGACACCATCCACACGCCGCCGCCGACGTTGCCCGTGGCAGTCGTGCTCTCTCCCTCCCAGGCAAGAGGGGGTGCCGCGGCGATCTGCTTGGCCGGAGTCTTGAAGCCGGCCTTGAACAGGTACTGGCCGTACCAGGAAGGGCCGTAGGCCATCAGGACCTTGCTGCCGCTGTTCTTGGCGAATCCCTGGCTGAAGAAGCCCTGCGTGGCGATGGCCTTGGCGCTGATCAGGTTGTCCAGCAGTTTCGCCATCCGGGTGCACTTCGGGTCACCCAGGTCGGTGCGCAGGGTGTCGGGCTTCACCAGGCTGAACGCGGGGCACTGGCCCGACCAGAAGTACGACTCGTGGGAGTTGGTGTCGCCGACCGAGCCGACCAGATAGCCCGGATGGTCCTTGGCGACCTGCTTGCCGAGGGCTTCGTACTCCTGCCACGTGGTGGGAACCTTGTATCCCCACTTGTCCATAAGGGGCTTGTTGTACCACAGGAGGACCTGGGCGATGTCATTGCGCATGCAGTAGGTGTGGCCGTTGAATTGACAGGGCGTCAGCGAACCCTTGGCGAACCCGTCCAGGGTGCTCTGCGGTACGAGCTTCTCGTCCAGGGGTGCGGCGAACGGCTGCGCGCCGGGCTTGGTGGCCTCCGACGCCCAGGTCACGTCGGTCGGCGTGCCGAACACCACGTCCGGCCAGCCGCTGCCGGTCCGGTCGAACAGCTGCACCTTTGACTGCAGATACGTCGAGCCGTCGGCTCCGCCGTCGTACGTGACGATCTTCATCTTCACGTCGGGGTGCGACTTCTGGTACGCCTGCACCGACGGCAGCCTGGTCGAGTCGGCCCACACCGTTATCCGCGAACCCTCCTTCTGCGCGACCGGCTTGAACGCCGACTGCCCGGAGGAGGAACGGGTGGTGGTGTCGGCGCTGGCGCAGCCTGCCAGGACGGCCGTGGTGGCCAGGGACAGCGTGACTGCCGCCGTGCGGAGCAGCGAGTGACGTCGGCTGGTTCTCGGAGATCTGGAAGACGCCATTGTCTTGCCTTGCCTTTCTGTTCTTGCGCCGGTCAGCGCGGCTGCTCGACGAACGGCAGGAGCTCGTTGCCGTAGCCGAAATCGAGGGGAAGGGCTATGCCAGGCCCCGCGGGGGCGTGCACCAGGCCCTGGTCGTCCACGTGGCGCTCACGGACAACGTTCACCGAGGTCACCAGGGACTCGTAGTAGGTGGTGTTGGAGATGGCCATGCACAGGTGGTGGTTGGGAATGTCCGAACCGTGCACCTCGGCCCGCAGACGGTAGGCGTCGGCGAGATGCGCGGTGCGCATGGCGCCGGTGATACCGCCCCGGAGGGTGGTGCCGGCCCGGACACCGAAGGTGGCGGCACCGGCCCGGATGAAGTCCGCCGCGTTCATGTGCGCACCGTCGGAGGTCTCGGCCACCAGAAGCGGTACGTCCACGGTCTCGGCGAGCCTCTGATAGGCCGAGATGCTGAACTCGCGGATCGGCTCCTCGTACCAGAGGTAGTCGGCCTCGGAGAGCGCCCGCCCCAGCCGGATCGCGTCGGGCAGGTCGAAGCCCGCCGACCCGTCGTACATGAGAGGGACGCTCGGACCGACGTGCTCGCGCAGGGCCAGGCACAGTTCCGCGTCACGGCGGGCGTCGCCCCAGGCGTGCAGTTTGATACCGCGATACCCCAGGGCCAGGCACTGGTCCGCCACGTCGAGGAACTCCGCGATGCTGGAGAACGTCGAGGTGGAGGCGTAGGCGGGGATGGCTTCCCGGAAGCCGCCGAGCAGGCGCCAGACCGGCTGGCCGTGGTAGCGGCCGGCCAGGTCCCACAAGGCGATGTCGATGAGGCCCAGGGTGGGAAGCGGGAGTTCGTGGATACGGTCCAGCTCCCACACCCGGTGCCACAACCATTCCCGCTGGAACGGGTCGGCTCCGACCAGCTCCGCACGAAAGACCCGGTCCACCAGGTCCTGCAGGGTGGAGTAGGCACCAGGACGAGCGAATACCGCCACTCCCTCGGCTCCCTCGTCCGTCCCGATGTGCAGGACCGCGCCGTCGCCCACCGGAGCGCTTCCGCTCAGCCCGTCGCGCCAGCGGAAGGGCGGACTGGCTGCCGGAACATCGATCCGGTGTACTTCGACATGGGTGATCTTCATCCTGGCTTTCGTTTTCTGTAGGAAAGGTGTCGGCTCGGAAGCAGCGTGCTCGGAAGGAGAGTGCTCAGAAGCCGCCGTAGGCCTGGAGCCCGTAGATGCTGCCGCCGTTCCCGCTGGAATCGGTGACGGTCAGGCGCAGGAAGCGTGCCGTGACGGGCTTGTCGGCGAAGGAGTAGACGGCCGACGACGAGGTGGGGTCGGAGGTGTGGTCCTTGAACACGGACCAGGTCGTGCCGTCGGTGGAGTACTCCAGGCGGTACTTGTAGCCGCTTGACTTCTCGAAGGTGGTCACCACGCTGGAGACACCGGTGTCCTTGCCCAGGTCGACCTGGATCCAGGACGGGTCGGGCAGGCCCGCGCCCTGCGCCCAGCGGGTGGAGAGATCCCCGTCCACCGCTTTCTCAGGCGCGTAGTCGTTGGAGTACGACGACGAGGCGGTGACCGGCTTGTTCAGGGCCAGGTCGTGGTCGGCCGGCGTGGTGACGACAGCCGCTTTGCCGGGGTCGGAGGCGTTCAGCGCCTCGTCGCGTGCCACGACGGTGAAGGAGTACTCCGTGTCGGCGGTCAGGCCGGAAACCCGCAGTGTCGTGGCGTCGGTGACACCGATCCGCTTGCCGTCCTGGTAGACGACGTAGCTGGTCACGCCGGTGTCATCGGTGGCCGCGGACCAGCTGACATCCACCAGGCTGGGCAGCAGCGGCTTGACCGTGGGCTGTCCGGGTGCCGTAGGGGCCGTATGGTCCGTGACGGTCCTGGGAGTGCCGTAGACCTGGAAGTCATAGATGCTGCCGCCGTTCCAGCTGGATCCGGTGACGGTCAGTCGCACGAAACGGCCCGCGACCGGATCGTCCGTGTGGGCGTAGTCGGTCGCCGCCGTGGTGTTCGCGGCGGTGTGGTCCACAAGTGTCTTCCAGTGGACCTCGTCGGGTGACACCTCGATGCGGTACTTGTACCCGCTGGCCTTCTCGAAGGTCGTGATCGCGCCCTTCACGTCGTACGACGCACCGAGATCGACCTGGATCCAGGACGGATCGGGCAGGCCCAGGCCCTGAGCCCAGCGCGTGGACAGGTCTCCGTCCACCGCCTTTTGGGGGGTGTTGTCCTCTGAGTGCGAAGAGGCGGTGACCGGCTTCTTCAGTGCGAGGTCGGAGCCGGAAGGCATGGTGACCTTCAGCGCCTGGCTGGGCTCGGACTCGTTGCCGGCGGCGTCACGGGCGGTGATCTGGAAGGCGTACGTCTTCCCGGCGGTCAGGCCCGGAAGGCGCACCGAGGTCTTGCCGGTGGCGCTGATCAGCTTGCCGTCGCGGTAGACGGAGTAGCCGGTGACCGCGGTGTCGTCGGTGGATGCAGCCCAGGTGAGGTCTGCCACCGTCGGGAAATCGGTAACTGCGGTCGGAGTGCCGGGCCTGCTGGGCGCCTGGTGGTCCAAGACGTCGGGGCCCGGGTCGAGGTGGCGGTAACTCGGCTGGAGGCCTGCGTTGTTGACCACGGAAGCCGGCAGTTGGTCGCAGGAACCCACGGTGGTGTTGCCGCTGATGTTGCTGCCCGTGCTGTTGGCCTGGGCGGAGTAGGCAGGCTGGGTGGTGAAGTTGCCTGTGGCATCGATGTCCATGCCGTGGTTGAGGAACAGCCACTGGTATGCGACGTCGCACAGGGCGTTGCCGGTGTTCGTCCAGTACCGGCTGCCTTCGTCGTGGTAGATCGCGCCGTAGGCGGGCGACGGTATGCCGTGGATGTAGTTGCCGGACACCACGCCGCCGGGGTTGGTGCTGAGTGTGTAGATGGCACCGCCGTCGGCCTGCGACTTCATGATGTCGTAGATCTCGTTGTTCGTGACCTTGGTGTCGCGGCTGGTCGTGGGGGTGTCCCAGACCGGTACGCCCAGATTCCCCGGGTAGTTGCTGTTGCCGCCCTTGTCGGTGAGGCCCCAGCCCCAGCCGACGGAGATGCCGGTGTAGGGCAGGTCGTAGACCTTGTTGTGGGTGATCACGGTGTGGTCGGTGTAGCCGGCCAGGATGCCGATGGAGCCGTTGTACTGGTCGGCGACCTTGGTGACCACGTTGTTGTCGACCCTGGTGTCCTTGGTGATGTCCCGGGAGTCGTCGGGGTGAGCGTCGATCACCGCGACCCCGCCGATCTGGATGCCGGTGGCGGCGATCTGGCGGAAGACGTTGCCCGTGATGTCGGAGCCCTGGGTACCGGTGTTCAGGTTGAGCCCGACCGCACCGAGATGGGTGAAGGTGTTGCCCTCGAAGCCGATGTCGTGGCCGTAGCTGACATTGACGGCGCCGGGCGTCTTCTGCCACTTCAGGCGGGTCGCGTCGAAGTCGGGGTCGTTGCCGACCATCCGGAAGCCGGCCTGGCCCTCGATGAGGCCCTCGGAGGAGCTGGGCGCGAGCCAGGTGGAGTAGGAGAAGGTGATGCCTCGGAAGGACACGTTGCTGACCGGTGCGGTCCTGGTGCCGTTGATGTCCACCAGGTCCTGCACGAGCGGCACGGTGACGGTCGCGGTGGACAGGTTCTGGTCGGCTTTGGGCATGTAGTAGATCTCGCCCTCGCCCTTGTCCAGGTACCACTCACCGGGCGTGTCCAGCAGTTCGCGGGCGTTCTCCAGCCAGGTCGGGTTCTGGATCTCCTGGCCCTGCTGGAGATGGGCGTTGTTCCAGCAGGGCTGCTGCATCGTCATCTTGTTGTCGGCGATCGACTGCACGGGGCAGCGCATCAGCTTCCAGCCCCAGGAGCTGACGACCTCCAGGTCCGAGGGACGCTTGTAGGTGTTGAGGCCGGGGTCGGTGAAGGTGTAGCCGGTGGACGTCTTGCTGAAGCCGGAGGGGTTCTTGGTGCTGCGCGCCCGGGTCTCCAATTCGCCGTCCACATAGAGCTGGCGGGTGTCGATGTCGCCGACCTTGGCTTTGTAGACCCGTCCTGCTCCGTCGGCCGGAACCCAGCCGGTGATCCGCTCGCCTCCGCTGATCACCGGGTGTGCGCCGGGAGCGGCCTCGTAGACGATCTTGTGTCCGTCGCGGCCGGAGTCCCGGGCGGTCAGGGCGAACGTATGGCTGAGCCGGTAGGTACCGGACATGAGCTGGATATGGATGTCGCCTTTGGCGTTCTGCCTGACGTCGCGCACGTGGTCCCGCGCGTGCTCGAGCGTCCTGAAAGGGTGTGCGGCGCTACCTGAGCCCACGTCCCGGCCGGTTGGAGAGACATAGACATAGAGGTCCGGCGACGGGGGAGCCGCCTGGGCCGGCACGGCAGTCAGCAGGGCTGCCACTGCGGCCACCGAGACGGCGGCCGTGAAACTTCTTCGCAGCGGCGCGAAGACGCGCCTGCGCGCAGACGGATGAGACACACGTATCCAATCGTCTGAGGGGGGTGATACCTGGGAGTCCCGGTCGTCCACCGGAACTCCTAGGGCGTTGGGCGGCTCGGCCGCTGTGCTGCGGCACATGCGGGGTCGGCCGGTTTACGAGGCTGCTGCCTCCGCGGACGGCTGTGGAGCCCCGGTGCTGCCGCTCCTCGAAGGCCCCGGAAGTCCCTCAGCGGCCGCGTGAGCGCCGGGACTGAACAGCCGGTCGCGAATCTTCTTCTCGAACTGGCTCTGCGTGGTGGCGATGTGTTCCACCATCAGCCGCTCGGCGAGATCGGCCGCCCCCGCGGCGACCGCCTCCGCTATGGCCACATGCTGACGTGCGGCGACTTCCAGCGATCCGGGCACGTCACCGTGGAAGAGCAGCACGTCGGACTGGGATGCCAAGCGCCTCACACCGGCGACACTCGACCTCAGGAACACGTTGTGCGAGGCGGCGCCCACCGAGTCGTGGAAGGCCGCATCAGCCTTGGCGAAGGTGTCCACGTCGTTCATCGTGGCCGCTGCCAGGGAGCTCTCCGCGCTCTCCCGTATGGCCCGGACCTCGATCGGGGTGGCGAGGGAGGCGGCACGGCGTGCTGTCTCCGACTCGATCACCTTGCGGTAGTCCAGGAGCATGCGGACGTCTTCCATGCTGGTGGGCCGGAAGTGCGAGAGTTCGTCGTCCAGTAGCCCGCCGACCGAGGCGGCGACGAAGATACCGGCGCCTCGCCGCACATTGAGCCGGCCGATGGCGGCCAAGACCTTCACGGCCTCCCGGGTGACGTTGCGGGATGCTCCCAGGATCTGGGCCAGGCCCTGTTCGGTGGGGAGGCGGTCGCCGGGCCGCAGGTTCTCCTGGGCGATGTAGTTCAGCAGTTGTTCCGCAACCAGTTCATACCCCGGACGGTAGGGACGTGACGTCGCATCATCTGCCTTGCCAGGAACCTGTGTTGAGTCGCCCAAGACGAACCCCCTCTTGCACCACGGATTAATCTGATTCATTGGTGGCGGCCAATATGGCACTGCCGCTGCGCGTTGGGAAGAGATCAGACAGATCTCAGGCAGAAGCCCTGCGAAGCCCTGCGAAGCCCGCGTCAGAACCGAAGAAACTGCGCATGCCCGTCAGGGTGTTGCGCGGAATGGATCCCATCCTTAAGGTCCTGCCTGCCAGATGAAGCAGATCCTTCCTCATGCGGTACGCGATGCCGGGCGGCCCCTGCACGCGACGCCCAGTGGGACAAGGGCACCTCTGACCGGATGTTCGGGGTGCACGACTGATCCGGTACTTGGCTGACCGGTGAACGCTACCTGCACGAAGGAGACATCGTGGAAGTGGGAATCGGCGGCGGCCACCAGCGCCAGACATCCGGGCAGGCCTGACATGGGTACGTTCGACGGACTCAGTGCCCTGGTCACCGGCGGTGCCTCGGGCATCGGCCTGGCCAGCGCCCGGCTGCTCGCCGCGCAGGGAGCGCGCGTCGCCGTGCTCGATCGGTCCGAAGCGCAGCCTGAGGGCTTCGCCGTCCACGTCCGGGCCGACATCGGCGACGATCCCTCGGTCGTGACAGCCGTGGAGCAAGCCGTCTCAGCCCTCGGTGGGCTGGACGTCCTGGTCAACAATGCCGGGATCGGTGCGCAGGGCGGTATCGAGGACAACACCGACGACGAGTGGCACCGGGTTCTGGACATCAACGTCCTCGGGCTTGTGCGTGTCACCCGGGCCGCACTGCCGTCACTGCGCGCATCGGCCCACGCGGCGATCGTCAACATCAGCTCGATCGCTGCGGCAGCCGGCCTGCCGCAGCGGGCGCTGTACTCGGCCAGCAAGGGCGCGGTGCTCTCCCTGACCCGGGCGATGGCCGCCGACCTGCTGCCCGAGAGAATCCGGGTCAACGCCGTCAGTCCCGGCACCGCCGACACACCGTGGGTCAACCGGCTCCTCGACCGGGCGGATGACCCGGCGGCGGAGCACGCGGCGCTGGCCGCCCGGCAGCCGCACGGCCGTCTGGTCAGTGCTGACGAGGTCGCCGCAGCGGTCGCCTATCTGGCTTCGCCCGGCGCCGCATCCACCACGGGCACCGCCCTGGCCGTGGACGGCGGTATGGACGGGCTGCGGCTGCGGAAGGAGGGCTGATGAAAGTACAGCGCTTCGCTACCGTGATTCGGCTGCGTCCGGAGAAGGAGGCGGAGTACCGCGCACTCCACTCCGCCGTGTGGCCGGACGTCCTGGCAGCCCTCAGGCGTGCCAACATCGGTAACTACTCCATTTTCCTGCGGGACGGCCTGCTGTTCAGCTACCTCGAGTACACGGGCACCAACTACGCCGCTGACACCGCGGCGATCGCCGCCGACCCGATCTCGCGCGAGTGGTGGGCGCTGACGGACCCGTGCCAGCGGCCCCTGGACACCGCGGCCGAGGAACAGTGGTGGGCCCCCGCGGAGGAGATCTTCCACCTTGACTGAGAGCTCACGTACGCCGGAGCCGTCCGCGGGCCGCACCTCACGCGCCGGCCGCTGCGAGGAGGGCGCTCCCACGCCGCGCTCCTCGCAGCGGGTGCGTGCGCCGTTCCCTCGCCAGTCCTTCTCGACGCTCAAGGACCGAACCGTGCGTATCGATGCTCATCACCACCTGTGGGATCTGTCAGTTCGCGATCAGCCGTGGACCAGCGACGTGCCTGCGCTGCGCCGGACCTTCACCGCCGCTGAACTGAGGCCGGCGCTCGAGCGGAACGCGATCGACGCCACCGTCGTCGTACAGACCATCGCCGTGCCGGAGGAGACACCGGAACTGCTGGCTCTGACGTGTACGGACCCGCATGTGCGGGCGGTCGTGGGCTGGACCGACCTGACCGAACCCGGCATCGCCGACCGCCTCGCGGAACTGCGGGAGCAACCCGGAGGATCCGCGCTCGTCGGTATCCGGCACGGCATCCAGGACGAGACCGACCCGCAGTGGCCGGCGCGCCCCGAGGTCCGCCGCGGCATCACCTCGGTCGCGGCGGCGGGCCTCGTCTACGACCTTCTCGTCCGCCCCGACCAATTGCCCTCCGCGGTGCGGGCCGCGCGCGAGTTGCCCGACGTCCGGTTCGTGCTGGATCACGCCGGCAATCCTGTCGTGAGTCCGGACGGCCTCGTCTCCTGGACCGCGCTGCTGACCGATCTGGCCGAGTGCCCGAATGTGACGGTGAAGCTGTCCGGCCTGGTCACCCGGACCGGCCGAGCCCCCGCCGCGGCTCTGCGCCCCTACGCGGACGTACTGTTCGCGACGATGGGACCGGACCGCCTCATGTACGGTTCGGACTGGCCGGTCTGCCTGCTCGCCGCCGAGTACGACGAGGTTGTGGCCGTCGCCGAATCACTCACCGAGGAGCTCAGCGCCGACGAACGGGAAGCGGTCTTCGGGACAACGGCCGCGCGCTGGTATGGAATCCCCTCATGAAGGCCCGCACACTCGTTCGTACGAGCGTCCGTGTCAGCACGCTGGGATTCGGTGCCGCCCCTATCGGCAATCTCTACAGCCCGATCGACGACTGCCAGGCACAGGCCACCCTCGAGGTCGCCTGGGACGTGGGAGTGCGCTACTACGACACCGCCCCGCACTACGGCCTCGGACTGTCCGAACGGCGGCTCGGCGATGCCCTCGCTCACCGTCCACGGACGGAGTTCACCATCTCTACCAAGGTCGGCCGACTGCTGGAACCCCACCCGGCACCCACCGGATCCGACCTGACGGCAGGAGGCTTCGCCGTACCCGACACGCTGGTCCGCCGCTCCGACTACTCACGGGACGGTGTACTGCGAAGTCTGGAAGGCAGCCTGAATCGCCTGCGACTGGACCATGTGGACATCGTCTACGTCCATGATCCCGACGATCACCTGGACGCTGCCCTCGACCATGCCCTGCCCACGTTGATGGCTCTGCGCGACCAAGGTGTCATCGGTGCCGTCGGTGTCGGCACGAACGCGGTCGCCCCGCTGCTGCGCATCGTCGCAGAGGCGGAGGTCGACGCCGTGATGGTGGCCGGGCGGTGGACCCTTCTCGATCGCACCGCTCGCCCCTTGCTGGACGCGTGCGCCGAACGTGGGGTCGCGGTGGTGGCCGCCGCCCCGTTCAACTCCGGTCTGCTCAGCCGTCCTCACCCCGCGAGTGACGCCACCTTCGACTACGGCCCCGCCTCGGAATCGGCACTGCGTCGTGCTCGGCTCCTTGCCGGGGTGTCCGGTCGACACGGCACCGAACTCCCCCACGCCGCCCTGCGGTTTCCGCTGCGCGACCCCTGCGTGGCCTGCGTGGTCGCAGGTTTCCGCACCCCTGAGGAGGTCGTGTCCGCTGCCCGCTGGGCCGCCACCGATCTGACCGAGGAAGCATGGCTGGACCTCGACACGGCAGCCACACAGGCGGCAGAAGACCCGCCCTCGTAACAACGGCTGAAACAGCATGACCCGCACACATGTGACGCTGCGCAGGGAGATATCCCCTCCCTCCGTCGTCGGCGGTCGCCCGTTACGGTGAGGTGCCCGATGTGGCCGAGACAGGAGAAACGTATGAGCAGTCCCCCAGCCGCCGCTGTGCCGTTCGACCAGTTCCTTGCGTAACTGGACGTCGGCATGGCCGGCTCCCGCCCCGACAACGACTCGGCGACCAGCCCCGACCTGCCGTCCTGGCTCCGACAGTTGATCGCCGTGCTGTACGACGGCCAGGTTGCCGCCGCCGTGAATGGCTGGGCTGTGCGCCTACATGGCGAACTGGAACGCCTCGGTGGCCAGGTGCCCCTCGCTGTGGTGCACGACTGGCACGCTCACGGCGTCGTCCCCATCCTGGCCGAGGCGAACGCCCGGCACGGCGGGTCGGCGCCCGCGGGCGACCACGTCCGCGTCCTTGCCTCCGCGCTGGATCAGATACCGCACTCTTCCCAGTCGAAGATCCTTGTCCGCGTCGACGGCACGGGGCGCCACCACGGCCTGCTGGAACACCTGGAGGCGCCGAACACGAAGCGGCGCACGGTCCGTCACACGGTCAGTGGATCGTCCGGGTCTACGGGCGGAGGTCACCACCGCCGCCCCGTGGTGCGAGCAGTGGCAGGAACACGCCGACTTCGTCGCCTGCTGCGGCTCTGGAGCAGCTCGATCGGGCCTGGGACGACTACCACCGCATGGACGCCCGTGTCTACCGCGCAGAAGTCGAGCGCATCATGCGCCAGGCCGGCGCCCGCCGGGTGAAGTGGGCAGTGGCCCGCACTCGCCCGGACACCGGTTGGACCGCCCTGACGGAGGCCGAGCGGCGCGTGGCACTGCTGATCGCCGACGGGCACTCCAACCGCTCCGCCGCCGAACTCGGGGTATCCGTCAACACCGTCGGCACCCACCTGCGTGCCGTGTTCGCCAAGCTCGACGTCCAATCCCGCGTCCAGCTGGCCAACACGCTGCGCGGCACGGAACCAGCGCCCACGAGCGACCGACGCGGCTCAGCAGGGTGAGGCGGCTGCGTGACAGCCCGGACGCCCCGCGATACCGCGCATGACGCGCACCAGCGCCGCCGCTGCTCCTCAGCTGGCCTGGGGCTCTTTGCGACCTCGTGCTTCCTCGCGGGATGCCGGCGGCCTGTCGTCAGGTGACGGAGATGTCGGTCAGATCGATGGTGATGAGGATCGGTTCGGACGCAGCGTGCCCGTCTTCCTGAACGGGCACGACGAACCTGTGAGTCGGGAAGACCAATCCCGATGCGCGCACATGGTGTTCGCAGAAGTGCGCGGCTGGTGTGCCGCCGAGCACGTCGGGCGCGTAGTCATGGCGGCGCAGCAGGCCGGCCGCGTTGTAGTAGAAGACCTGTTCCGTGGAATGCGTGGCCAGGGCCTCGGGAAATCTGGCTCGCAGCCGTCGCCAGTCTTCGTCGGCCTCCCGCCAGGGCTCCAGCTCCTCCACCACGACACCGGGACGTGTCAGCAGGTAGGGGGCAGTGAGGTAGTTCCACAGGGCGTAGGCCGCGAAGTACAGCGCGTGGAGCTGGTCCCACGGGGTGTCTGGTCCATGGCCGGCGAAGGCATCGCGCGGAGCATTTCGCTCGGCGACGATCTCGCCGTCCTGCCGTTCGATCGCCACGCGATCGGGCGTGAACAGACCTCGCAGTCCGGGGCCGGTGAAGCCGTCGAACACCAGACGCTGCTGCTGTACGTCGATGGTCGCGTCGGTCGTGGCGAGGATTCCCTCCTGACCCCGAAGGCTCCACAGGAGCCCACCGATGGAACCTTCGGCGTGGATGGTCCGTGCGTCCTGCCATCGTTGGAGGCCGCCGTGGGCGTCGAGAACAAGATCGAGCAGAGCACTCATACGGTTTTCCTTCCCGAGACGTGCGACTCCGGGCGGGGACATGGACACGCCCGCCTCCGCGGCGCAGCCGACGCGGTTTCTACAGCCGGACTCCGGAGTCCGCGGCCCCCCGGTCCTCAGCCGTCGCGCTCTTCGCACCCGGCTGATGAGCACGACGGCTGCGGCTGCCGAATCAGAGATGTGGTGTGGTGTCTGACGACCGTGGTCACGCGCGCACTGTGGCGAGCGACAGTTCCCACAGGCGCTCGGCGGCGTCCGGGTCGAGCGCGTACGGGGCTACGCCGCCGGGGGAGGATCCCACGGCCGCGGGCGTCAGCTTCTCCGCCTCGTTGTTGTCCTCGAAGTAGCGACCGCCGATGCCCTCCAGCTGGGGAGAGGTCGCGACCAGCACGCTCGTCGCGGCGCCCTGGGCGATCGTCTTGAACCGGAACGGCGCGCCCTGGATCGAGCCCAGTTCCCCGGCCGCCTCGGCGGCGCGCAGCTGTGCGGCCTGGTCCGGATCCATGTAACGCGACAGGTTCGTGGACATGATCACGCCGGGGTGGACGGCGTTGGCGGTGATCCCGTCGGTGGCCCAGCGGTTCGTCGCTCCGACCGCGAAGAGAACGTTGGCGGTCTTGGACTGCCCGTAGGCGAGCCACGGGTCGTAGGCGCGGGAGGTGAAGTTGATGTCGTCGAACTCCACGGGCGAGGCGTGGTGGCCTCGGGAGCTCAGCGACACGATCCGCGCGTTGCCGGCCGCCGCGAGCGCGTCGTGCAGGCCGACGGCGAGCGCGAAGTGGCCGAGATGGTTGGACGCGAACTGCAGTTCCCAGCGTTGATTCGATGACGCGGAACACCTCGAAGCCCCCTAAGGCCAGGATCTGTGCGTTACGGGCAGCCTAGGCCCAGGAGACGGTTATTGCCAAACCCTGTGCATTACTGTGGTGTTTATGACTGCAGAATCGACCCCACGGCGCCGCACCGGCGGCCGCAGTGCCACCGTGCTCGCGTCCATCAGGAAAGCTGTTGAGGAACTGGTCGCCGAACGGGGCGGCGACGCCATCACCGTCCCGATGGTCGCGGAGCGCGCCGGAGTGAATCACTCCAGCATCTACCGGCGATGAGGCGACGCCAGGAGCATGATCAACGACTTGGCGACCTACCGGCTGGACCCTGAGCGCGGCCTTCCCGACACCGGGGACGTCCGGATCGACCTGGCCGCATGGGCGCGGGAGCTGATCAGTCACTACAGCGTCTCGGTGAACGCCGCCATCCTTCGTGGCGGGGCCGCCGCGGCGGGTGAGAGCGAGTCGGACTGCCTGCGCGACCGGCGGGCGGAGGCGGCCGCCTTCGCTGCCCGGTCCGGCGGCGCCTTCAGTGGTGACGATGTCATCGACCGGGTGGTGGCCCCGATCATCTACCGCGTCATTTTCCTGCCCTGGACCCAGTCCGAGATCGACGCGCAGGCGTACGTCGATGGACTCTGAGGCCGGAGCGGCTGAGCTCCCGCTCCCTCCCTTCGCCCCCGCTTGATGCACGGAAGTTTGCGTTAAGGCGGATGACTGCTAAGCTCACCCTAAGGCGCACATTTGTGCATTAGTGGATCTGTGCGTCAGGGGCGGCTCATGCCGCCCGGAAGTGACCCGGCACCCTTCCCTGGGCCTGCTGGGCTTCGCCCTTCTTCAGGAGACTCACATGACGAGTTCGACGCAGCCTCTGCTCCAGCCGTACCAGATGCGGGACCTCCCGCTGGCGAACCGCATGGTCATGGCCCCGTTGACGCGGGCCCGCGCACGCAACCGCGACCTGCTGCCCGGCGGCCTTCACGCCCAGTACTACGCTCAACGCGCATCGGCCGGCCTGATCATCTCGGAGGGCGTGTGGATCAGCCGTGACGCGATCGGCTGGCACGACGTTCCGGGGCTGTTCACCGACGAGCAGGTCGCTCACTGGAAGCAGGTGACGGACGCGGTTCATCGCGAGGGAGGCGTCATCTTCGCCCAGCTCTGGCACACCGGGTCCGCCTCGCACCCCGACTTCTTCGACGGCCGGCCGCCTCTCGCGCCCTCGGCGGTCAACCCGGGGCTGCTGGCGCCGACATCGACGGGCCGTAAGCCCACCGTGGAGCCCTTGGCGATGTCGGAGGACGGCATCCGGCAGACGGTCGCCGACTTCGCGACGGCTGCCCGCAACGCCGTGCGTGCCGGGTTCGACGGGGTCCAGCTCCAGGCGGGATTCAACTATCTGATCAGCCAGTTCCTGAACCCTCGCACCAATGCGCGCACGGACCGCTACGGCGGCTCGATCGAGAACCGGGCCCGCTTCCTCTTCGAGATCATCGAGGCCATCGGTGAGCACCTCGACCTGCGCCGTGTCGGTGTGAAGGCCGGACCGGCCTGGGCGGAGACGGGGGCATTCGTCTCCGGAAGCGAGGCCCTGGCCGACAACGAGTACGTTCTCGGGCAGCTCAACGACTACGACCTGTCGCACTTGCTGCTCATGGGGATGATGGCCGACCCCGCCGGGGGACCGCTGGAGGCCCTGGCCGGCGACGAGATGTTCCGGCACTTCCGCAAGGTCTACCAGGGCACTGTCATCGCGAACGTCGGATTCGACCAGCACCGGGGAAACGCGATTCTGGCCGACGACCTGGTGGACCTGGTCGCCTACGGACAGGCGTTCATCGCCAACCCGGACCTGCCCGCCCGGTTCGCCAACCGCGCGCCCCTCAACGAACCGAAGCCGGACTTCTTCTACGGCCCGGACGCCTCCGGCTACACCGACTACCCGCAACTGGAAAGGTGAACCTGCCAGTGGCCTGCCCCGCGGTTGAGACGGAAGCCGCTGGGAGGAAACTGGCGGGCCCACGGCGCAAACGGGCCGCCAGCACGATTCCGCCTGGTATCCATGAAAGCGTGCCGATCATGAGAGCCGGTGACCGAACATGAAGGTCGCAGTACTCGACGACTATCAGAACGTCGCCCTGAGCCTGGCGGACTGGGATTCCCTGCACGCTCAAGTAGACGTCTTCAACGAGCCGTTCAGCGACGAGGCGGAAGTCATCGCGGCGCTGGCCGACCACGACGTCATCGTGGCGATGCGCGAGCGGACGCCGTTTCCGAGTTCGACACTGGGCCGGCTGCCCAAACTCGCCCTCCTCGTCACCACGGGCCCCGGCAACGCCGCGATCGATGTCGATGCCGCCCGGCGACTGAACATCACCGTCAGCGGCACGAGGTACTTCCCCCACCCCACGGCCGAACTGACATGGGGACTGATCCTCTCAGCAGCCCGCCTGATCCCCCAGAACGTCGAGTCGGTACGTCGCGGCGGCTGGCAGGTGGGCCTGGGAACGAGCCTGCACAACGCCACTTTGGGAGTCCTGGGCCTGGGACGGCTGGGCACCCGTGTGGCAGAGATCGGCAAAGCCTTCGGCATGCAGACCATCGCCTGGAGCCAGAATCTCCGGCCGGAAGACGCTCAGACCAAGGGCGTGACCTACGTTCCACGCGACGAGTTGTTCGCCCGCTCAGACGTGCTGAGCATCCACGTCGCGCTCAGCCAGCGCACCCGCGGGCTCGTCGGCGAACGTGAACTGCGCCTGATGAAGCCCACCGCGATCCTGGTCAACACATCACGCGGGCCCGTGATCGACGAAGCCGCCCTCCTGGACGCGCTGAACGAGAAGAGGATCGCGGGCGCGGCACTGGACGTCTTCGATCGCGAACCGCTGCCTGCCGACCATCCTCTGCGCTCCCTTCACAACGCAGTGGTGACCCCGCACATCGGATACGTCAGCCGGGACCTGTACGAGGTGTTCTACCAGGACGCAGTCGAAGACATCGCAGCCTGGGCCACAGGCTCTCCGCTACGGACCCTGACCTGAACATAGGACTGGGTCTCGACCGTCCCATCATGGGACGGTCCACTCACCGGCGGTGGCACGCCAGGATTCAACACCGCAGCCGGGACGATCCTCCGTGGCGCGGGCCGTGAACAGCGCAACCCCGGATCCGTCCGCCAGCCTGTCCTCCCTCACCTCTATAGGTGAGGGAGGAGCACCCCGTTGCTGATCCATCCTGCTTCCGGACCAATCGAGGCGTGCCCCCTCGGCGCATTTCGGGTGACTGAGAAAGATACCTGCGCCGCAACGGGCAGCGTACGTAGCCCGAAGGCCTGTCACCGCCGCCTCCCGCCCTGCCACTCATCGCACAGATTGGACCGGCAATGGAGGACAGCGTGAAGTACCTGGAGGTCCAGACCTCGACGGTCGCAGGAACGAACGGAATCAGCTACGCATACCGGCGTCTCGGGCCCAGGGGCCGACGCCCGCTGGTCCTGCTGCAGCACATGAGCTCGACCGAACTCGCCTACGACGTGTTCATCAACGACCCGCCGCAGCAGGACAACGGCGCGCTTCCGAACGGAGAAGCGAGGCTGTTCCCGCCGCTGGCCAGCACCCTGATCTACGGCGCCGAGGACGCCGTGCTCGTCGACCCCGGCTTCACGACCGACCAGGCGCGCGCTGGGCGACTGGGTCGCCGGCAAGAACCGGAACCTGACGGACATCTTCATCACCCACGGCCACGGCGACCACGGGTTCAACACCAACGTGCTGGCGGAGAGGTTCGGCGCACGTGTCGTGGCGACCGAGGGAACGATCGGCCAGATGCACGCCAACGTCGCCGCGCGGCCGTTCGTCTGGGACAAGGTCTACCCCGGCATTCCGGCGTCCCCGGTGACCGCGGTGACAGTGCCGGACAACCGGTTCACCCTCGAAGGCAAAGACCTCGTCATCGTGGAGGCCGGGTACACCGACACCGACGCCTCCAGCGTCCTGCACGTCCCCGACCTCGGACTGGTCGTCGCCGGCGACGTTATCTACAACGGCGCCCACCTCTACCTCAGCGAGACCTCGCTCGCGGGCCTCGACGCCTGGCGGCAAGCGATCGACCGGGTCGCGTCGCTGGGCGCCCGCTCCATCGTGGCCGGCCACCAGAACTCCGACCTCGACGACGCAGCCGCACGCACCATCGCCGAGACGCGCGAGTACCTCGACGTCGCCGAAGAGCTGTTCGACGCCCAGAAGACCGCCGTCGACTACTTCAACGCGATGGTCGAACGCTACCCCGACCGGTTGGGACGCACGGTCCTGTGGGCGACAGCCCAGGCCGTGTACGGCATGCGCGAGAACCCCGCAGAAGACCCGGTCCAGTTCATCGCCGGCGGATGGCTCTAGTCTCCGCCGCAGGCGCAGTCACCATGCTGATGCCCGAGGGGGCGGTGCCCTCATCCCCCTGCAAGAGCTGCCACTGCGTCACGGCTTGCCCCCCGCTGTCAACCGCCGAGTCGAGATCGCACCTTCGCAGTGCACCGTCGTCTGGCCAAGCACTTCATTCTGAAACGAGCGGGTTGGAAGCGCAACGGGCCGTGTTGGCAGCCAAGTTCGGGGCGATCTTGCCGCACCTCGACGAGAGGCAGCGTCGTCTGCTGATAGGGGCGGAGGCCCAGTCGTACTGGGCAGTCAGCCAGGAGATCGCCAGCGTCTTGAACTCGGCCGCCTCCGCCAGCTTCTGGTCGTGGGCGGCGACGCGTTTCTTGAGTTCGGTGTTCTCCCGCTTGAGGCGTTCGAGCTGGGCGGCCCGCATCGGCCGGTGCCAGTGATGAGCTGGAGCGTTTGCGGCGGGAGAACGCCCAGCTCAAGCGGGACAACAAGGAACTGGCCATGGGGCGTGATGTCCTCAAACGCTGCATGGTCCTGTGGGTGAAGTAGCTGTAGCGGACCCGGCACAAGTGGTCGGGGTGATCGGCGATAGACCGCGCGCAGCGCCGTCAGTAGATGGGCGGCCCGCTCGCCGGCGAGCACCGCGGCCGACCGGGCCAGCTGAAGGACGTGCCGGAGGTTGACCGGCCAGGTCAGTGGGTCCCACTCTCCGTCCGGGGCCTGTCCGACCGCCACCTCGTCGTCGCCGTCGATCTCCCCCGAGGCGTAGGCACTGGTGTGTACCTCTGTCGGGCACATGCCTCCTGGCCTGGGCATTGAGTGCCGAGTAGCGTGGGGCAGTATGAAGATCCTCATCAGTGCTGACATGGAGGGCGCCACGGGTGTGACCTGGCCGGCCGACGTGCTGCCGGGTACGCCGCAGTGGGAGCGTTGCCGTTCGATGTTCACCTCGGACGTCAACGCTGCCGTGCTCGGCTTCTTCGACGGTGGCGCCGACGATGTACTGATCAACGACGCGCACTGGTCCATGCGGAATCTGCTGCTCGAACAGTTGGACGACAGGGCGGAGATGCTGACCGGGCGGCACAAGTCGCTGTCCCTGGTGGAAGGCGTGCAGCACGGCGATGTGGACGGGATCGCGTTCGTCGGCTATCACACGGGCGCCGGCATGGAGGGCGTCCTCGCGCACACCTACCTCGCCAACTCCATCACCGGCGTGTGGGTGAACGACGTACGGGCGAGCGAGGGCCTGCTGAACGCGCATGTGGTCGCCGAGTACGGGGTACCGGTGATCCTGGTCACCGGCGACGACCTGGCCTGTGAGGACGCGCTCGGGTACGCGCCGGAGGCACTGAAGGTCGCCGTGAAGGACCATGTGTCGCGGTACGCGGCGGTGTGCCGTACGCCCGCGAGGACCGCCGCCGACATCCGCGCCGCAGCCAAGGAGGCGACGCCCCTGGCGGTGCGCCACGCACCGGTCGAGGGCGGGCCGTTCACCGTGGCACTGGAGTTCGATGCCGAGCACCTGTCGATGGCGGCCACCGTCGTGCCGGGCGTGCGGCGTGTCGGGGAGCGGAAAGTGGCGTACACCAGCGACACCATGTACGAGGGGATCCGTACCTTCAAGGCGGTCACCACGATCGTCTCGGCCGCGGTGGAGGAGCAGTATGGCTGACCAGCAGGCACTGGACGAGGTCGTCAGATTCACGTCCGAGCTCATCCGCATCGACACCACCAACCGGGGCGGCGGGGACTGCCAGGAGCGCCCGGCCGCCGAGTACGCCGCCGCGCGGCTCGCCGAGGCGGGGCTCGACCCCATGCTGCTGGAGCGCACCCGGGGCCGTACGAACGTCGTCGCCCGCATCGAAGGCACCGACCCGTCCGCCGATGCGCTGCTCGTCCACGGTCACCTCGACGTGGTGCCCGCGCAGGCCGAGGACTGGAGTGTGCACCCGTTCTCCGGGGAGATCCGCGACGGGGTCGTCTGGGGGCGTGGCGCGGTCGACATGAAGAACATGGACGCGATGATTCTCGCGGTCGTCCGCGCCTGGGCGCGCGCGGGCGTACGGCCCCGGCGCGACCTCGTGATCGCCTTCACCGCGGACGAGGAGGCGAGTGCGGAGGACGGCTCCGGCTTCCTCGCCGACCATCATCCGGAGCTCTTCGAGGGCTGCACCGAGGGCGTCAGCGAGTCCGGGGCGTTCACCTTCCACGACGGCGGCGGCCGGGAGCTGTACCCGATCGCGGCGGGGGAGCGCGGCACGGGCTGGCTCAAGCTCACCGCACGCGGGCGGGCGGGGCACGGCTCCAAGGTGAACCACGCCAACGCGGTGGTCCGTCTCGCCGGCGCGATCGCGCGGATCGGGGCGTACGAGTGGCCGCTCAGGCTCACCCCGACCGTGCGCGCGGCCCTCACCGAACTCGCCGCCCTGTACGGCATCGACAGTGACCTCGACGACGTGGACGGCCTCCTGGAGAAGCTCGGCCCCGCTGCCGCCCTCGTCGAGGCGACCGTGCGCAACAGCGCCAACCCGACCATGCTGAACGCCGGTTACAAGGTCAACGTGATCCCGGGGGAGGCCGTGGCGTACGTGGACGGCCGCTGTCTTCCGGGCGGCGAGGACGAGTTCCGCGATACTCTCGATCAACTCACCGGACCGGACGTGGAGTGGGAGTTCCACCATCGCGAGGTGGCCCTCCAGGCGCCGCTGGACTCGGTGACGTACGCCCGCATGCGGGCAGCCGTCGAGGAGTTCGCCCCCGAGGGGCATGTGGTGCCGTACTGCATGTCGGGCGGCACGGACGCCAAACAGTTCTCGCGCCTCGGCATCACCGGCTACGGCTTCGCGCCGCTGAAACTGCCCGAGGGCTTCGACTATCAGGCCCTCTTCCACGGCGTCGACGAACGCGTACCCGTCGAGGCGCTGCACTTCGGTGTCCGCGTCCTCGACCGCTTTCTGCGCACGGCCTAGGGGGACCGGATGCGGACTGTGGCGTACGGATCGTGGCCCTCGCCCATCGACGCGGCACTTGCCGCCGCGCACGACGGGTTCCCCGAATTCGTGGGCTTCGTCGGCGAGGAGGCCTGGTGGACCGAACCCCGCCCGACGGAGGGCGGCCGGCGCACGCTGGTCAGGCGCAGGACCGACGGCACGGAGGAGTCGGTGCTGCCCGCGCCGTGGAACGTCCGCAGCCGGGTCATCGAGTACGGCGGCCGGGCCTGGGCCGGGCAGATGCGCCCCGAGGGGCCGTTCGTGGTGTTCGTCAACTTCGCCGACCAGCGGCTGTACGGGTACGAAGTCGGCGGCGAGCCACGCCCGTTGACGCCGGTCTCACCCGTGGGCGGCGGACTGCGCTGGGTGGACCCGCAGTTGCGTCCCGAGCTGGGTGAAGTGTGGTGCGTACTCGAGGAGTTCACCGGGCAGGGACCCACCGAGGTACGACGGGTCGTCGCGGCGGTGCCGCTCGACGGCTCGGCGGCGCAGGACGAGGACGCCGTACGTGAACTCACCGACGGACGCCACCGGTTCGTCACCGGCCCCCGGCTTTCACCGGACGGTTCCCAAGCGGCCTGGCTCGCCTGGGATCATCCGCGGATGCCGTGGGACGGTACGGAACTGATCCTGGCGGACGTGACCGAGTACGGCACACTGCACGCGGCGCGGCCCGTCGCGGGTGGCCCCGAGGAGTCGATCGCCCAGGCGGACTGGGCCGCCGACGGCACCCTGCTGTACGCCAGTGACCGCACCGGCTGGTGGAATCTGTACCGGCTCGGCGAGGAGAGCGCCCTGTGTCCGCGCGAGGAGGAGTTCGGCGGGCCGCTGTGGAAGATCGGGCAGCGCTGGTTCGCTCCGCTGGAGAACGGGCTCGTCGCCGTCGTGCACGGGCGGGGTGCCACGGCGCTCGGGATACTGGACCCGGAGACCGGCGAAGTCGTCGACGCGGCCGGCCCCTGGACCGAGTTCGCCCCGACGCTCGCCGTCCACGGCAGCCGGGTCGTCGGCGTCGCGGCCAGCCCCCGCAGCGCGTACGAGGTCGTCGAACTGGACACCCGCACCGGGCACGCCCGGGTGATCGGCGCCGCCCACGACGACCCGGTCGACCCCGCGTACTACCCGGAACCGCAGATCCGCACCTTCACCGGCCCCGCCGGACGCGAGATCCACGCGCACATCTACCCTCCGCACCACCCCGGCCATGTCGCCCCCGGCGACGAGCTGCCGCCGTACGTCGTCCGGGCGCACGGCGGACCCACCGGACGGGCGCCCCTCGTCCTCGACCTGGAGATCGCCTACTTCACCTCGCGCGGCATCGGCGTCGCCGAGGTCGACTACGGAGGGTCGGCGGGGTACGGGCGGGAGTACCGCAACCGGCTGCGCGAGCAGTGGGGCGTCGTCGATGTCGAGGACTGCGCGGCCGTCGCGCTCGCCCTGGCCAAGGAGGGCACCGCCGACCGGCGGCGGCTCGCCGTTCGCGGGGGCAGCGCGGGCGGCTGGACGGCGGCGGCTTCCCTGACGGCCACCGATGTCTACGCCTGCGGCACCATCCTCTATCCGATCCTCGACCTCGCCGGCTGGGGCTCGGGGGAGACCCACGACTTCGAGTCGCAGTACCTGGAGACGCTCATCGGGCCGCTCGCCGAGGTGCCGGGCCGGTACGCGGAGCGGTCGCCCGCCGAGCACGCCGACCGCATCACCGCGCCCTTTCTGCTGCTCCAGGGCCTCGACGACGTCATCTGTCCGCCGGTGCAGTGCGAACGGTTCCTGGCCAGGCTGGCGGGGTCGGCCGGCCGGCGGGTGCCGCATGCCTACATCGCCTTCGAGGGCGAGGGGCATGGGTTCCGGCGGGCCGACACGATGGTGCGGGTCCTGGAGTCCGAACTCGCGCTGTACGCACAGGTCTTCGGAGTGAACCCGCCCGGTGTTCCGAACCTGGAGCTGCTCAAGTGAAGCCCGCCTCGCCGACTGTGGAGTCCGCCGCTGTGAAGCCCGTCGTACCACCTGTGGAGTCCGCTCCTGTGAAGCCCGTCGTACCACCTGTGGAGTCCGCTCAGTGAAGCCCTTGACCCGTCCCGCCCGTCTCGCCCCCGGGGCACGCGTCGCAGTCGTCGCGCCCAGCGGTCCCGTACCCGAGGAGCGGCTGGAGGCGGGCCTCGACATTCTGCGCGGCTGGGACCTCGAGCCCGTCGTGGCCCCCCATGTCCTGGACCGGCACCCCGAGTTCAACTACCTCGCGGGCACCGACGCCGACCGGGCCGCCGACTTCCAGGCCGCGTGGTGCGACCCGGACGTGGCCGCCGTGCTCTGCGCCCGCGGCGGATACGGCGCCCAGCGCATGGTCGACCTCCTCGACTGGGACGCCATACGCGCCGCGGGGCCCAAGGTGTTCCTCGGCTTCAGCGACATCACGGCGCTGCACGAGGCGTTCGCGAACCGGGCGGGTCTGGTGACCCTGCACGGTCCGATGGTGGCTGCCCTCGACTTCCTCAAGAACGCGCGGGCGCAGGAGCAGCTACGGGCGACGCTCTTCGAGCCGGAGACGGTCCGCGTCCTCGCGTCGGGGTCGGGCACCCCTCTGGTCCCGGGCCGGGCGCGGGGAGTCACCCTCGGCGGCTGTGTGAGCCTGCTGGCCGCCGACCTCGGCACCCCGCACGCGCGTACCTCCGCCCGCGGCGGGTTGCTCCTGATCGAGGACATCGGCGAGGAGGCCTACCGGCTGGACCGGATCCTCACCCAGCTGCTGCGCGCCGGATGGCTCGACGCGGTCGCCGGGATCGCGCTCGGTTCGTGGGTGGACTGCGGCCCGTACGAGAAGCTCCGCACGGTGTTCGCCGACCGCCTGGTCGGGCTCGGAGTACCCGTCGTCGAGAACTTCGGGTTCGGGCACTGTGAGGGGGCACTCACCATTCCGTTCGGAGTCGAGGCCGAACTCGACGCGGACGCGGGGACGTTGACCCTGGATGAGCCGGCGCTCGCGTAATGGCCACGAGCGGGCCACGCCTGTTCGCGTACTGTGTCGGGATGCCTGAGAACGCCTCCGAGTATCTCGCCGTGGGCCCCCGCGTGGGCATTCGGCGCTTCACGTACGAGGACGGTGCCGAGTTCACCGCCCGGGCCCGGGAGAGCAAGGCGCTGCACCAGCCCTGGCTCTTCCCGCCCGGCAGCCCGGATGCCTATGCCGTGTACGCGCGCAGGCTCATCGAGGACCCGACGAAGGCCGGGTTCCTGGTCTGCGAACGGGATGGTGGAGCCATCGCGGGCTTCATCAACATCAACAACATCGTCGAGGGCGGCTTCCTGTGCGGGGCGCTGGGGTACGGCGCCTTCGCGCACGCCGCGGGGCAGGGGCTCATGGGCGAAGGGCTCGGGCTGGTCGTCCAGTACGCCTTCGGGACGATGGGTCTGCACCGGCTCGAAATCAATGTCCAGCCGGGGAACGCCGCCTCCATCGCGCTCGCCCGACGGTGCGGTTTCCGGCGGGAGGGGTTCTCCCCGGACTTCATCTACATGGACGGGGCCTGGCGGGACCACGAGCGGTGGGCGATCACCGCGGAGATGACCCGCTCCCGCTGACCGTCCCGACGGCACGTATCCCTTTGCGGAGTCCTGACCGGATCCTGACGGTCTCAGGCCCTGGCCAGCTTCTCGATGACGCTGTTCCATGGTCGTCGTGACGACCATCCGACGTGACGTACTGACGCTGCCGGTAGCGGAGTTGGGCCCGAACAACCCGTTGCCACCGCTGCGCACGCTCGACGAGACGCACCGCATCGACGACCGGGAACGGGACGGCCTGCCGCGGGACATGGCCCGGCAGATCGGCTACGAGCCGCTGCACAGCGTCCTGCCGGAGCGCATCCGCGACGGGTACGACAGACAGCGGACACCGCGCGGACTCGACACGATCGTGATCGAGAACGACCGCCTGCGGGCCATCGTGCTCCCCGGCTTCGGGGGCCGTGTCGTCTCACTGTTCCACAAGCCGTCCGCACGTGAACTCCTCTACCGCAACCCGGTGTTGCAGCCTGCCTCCTTCGCTCTCAACGGAGCCTGGTTCTCCGGCGGCATCGAGTGGAACATCGGCGCGACCGGGCACACGACCCTGTCCTGCTCGCCCGTCCACGCCGCCCGCGTCCCCGCCCCCGACGGTGGCGAGATGCTGCGCCTGTGGGAGTGGGAACGCCTGCGCGACCTGCCCTTCCAGGTCGACCTGTGGCTGCCGGACGGCTCCGACTTCCTGTACGTCGGCGCCCGTGTCCGCAATCCCCACGAGAAGCCCGCGCCCGTGTACTGGTGGTCCAACATCGCGGTCCCCGAGGAGCGCCGGGTGCTGGCTCCGGCGGAGGAGGCCTGGTACTTCGGCTACGCGCGTCGGCTGCGGCTCGTACCGGTGCCCGAGTACGACGGCGCCGACCGAACGTACCCGCTGAGCAGCACCTTCCCCGCCGACTACTTCTACGAGGTGCCCGACGGGCAGCGCCGCTGGATCGCCGCGCTCGACGACGCGGGCGACGGGCTCGTCCAGACGTCCACCGACGCGCTGCGCGGTCGCAAGCTGTTCGTCTGGGGCGCCGGTGCGGGAGGACGGCGTTGGCAGGAGTGGCTCACCGAGCCCGGCACCGACGGCTACTGCGAGATCCAGGCCGGGCTCGCCCGCACCCAACTGGAGCATGTGCGGCTCGACGCGGAGAGCGAGGTGTCGTGGCTGGAGGCGTACGGGCCGCTGGCGGCGAGCGCGTCGGCGGTGAACGGGGCGGACTGGGGCGCGGCCCGGGCCGAGGTGGAGGACCGGCTGCGCGCCGTCCTGCCTCGCGGTGACGTCGACGCCGCGTACGAGGCCTGGCTGCCGCACGCCGACGCCGAACCCGGCGAGGTGCTGGCCGTCGGTTCCGGCTGGGGTGCGCTCGAAGTGCTGCGCGGCTCCTACAAGGTGCCGGGTACGCCGTTCGACGAGTCCACGCTCGGTGAGGCGCAGGCGCCGTGGGCGGAGTTGCTGATGTCCGGTGCCTTTCCCGAGCCGCGGCGTGCCGCGCCGCCTGGTGAGACCCTGGTCGCCCCGCACTGGCGGGACATGCTGGAGACGGCGCCTGCGCAGCCGCTCACCGAGTACCACCTCGGCGTGGCCCAGTGGCACGCCGGTGATCTGGCGCAGGCGGTGCGCAGCTGGGAGCGCGCGCTGGAACTCGCCCCGTCGCTCTGGCCGTTGCTGCGCTGTCTGGCCGTCGCGGATCAGCAGGCCGGCAACCGGGAACGGGCCGCCGATCGATACGCCGAGGCCTTCGACGATCTGTGTCAGGAGCGGCGTGATGACGGTGAGGCCTGGACCGCGGCTACGGCCGCGCTCGGCCGGGAGGCCGTCGGTGCGCTGCTCGCGGTGCGGCGTACGGCGGATGCGCGGGGGGTCTGGGAGCGGTTGCGGCCCGCTACGCGTTCACACGGTCGATTCCGCCTGATCGAGGCGGAGTTGCTCCTTGCGGAGGGGGACCGGGAAGGCGCGCGGGCCGT
The DNA here is from genome assembly GCF_054462255.1 of Streptomyces sp. SD15. Lineage (NCBI taxonomy): Bacteria > Bacillati > Actinomycetota > Actinomycetes > Kitasatosporales > Streptomycetaceae > Streptomyces > Streptomyces sp. SD15. The sequence goes on along the minus strand of NZ_JBTLMO010000040.1, from coordinate 372 downwards.
CTTCGACGCGGGGTTCGAGGTGGCCGATCTCCGGGAGGGGGCAGAGGGGATCGGTGAGTTGTGGGCTCGGCTGACCGACGAGCCGTTGCCGGAGCGGTACGACTTCCGGATGCGGCCGTCGGCCGAGTGAGGGGGCGGACAAGCCTGTGCTGAGCCGCCCCTGATGAGGACGGGGGACTAGGACCTGTCCGGTCGATCACGGTGGAGGAAAGCAGCGGTGCCTGTCCGATGCCGGTGAGCGGGGTGTGGTGCGTGCAGCTGCAAGGCGGAGGAGGGCGGCGACGCGATGGGGGTCCCCCCTGTTCGAGCGAAGCCGAGAACTTGGGGGAGTCGGCAACCGACGACAACGCCGCAGATGTGCGCCCGCCGCGG
>NZ_JBTLMO010000039.1:0-82927 GCF_054462255.1 Streptomyces sp. SD15 | reverse complement strand
GGCAACCGACGACAACGCCGCAGATCGGCGTGCCGGACCCCGCGTCTCCGGCATGATCCGCCGGACAGGCCCTAGCGGACGAGAGCCTCGGACACGGCCCACAGCCGGGCCGCGTTCTCCCGATCCAGGGCGTACGGCGCGACGCCGGCAACGGCACCGGCTCGCTCGGCGACCGGCTTGGCCTCGGCACAGTCCTCGAAATAGCGGCCGGTGATGCCCTCGACAGTCGGCGATGCGGCCAACAGCACCGAGGTCGCGGCGCCCTGCTCCACAGTCTTCTGCGGTGGCAGTGCGAGTTCGCCCGAGGCGATGAAGTCGGCCACCTGTTGCATGTCCATGTGCCGGGCCAGGGACGTGTCCGCGATGTTGCCCGGCATCAGCGCGTTGGCGGTGATGCCGTCGTCGGCCCATCGCTCGGCGGCGCCGACGGCGAACAGGGCGTTGGCGGTCTTCGACTGCCCGTAGGAGGTCCAGGGGTCGTAGGGGCGGAAGCGGTAGTCCAGGTCGTCGAAGACGACCGGTGAGAAGAGGTGGCCGATGGAACTCACCGAGACGATCCGTGCGCCGTCCGCCGCCGCGAGTGCCGGGTGGAGGCCGACGGCGAGGGCGAAGTGGCCCAGGTGGTTGACGCCGAACTGCGTTTCCCGGCCGTGAGGTGTGCGGGTGAGTTCCGGCGGGGCCATCACTCCGGCATTGTTGACCAGGATGTGCAACGGGCCGTGCCAGGCCGCCACGAACGCCGCGACCGTCGACCGGTCGGCCAGGTCGAGCCGCCCCACTGTCAACTGTCCTGATTCGGGCGGCAGTTCTGCCTCCAGGCGCGCCGCCACGCGGGCGCCCGCGTCGGTGTCCCGCACGGCCAGGGTGACGTCGGCGCCGGCCGCGGCGAGCGCGCGGGCCGTCTCCACCCCGATTCCGGAACTGGCTCCGGTCACCACGGCCCGGCGGCCGTGCAGGTCGACGCCGTTGATTACCTCGGCGGCGGTGGTGCTTGCCCCGAACGTGTGGGGCGTCTGAGGAACGGACATGAAGTGAGTCTCCTGAATTGAGCGACTTGAGCGACTGAATTAAGCGACTTGAGCGACTTGAGCGACTTGAGAAAACCGAGGGCCGCACCCGGGACGGCAGGTCTGGTCGGCTTACCGGGAAGACGGCGAGCCGCCGACGGGAGTCCACGCGTGCGCGTCGCCCACCGACGTGACACTGCCGAACACGTCGTCCGTGAAGTGCCCGGCGGCGATCACGGTGTCCGGCCGCTGGAGCACGTGGTCGCGCACCGCTCGGGCCTGGTCCGCAGCGACGTCGGAGGAGAACACCAGGGCGGGGTCGCCGACCTGAGCCGGGGAGTGAAGGATGTCTCCCACGATGCAGACCGATTCGGTGCTGCCGCCCGACGGGTCCCGCACGACGATCGCCAGGTGTCCGGGGGTATGACCTGGTGTGGCCTCGACGGTCACCCCGGGCGCGATGCTGTCGCCGCTCCTTACGAACTCGACGACGCCTTCGAGCGGCTTGAGCACTGCCTCGGCGTCCGGTCCGCCCATGGTCGCCGTCCTGGTCGACCAGTACTGCCACTCGTCTTCCGACATGAGATGGCGTGCCCGGGCGAAGGTGAGGCCCGTGGGCGAGTCCGTCGCGGGCGCGTTCGGGAGCGGCGCGACATCGCTGGTCCAGCCGACGTGATCGAGGTGCAGATGGGTGTACACCACCGTGTCGATGTCGTCGGTGGACAGTCCTTCCGCGGCGAGGCTCTGCAGCAGCGAACCGCCCTTGAGCTGTGCGACGCCGGGCACGTCCACGTCGATCTTCCCTACGGCCAGATCCACGAGAATCCTCTGGTCCCCGGCGCGTATCAGGAAGGATCCGAACGAGAGGATGAGCTGCCCGTCTTCGAGGAAGCCGGGGCGCGTCGTCCAGTCCACGCCGGGAAACAGGACGTCTGGATTGTGTGCGCCGAAACCGTCGGGGAGATAGGTGATCGTCGTTCCGCCGATGGTGATCTGGGACCGGGTGGCCGGCTGGGGCATGGGGGCCTTTCGAGACGTGGGGGGCTTGGGGGCTTGTGCGTGTGGGGGGCGGGGTTGTTCTGGCCCCGCGAGGGGATCGCGTGAGGCGCCGGCCGGCTCTCAGCCGTTGAGCGTCCCCATCTGCTCGGGTGCGTAGCGGTCGCCGGCGACCACGCCGTGCGGGGCGACCGCCTCGATCGCCGCGATGTCGGCGGCGGTCAGGGTCACCTCGGTCGCGGCGACGTTCTCCTCGAGGTAGCGGCGGCGCTTGGTGCCGGGGATGGAGACGGCGCCTTGGTGCTGGACCCAGGCGAGCGCCAGCTGGGAGGGCGTGACGTTCTTGTCGGACGCGATGCGGCGGACCTCACGCACGACGTCCAGGTTGCGGTCGAAGTTCTCGCCCTGGAACCGGGGGTCGGTCCGGCGCCAGTCGTCCTCGGCGAAGTCGTCGGGGCTGGTGATCGCGCCGGACAGGAAGCCGCGCCCCAGCGGGGAGTAGGCGACCAGGCCGATTCCCAGCTCCTGCAGCGCATCGCGCACCCCGTTCTGCTCGATGCCGCGCTCGAAGAGCGAGTACTCGGTCTGGACGGCGGCGATCGGGTGTACGGCGTGGGCACGCCGGATGGTCCGCGCGGAGGCCTCGGACAGGCCGATGTGGCGGATCTTGCCTTCGGTGACCAGCTCGGCCAGGGCGCCGACGGTTTCCTCGATGGGCACCTGGGGGTCGATGCGGTGCAGGTAGTACAGGTCGACGTAGTCGGTGCCCAGGTGCCGCAGGGAGCGTTCGAGAGCCTGGCGTACGTACTCGGGTCGGCCGTTGAGGCCGAGCACACGACCGTCGTCGGTGATCTCGACGCCGGTCTTGGTCGCGACCACGGCGGCCTCCCGGCGCCCTGCCAGCGCCTTGCCGAGAAGCTGCTCATTGACGAAGGGGCCGTAGCTCTCGGCGGTGTCCAGCAGGGTGACGCCGAGCTCCAGGGCGCGGTCGACGGTGGCCAGCGACTCGGTCTCGTCGGCGGCGCCGTAGAACACGCTCATACCCATGCAGCCGAGGCCTTGGACGCCGACGGTCAGGCCCTGGCCGCCCAGTGTGCGCTGTTCCATGATGGTTCCTCATTCCGTAACTAACTGGATAGATACATTACCGTAGACCCGCGAGCCACCCATGTCAATAACTAGATAGTTACTTGCTATGGTGGCACGCATGCCACGGGATTCCAGCGCCACCAAGGCCCGGCTGCTCGACGCCGCCTTCACCGAATTCGCCGCCTACGGCATCGCCGGTGCCCGAGTGGACCGGATCGCGGAGGCCGCGGGGGCGAACAAGCGGCTGATCTACGCCTACTTCGGCAACAAGGAGCAGTTGTTCGACGAGGTTTTGCAACGCGCGATGACGGCGGGCGCCGAGTCGGTGCCGTTCGACGTCGAGGACCTGCCCGGATACGCAGGTGCGATCTTCGACCACCTCGTCGCCCGGCCGGACCTGATGCGCCTGCGCCTATGGAAACTGCTGGAGCGCCCCTCCGCCACCGGACTCGAACCGGACGCCTTCCGACGCAAGGCCGCCGAAGTGGCCGACGCGCAGCAGCGTGGCGAGGTCGCCCAGGAGATGGAGCCTGCCGATCTCCTGACCATGGTTCTTGCCGCGGCCCAGGCGTGGTTCTGGGCCGCCGAGGGCGTCGACCCCGAGGAGGTCAGCCGGTCCTGGTCGCCGCAGCGGCTGGCCCTGCACCGCTCGGCGGTCGTCGAGGCCGCCCGCCGGATGAGCGAGCCGAAGACCGCCGGCGAGTAGCAGCCCAGCCACCCGCCGGTTGACCGCCGCCGCAGAAGCTTGGTCTTCCGTCAGCGAGGAAGGCACCGGCTCGGGCGTCGGAAGATCGCAGACCCGTCCCGCCCCAGGCGCCTCATCGCCTGCCCGGCTCGGGCGGCGGGACGATCTCCCGCTTGAGGATCTTGCCGGTGGGTCCCTTCGGCAGCGCGTCCACGATCCATACCTTCCGCGGATACTTGTAGGCGGCGACCTGATGCTTGACGTACTCACGCAGTTCCTCGGCTGTCGTTCGGGCGCCCGGCTCGAGAACGACCGCCGCCCCGACCTCCTCACCGAGATCGGGGTTGGGGAGGCCGATGACCGCGGCGTCGGCGACCGCTGGATGCTCGTACAGCACGTCTTCGACTTCGCGGGGGTACACGTTGTACCCGCCCCGAATGATCACGTCCTTCTTCCGTCCGACGATCCAGAAGTAGCCGTCCTGGTCGACCCGGCCGAGGTCGCCGGTATGGAGCCAACCGTCCCGGATCGCGGCGGCGGTCTCCTCGGGGCGCTGCCAGTACCGCTTCATCACGTTGTGCCCGCGGATCACGATCTCGCCGGTTTCCCCGTGCGGTGCCTGCGTGCCGTTGTCGACCACCCGCATCTCGACGCCTCGGATCGGGGTGCCGACCGAACCGGGCCTGGGTCCGGCCCGCAGGGTGTTGAACGAGGCGACGGGCGAGGTCTCCGACAGCCCATACCCTTCGAGCACGGGGCAGTGGAACGCGGCCTGGAAGTCGTGCAGCACCTGGACCGGCATCGCCGCGCCGCCGGAGAGGGACACACGCAGCCGGGGGTGGTCGTACGCGTCCCGGTCGGGCTGCTCCAACAGCCTGCTGAACACCGTCGGCACCCCGGCGAAGACGGTCACCCCGTGCTCGCCGAGGATTTCCAGTGCCTTCCGGGCGTCGAAGCGCGGTAGCAGCGTGAGGCACGCGCCGGCGGCGACGGCGGCGTTGAGAGTGCAGGTCTGTCCGAACGCGTGGAACAGTGGCAGCCCACCGAAGATCACATCCTCGGCGGTGAGCTGGAGCAGCTCGGTGGCCACGATGTCGCGGTTGCGGGTGAGGTTGGCGTGGGTCAGTTCGGCGCCCTTCGGCTGACCGGTCGTCCCCGAGGTGTACAGGATCACCGCTGTGTCGTCCTAGTGCCGGTCGGTCAGGTCCTCGACGGGTGGGGCGGACACCAGCAGCTCGTCGAATGCGTCGGGACTGACGACGACCGCCTCGGCCTCGACCTGCTGCGCACCGGCCCGTGCCTCGTCGGCGAAGGCGTGCCAGGCGAACAGGAGCCGGGCGCCCGAGTCGCCGAGGTAGCAGGCGACCTCGCGGGACTTGAGCAGGGGGTTCATCGGGACGACGATGCCGCCGGCCCGGAGTACGCCGTAGTAGGCGAGGGCGAACTCGGGCACGTTGGGCAGCATGATCGCGACTCGGTCGCCGGGCTTCACGCCACGGTCTTGGAGCAGTCCGGCCATGCGGGCACTGCCCTGGTCGAGCGTGCGATAGGACACGGCGGCGTCCCCGAGACGGATCGCGGCGCGATCCGGATGAATCCGAGCGCTGCTCACCATGTGGGATGCGAGGTTCATGTCAGCTCCTTTCCTCGACTTTCTGGGTCTTTCGGCCACGCAGCCCCAGCGGGTTGGGGAGGGATGCCGCTGTCGCTCTCGCCCTCGACGCGACGGGGCAGATCTTGTTCCGCCCAGACGACCTTGCCGCCCGCTGTCCAGCGGCAGCCCCAGCTACGCGACAGCTGGGAGACGAGGAGGATGCCGCGGCCGTACTCGTCGGTGCAGCGCGTGTGGCAAAGGCGTGGGAAGGACCTGCTGGCATCGGATACTTCGCAGGTCAGCAGGCGGTGCTTGATCAGACGCAGGGCCACGGGGCCGGCGCCGTGACGGATCGCGTTGGTGACCAGCTCGCTGGCGATCAGCTCCGTGTCTGTGATCAGGCTCTCCAACCCCCACAGGGTCAGTTGCCGGGCCACCAAGCTGCGGGCACTGCTGACGACGGCCGGGTCCCGGGGCAGGTCCCAGGCCACGGTCTGGCACGGATTCAACACACGGGTCCGGGCCAGGAGCAGGGTGACGTCGTCGGATGGTGACTGGGTCGGCAGTGTCTCGATCACTGAGGAGCAGAGGTCGTCCAGGGGCCGGCGGGGCTGGGCTGCCAGGGTGGCGCCCAGTTGCCGCATTCCGACGTCGATGTCCCGGTCGCGGGTCTCGACCAGGCCGTCGGTGTAGAGGGCGAGCAGGGTCCCCTCGGGCACTTCCATCTCCACGGCTTCGAAGGGGACCGAGCCGACGCCGAGTGGGGCTCCGGTGGGGAGGTCGGGGAACGTGACCTTTCCCTGCGGGTCGACGACAGCGGGCGGAGGGTGGCCGGCCCGAGCCATCGTGCACCGCCGGGTGACCGGGTCGTAGACGATGTAGAGACAGGTGGCGCCGATGACCATGGGGCCGCCGTCCCCGGCGGCGTCGTCTTCCTCTGCCTGGCGCCGGACCGTGTCATCGAGGTGGGACAGCAGGTCGTCGGGGGGCAAGTCCATGTCCGCCAGCGTGCGTACGGCCGTTCGGAACCTTCCCATGGTCGCTGCGGCGTTGATGCCATGCCCGACCACATCTCCGACAACAAGCGCCACCCGGGCGCCGGACAACGGGATCACATCGAACCAGTCGCCTCCGACGCCGCTGTTCACGTCGGCCGGCAGGTAGCGCGAGGCCGCCTCGATCGCCGCGCTGTCCCTCAAGCCGTTCGGAAGCAGCTTGCGTTGAAGAGCGAGGGCCGCCGTGTGCTCGCGGGTGTATTGGCGAGCGTTGTCCAGTGACAGTGCGGCCCTGGTGACCAGTTCCTCGGCAAGGAGCAGGTCATCCTCCTGGAACGGCATCGGTTCCTCGGTACGGATGAACAAGGCCACACCCAGCGTGGCGTGCCTCGCACGGATGGGGACGAGCATCATGGAGTGCATCCCGTTTTCACCAATGGACTGCGCCCGCGCGGGGTCGTTGTCGACCCATGTGCCAGGAGAGGTGTTCAGGATGGGTTGCAGGTGAGAGGTGCCGGAGGAGAGCACACTGATCCAGGGTGAGGTCGGCGGGACGAAGATCGGCTCGCCGCGTGCCCACGGCGATTCGGGAGTCCCCGGGTGGATCGAGGCCAGGCCGGCGCGGCGAAAGGCCGGACTGCGCTGCCCCATCGGGTTGATGAGGGGGGCGGGTTCGCCACCGAGCGGGACGAACTCCGCCAGATCGACGACGGCGTAGTCAGCCAGGAGGGGTACGGCGAGGTCGGCCAGTTCCTGGCTGGTCTGCATCACGTCCAGGGTGCTGCCTATCCGGGTGCTGGCCTCGCTGAGGATGGCGAGGCGCTCGCGGGCCCGCCGGTTGCCGGTGACATCCACGCTCATGGAGCACACCCCCAGTGACCGGCCATCGGCGTCGCTCAGGCAGAAGAAAGAGGCCGCGAAGGCGTGCTCCCGGCGCTGATCCGCCGGCGGCCATGCCCGGTATTCATGGACCGCGGTCTGGCCGCTGCTCAGCACCTGGCGCATCACCGCTTCGAGCGCCTCGGATTCGAGGCCGGGCAGCGAGTCCGGGAGGCGCCGTCCGAGCCGCTTGTCACGAGGGACGCCGTCCTGAAGTTCGCTGACATCGTTCACCCAGGCGCAGCGCAGTTCCAAGTCACGCACCACGATGCCGATCGGTGTGCGGGTGAGAAGCGACTCCCGCACCGATCCTGCGACCTCCACCGCGGAAAGCGCGGCGATATCGGTGCCGGAGACGAGCCAGTGGACTGCTCCCTCGCGCCCCCACAACAGCGAGACACGCAGGCTCACATGAAGGGTGTGGCCATCGCGGTGATGGACCGTCGCTGTGCCGGACCAGCCGCCCCGGGCGCGGCGCTGCTCGCTGGCCGCCCATTCTTGCAGTGCGTTCTGGAGAAAGGGCAGCACGAACCAGGCGGGCCGGCCCACCACCTCGCCGGCCGCGTAACCGACAAGCCGCTGCGCGGTGTTCGTCCAACCGACCACCGTCCCCTCGCCGTCGATCATCGCAATCGCAGAGTCGGGCACATCTTCAACACCTCGGACAATATTGATCAAGGCCGATCACCCCTAGGACGTTTCCGAAGAACGGATTGAAGGCGAGTCGATCCCCCAGATCTCGCGCCGGAGGGTCCAGTCAGTAACCAGAGGCTAGGCGTGGACCGCACGACAACCGCTGGGCCCGCAATACGACCTTCGGGTTGGACTTGGTGCCGATGGACCATTCCGCAGGCAGTAACCGCACAAGCTTGCCGAAGTCCGGCCTATCGTGTCCCGCAGAAGCAGATAGATCACGAACCACTCTGTACGATTGAGGTATGGCTGCGGAGCATCCAGAGGCCGCAAAACAACTGTCCGTGGTCGCGGAGAACGTAGGGTCACACCTTTCGGATCTCGGCCACGACATAGAGGAGTACGTTCTTTCCGAGATCTCGGAGATCAGGGGCGACGCAACCCTCATTAAAATCCTGCAGGCGAGCATCGCGGAAAATGCCGCCACGTTGCTGCACGTCTTCGAGAACGAAATTCCTCTGGACAAGATCGAGGGGCCTGCGGCTGCTCTTGAGTACGCCAGGAGGCTGGCGCAGAGGGACATCCCCCTCAGCACGCTGATCAGGGCCCACAGAATGGGCAACTGGCGTTTTCTGCAGTGGTGCCTGGACGAACTCAACCGACAGGACGCCGACAACGAGCTCTCCACCGCGACCACTCGGCGCATGCTGCAGATGAGCTTCGGTTACAACGACCGGGTCACCGAGCATGTCATCGCGGCCTACCAACAGGAACGCGATCACTGGCTGCTCAGCCAGACCGCCGCGCGCGCCGCGCGCGTGCGCGACATCCTCACCGAGGAGAACGTCGACCTCAACTGGGCTGAACCAGCCCTTGGTTACCGGCTCCGGCAGAACCACCTCGGGCTGGTGGCCTGGTTGCCCACGCTGACGGGTGGGGGTGAGGGACTTGCTCGACTCGACCGGATCACCCAGGAGATCGGCCGGGAGCTCGGCTGCCCCGCCAGGCCGCTGTTCGTCCCCCGGGACGCAGTCCTGTCCTGGGCCTGGCTGCCGTTCGGCTCGCGCAACGACGTCTCCTGGGAACAGATTTCACATGTGGTCGAGCGCAGCGATCCTCCCGTGCACGTATGCACTGGAAACGTCGGGTGCGGCATCGAGGGATTCCGCTCCACACATCGGCAGGCAGTGCGCACGCAGGAACTTGCGGCAGTGGCCAGTCCAGTCCCCCAGTTCACAAACTTCTCCCATGTCGGTCCCATTGCCTTGATGGCTACGAACGTCGGCGACATGCGCGCTTGGGTGTGGGGAGTCCTGGGTCCGTTGGCCGTCGATGACGAGAACAGCGCACGACTCCGGGAGACCGTGCAGATATTCCTGGGCACCGGCTGCAGTTACACCGCCACCGCCAGCGCTCAAATTCTCCACAAGAACACCGTGCAGTACCGCATCCGGAAAGCCGAGGAAATCCTTGGATGCTCCGTCCAGCAAGAGCACACCGATCTGGAAGTCGCACTGCTCGCCGTTGGGTACCTCGGCTCGACGCTCCTTCGCGTCAGCCCCGCATGAAATGCATCGGTGATCCCGTACTGGCGATGTGGGCGGGCAGCGGGCCGGCCACGCGAATGGCCGGGGCGCCCAACTCGTTCGAGAGGCTTTGGCATAGCCGCCCGTGCCCGCCGGAAGACATGGGGGACGCACCGCGCCCTGGAAGACCGACTCGAAGGCGTCACTATCGGATCGTGCGGGCGCCCGTGCCCTACAACATGGCTTTCTGGGGCTGTGTGGGGACCACGATGACCGTGGTGGTGTCGGCGGTCAGGGCCGCCTTGAACTCCCGCTCCAGATCCTCGGTGGTCTCCACGTCGACCGCTCGGCATCCGAAGCCGCGGGCCACGGAGGCGATGTCGAGCCCCGGCAGGTCGAGCCCCGGAACGCCTGGCGTTTCCTCGAGTACCGCGAACGACTTGAGGATGGAGTACTCCTGGTTACGCATGACCACATACACGATCGGGAGGTTGTGCTGGGCCGCCGTCCAGATGGCCTGCACGGAGTACTGGAAGGAGCCGTCGCCGATCAGGCCGACCACCGGACGTTCGACTCCCCTGTCCCGGTCGCCGAGCGCGACGCCCACCGCAGCCGGGGTGCCCCAGCCGATCCCTCCGCTGGCCGTGGCGAAGAACGATCCGGTCCTGACCGTCGGAAGCCACTCGACCTGCTGCGCCATCGTGGAGGTCGATTCGTTGACAATGACCGCGTCCGGCGGCCTGACCCTGCTCAGGGTGGCATAGACCTTCGGCGGGGTGAGCGGACTGTTCGGCTCCTGCGGCAGCTCACGGGGCCGCGCCATCGGCTCCGGAGCGGTCCGCGCGGATCCCTCCGCGACCATGCCCAGGAGCAGCTCGATCGCCGTCGCGGGATCGCCCAGGAGGCTGTCGCCCACACGCGCCGCCGCGGCAACCCCCGGATCGCCGGTGATCTGCAGGAGTTCCGTGCCTTCGGGGAGGTAGTCGCCGGGCACGTAGGGGTAGTACCGGAACACCTCCGCGCCGATCACGACCACCAGGTCGTGCCCCGCCAGCCGGTCGCCGACGGTCTTCACCGACATCCCGAGCGGGCCGCGGAAGAGGGGGTGGTCCTCCGGGAAGGAGGCGCGGTCCAGCAGCGGGGCGCCGTAAACGGAAGCGCGCAGCTTCTCCGCCAGGGCAACGGCCGCGTCCCAGCCGCCGCAGCGGTCGACCTCCGGGCCGAAGACCAGCGCGGGACGACGGCTTGCGGAGATGCGATCGGCGAACAGCCGCAGGCGCTGCGAGTCGGGGACGACCCGGTCGCTGACGGTCCGGATCCGGGTGAATCCGGACAGCGGCCGCTTCCAGTCGTCCATGGGAATCGACAGATACACCGGTCCCGCCGGCGGCTGCAACGCCTCCGCGTAGGCCCGCATGAAGGCCTCGGGGACGTCTTCGGCGCGGGCCGGCTCATAGGACCATTTCACCCACGGCTTCAGCAGCGTGGTGGACTCCCGGTTGCCGAGATACGGCTCCCCGATCACCAGTTCACGGTGCTGCTGTCCCGAAGTGATGATCAGGGGCGTGTTTCCGTGGTGGGCCGCTATCAGGCTTCCCATGGCGTTGCCCGGACCGGCCGCGGAGTGCACGTTGACCAGTGCCGGGCGCCGCGTGACCTGCGCGAAGGCGTCGGCCATCGCCATGACGGAGGCCTCCTGCAGCGCCAGTACGTAGGTGAAATCCGCCGGGAAATCCTGCAGGAACGTCTGCTCGGTGGAGCCGGGATTGCCGAAGACCGTGGTGAGGCGGAGAGTCCGCAGCAGATCGTAGGTCACGCTTCGGACGGTGGGTTGCTCGGTCATCGTTGGTCGTCCTTTCTTGCGGTGCGGAGGTGGCTGTGCTTGCGGGCGGCCCTGGGCGGGGGCCCGCAAGCACCTGTCGGGCGGGGCTGATGTCAGCGGCCCTGCCAGTGCGGTGGGCGCCTTTCCGCGAAGGCGTGGGCGCCCTCCTGCGCGTCGTGGGACGCCAGAACCGGTGCGACGATCCGGTCCTGCTCGACGAAGGCGTCCTGGTCGCTGAACGCTCGCCGCTCGTTGACGACCCGTTTGACGGCTGCCACGGCCAGGGGCGCGTTGTGCGCCACAAGTGCGGCGAGTTCCAGGGCCCGCTTCAGGGCCTGGCCCGGTTCTGTGAGGTAGTTGACCAGGCCGAATCGCTCGGCCCGCTCGGCGGGCAGAGGCTCGCCGGTGAGCAGAAGCTCCAGGGCGATGTTGCGCGGGATGCGCTCGGGCAGGCGCACCATGCCTCCTTCGGGCGGCACGATGCCGTAGTGGACCTCGGTCTGGCCGAAGGTGGCGTTCCGCGCGGCCACGATCATGTCGCAGGCGAGCGCCATCTCGGTTCCACCGCCCAGCGCATAGCCCTCGACGGCGGCGATGAGCGGGGTCTTGATCTGGGCGCGTGTGATGCCGGCGAAGCCCCGTCCTTCGACGATGGGCGTGTCTCCGGCCGCGAAGGCCTTGAGGTCCATGCCCGCACTGAAGACACCGTTGGCCCCACTGATGATGCCGACCCTGAGGTCGTCGCGGGACTCCAGGCGGTCGACGGCAGCCGCCAGGGCCCTGGCGGTGGCCCCGTCGATGGCGTTGCGGGCCTTCGGCCGGTCGATCGTGATCACGAAGATGCCGTCGTTATCCTCAGTCCGTACGGTCGGCGTGTCCGTGGCCGTGGTCATGATGGTGTTTCCCTTCTTCTCTCGCGCTGCTGAGCTGCGGCTTCAGACGACGGCTTCGGCCTTGCGCAGCTCCTCGATTCCTGCGGCGTCGAAGCCGAGGTCGCGGAGCACGGACTCGGTGTGTTCACCCAGATCGGGGGCAGGGCCCGGACGGACCTTCTGTTCCTGGTCCAGCCGGACGGGGCTGTCGATGGTCAGGTGCGGCTCGTCGCTGCCGTCGTCGATCGGTACGAACACCCGGTTGGCGAGGAGCTGAGGGTCGTGGGCGCACTCTTCGAGCGTCTGGACGACTCCGTACGTGAGGCCCGCGGTGTCGAGCACCTCGCGCCACTCGGCCAGGGAGCGAGTCGCGAATGTCTTGTCCAGCAGGGCAACGATCTCGGCGGCGTGGGCGCGGCGGCTCGGAGTGTCGGCGTAGCGCGGGTTCTCCGCCGCCTCGGGATGACCGATGGCCTTGAGGAAGGGCGGTACCTGCTTGTCCTCGTTGACGAAGACGAGGACGATCCAGCGGTCGTCTGCCGTGCGGTACATGTTCCCGAGCGCGTTGGGCGGGTCGGACCGGTCGATGGGTCGGGGGGGCTTCGCCCCGACCAGTACGGCTTGCAGCCACATGCTCGCCGCCCAGGCGCCTTCGGCGAGCAGCGAGGCCGTGACGCGTGCGCCCTGGCCGGTCCTCTCCCGCCGGTACAGCGCGGTCATGATCCCGGCGAACAGGGTGATCGCCGTGGAGTGATCGCCCGATCCGAACGCGTTCATGGCCGGTGGCACGTCCCTTTGGCGTGTGAGGTCCATCAGGCCGCTGCGCGCCCAGTACGCCGTCACGTCGAAGCCGGGCAGATTCGCGTCCGGACCTTCTTCGCCGAAGCCGGTGACATCGGCGTAGATCAGCCGGGGATTGAGGGAGGCCAGAGCGTCGTACTCCAGGCCCAGCTTCTCGCGCGTCCGCGGCGGGAAGTTGGTCACCAGCACATCGGCCCACCGCACCAGACTCTCGAGCACGGGCCGGGCGCCGGGCGACTTGAGGTTGAGCGCGATGCTGCGCTTGTTGCGGTTGTCCAGCTGCCAGGGGTAGTTGACCCCTTCGACATGGGGGTTGGGAGGGATACGGCTGAGCGAACGGTATGCGTCGCCCACGCGCGGGGGTTCCACCTTGACGACGTCGGCGCCGAAGTCACCGAGGACGGTGGCCGCGGCGGGCCCGGCGATGAAGCTCGCGAGATCGACGACGTGCAGTCCCTCCAGGAGGGGCGTGTTGCTCATGACTACTCCTTGTCTTCCGTGGGGTCGTGCGCGGCGCCCGGGATTGACCCGCTGTCATGGGACGCCGCGATACACGCCGGGGTCAGTGGCTCGGCGCCACAGGCACGAAGGCGTTGTAGCCGGTGATGTCGCGGCCGACGATCAGCGCCTGCACGGTGTCGGTGCCCTCGTACGTGTCGATCGCCTCGATGTCGCAAAGGTGCCGGGCGACGTGGTAATCGAGCAGGATCCCGTTGCCGCCGAGCATGTCGCGGGCGTCGGCGAGGATGGCCCGGGCTCGTTCGGTGTGGTGCATCTTGGCCAGCGCGACCCGGGGCATCGAGTACTCGCCCTCGTCCATGAGCTGGCTGAGTCGGAGCTGCATGCACAGCATGTCGGTGATGTCCGCCAGCATCCGGGAGAGCCGGTACTGGATGAGCTGGAAGGCGGCCAGCGGCATCCCGAACTGCTTGCGCTGCTTGGCGTAGGCCAGAGCCGTCTCGTAGCCCGCGATGGCGGCGCCGATCGACTCCCATGCGACGCAGAAGCGCGAGGCCAGCAGGACTTTCTCGGTGTCGCGGAAGGTGTTCACGTTCGCCAGCCGGTTCTCGGCGGGCACCCGGACGTCGGTGAGGGAGATCTGCGCGTTCTGGACACAGCGCAGAGCCGTCTTGCCCTTGATGACCTGGGCATCGAACCCGGGTGTGCCCTTTTCGACCACGTAGCCGCCCACGTGCCCGTCGTCGCCGCGGGCCCAGATGATCACGTAGTCGGCGAAGGTCGTGTTGCCGATCCACCTCTTGTGGCCGTTGAGGACGTAGGAATCACCGTCCCGGCGTGCGGTCGTCTCCAGCTCGACCACGTCCGTGCCGTGCGCAGGTTCGGTCAGGCCGAAGGCTCCGATCTTCTCCAGGCGCGCCATCGGCGGCAGGAAGCGCTGCTTCTGCTCCTCGGAGCCGAGCAGTGCGATCGACATCATGGCCAGGGCCGAGTGGACCCCCATGAACGTCGAGATGCTCAGATCGCCCCGGGCCAGCTCGAGAATCACCAGGCCGGCCGTCACATTGCTCATCCCCGGGCTGCCGTAGCCGGAAATCTGAAAGCCCGCGATGTCCAGCTGCGCCAGCTTGGGCACCAGCTCGAAGGGGAACTCCGCCCGCTCCCAATACGGGTTGATGATCGGGGCGACCTCCCGGTCCATGAACTCGCGGACCTTCTTCCGCAGGGCCCGCTGCTCGTCGGTGAGCAGGTTGTCCAGCAGGTAGTAGTCGGTGTGCTCCGGTCCGCCCAGTACCGGCGGCTCCACCCCGGACGGCTTTCCGTTGCCGTTCGGGAAAGCGCCGTTCGGCACGGTCCGGCCCGGGTCGACTGCCGTGCCCTGTGTCGCCTTCATATTCCGCTCCTTCCGATCGGGGATCCGATTGCGTCAGTGAGAACGACGCTAGGAGCGAGCAGCGGCACGGCCATTGGGCGCGGAATACTATATTTCATTTTAATTTGGTACCTCTGACCCAATTCGCCCGGTAGTGCCTGCGCGTCAACCTTGCACCACGGCTCGGGGAGAGCCGAGGCGCCGCCTCGGCTGCCCGAGCTGACCCAACGATCAGAGGAAACAAACATGAGCACACCCCACGCATGGGTCGGACTGCTTCCGCCGGCCTTCGACCCGGACTACATCGAGCGCGCCGTGGTGCCCTACCTCTCGAGCAGCGAGTACGTGGGCGAACGGCCCGCACTCCCCATGATCGATCTCGCCCTGAGCAAGGAGAACGCGGCTCCGCCGCACTTTTGGGGCATGCTCTACGACGGGTGGGCGCCCGACCCCAAGGAGGGCACCACGGTCTTCATCACGGGCTACGACCAGCGAGGACCGGACAACGAGCGCAAGAAGATCTACGCTTCGGCGACCACGCCGGACCTCTACGCAGCCAAGTACGCCCCTAAGATCCACGGCTTCCTCGCTCGGCTCTTCGCCGAGACCAACGCCGGCAAGCCGCTGATGCACGAGTACTACCAGAACTACTTCGACCTCTACTGGGACCTCCACCTCGGTGTCACCGGCGAGGCCATCCCGCCCGAGGTGCGGACGATCGGCGTCGGCTTCACCGCCGTCCTCGGCCACTGGTATCCCACCGAGGACCTGGTGCGGGAGAACATCATGCGGGTGCGCGAACTGCGCCCGCGGCTCAAGGAGTGGATCGACCGCCGGGTGCAGGCAGTGATCGACGGCGACGTCCAGGACCCGGAGGGCACTTTCGTCCACTACTGGCTCAAGAACGGCCGAGGGGGCGAGCACTTCCGCCGCGAGGACATCGTCTTCGAGTGCTTCCACAACTTCCTGGCGTTCAGTCAGTGGGGCAACATGCTCTACCGCACCATGGCCCTGCTGGACGCAAGCCATGGCGACCCGGCCGTCAGGTCGTGGTTCGAGCGGACGATGACGAACAGCCCGGACACGGCGGACGGCGGCGCGTTCACCCCACTCGACCGCTACGTGATGGAGCTCTTCCGCACGGTTTCACCGAACGGAGGCAGCCTGTCGACCGTGAGCACCGAACGTGGTGCCGATCCTCGCTCGGGCAGTGTTCTCACCCTGCACCCCTCGGCGAGCCGAGACCCCCGGCACTGGCGCAACCCGGAGGAGTTCGATCCCGACAGGTACCGGGCAGCGCCGACGACCGCCGACAACGCGGAGACGAGAAGCCGCCAAGCCGGGCTCGCGCGCTGTCCTTTCCCACCCACACCGTTCACCGTCATGGACGGCCGCCGGGCAGAGATGACCAACAGCGCTTTCGGAGCCGTGTACGGAGTCGTCGACGGCACCGCGTACCCGGCTTGCGACACGGCCGGTTATGCACCGTTCGGATTCGGCTACCGGCGATGCGGCGGAGAGCAACTGACCACGGAGTTCATCAAGGAGTTCCTGCGCACGGTGTGGAGTCGCGGGATCGAATTCACCACGCTCGACCTTGAGCATTCCGAGAAACTGCCCGTTTCGCCGCGCACAGTCATCGACGACAACATCGGCTTCCGGCAGGGTCCGTGAGAACCACAGCTCGAGGCGCGGATACGCCGGAGTCTGCAACGGCGTATCCGCGCACCTGTGAGAACAACGGGGAGGCTGTTCCGCGCCGGCCCGACCAACCAACAGGCGATCCCGTCGTGTTGCCAGGGCTGTCTGGTCGGTAGCGGGGCAAACGAACGGGGGCCGGGCCGACCGCAAGGCCGTCGCAGCCCCCGCGCGGGTTGCTGTCCCCCTCTTTGCCCCCTCCTCAAACCGGGCAGGGGTCGTAATGACCTGCCCGACTGCCTTGTGAGGGGTGCCCCGTCGCAGCAACCGGCCGCTCATCCATCCCGGCCGGCGGCGTCTGCGGCAGGGGCTGCTCGGTCCAAATCACCTTGCCGGCCTGCGTATGCCGGGTCCCCCAACGCTCGGCGAGCCGGGCGACAAGAAACAGACCGCGTCCGTTCTCGTCCGTGGTGGCCGCCTGACGCAGATGGGGGAACGCGGGGCTGGAGTCGAACACCTCACACGTAAGGGCGTGGTCACAGAGCAGCCGAAGGTGGATCGGTCCAGTGGTGTGGCGAAGAGCGTTGCTCACCAGCTCGCTGAGGATCAGTTCGGTCGTGAAGACAAGGTCACTCAGACCCCAATGCGCAAGCTGGCGCGTAACAGCAGCACGCAGGTCCGCCACCGCCGTCGGCTCGGCGGGCACATCCCAGTCGGCGACCTGATCAGGTCGCATGCTGCGAGTGCGGGCGACCACCAGCGCGACGGCGCCGCCGGGGCGGACCGGGAGCAGTGCGTCGAACACGGCCGCGCAGGTCTCCTCCGGGCCCACAACGCCGTTCCGGGTGGCGGCTCGGCTCAGCACCCTCCGCAGCAGTGCGACACCGGCATCGGCGCCCTTTCCTCGGCGTTGGAGCAGGCCATGGCCGTAGAGCACCAGTTGGCTGCCCTCGGGCACCTCCCACTCCGCAGTGGTGAAGGAGCCGCTGCCCAGGCCGAGGGGCGGCCCGGCGGGCACGTCGGGGAACTCCACCCGGCCATTGGGGCTTACTACGGCGGGCGGCCGATGCCCGGCCCCGGACACCGCGCAGTGCCGGGAGACCGGGTCGTAGATCGCATAGAGACAAGTCGCTCCCCTGAAAGAGCCCTCCCATTCGTCAGGGCCCTGGCCCCATCGGGTCGCGAGATCATCGAGGCGGCCCAGGAGTTCGTCGGGCGGCAGGCCGGTCGAGGAGAGGGTGCGGACCGCGCCGCGCAGCCGGCCGATCCAGGCGCGGGCACGCGGGCCGCAGCCCACAACACTGCCCACGGCCATGGCCACGCGATTCTCGGGCAGCGCCATGAGCTCGATCCAGTCGCCCGATGTCTCCGGTCGTGCAGGCCGATAGCGGACTGCCACGTCGACAGCGTGCTGGGCGAGCGAGCCTGGGAAGGCGTGAGGCATCTCGAGGGGTGACGGTTGTGGTGTGTCCGCGGACGTAGTCGCGTTCATGTTCCGCTCCTTGTGGGTTTGCAGGATCGGATCGCATCCGTGAACTCGACGCTAGGCGTGCAGGGCACGACAGCCACTGGGCGCGGAACACCACCTCTCACTTGAAGTTGGTACTGACGGGCCAATCGGCCCTCACCAGCACTGAAGCCGTCAACGGATCACGCCTCGGCGCGCCAGTCCGAGAGCCCCTTGGTTCTCGGCGAAGTTGTCGTCCCAGCCCTCAACGGCCTGCACACAGCAGGCGTTCCCGGCCGGGAAACCCCGACCGGGAACGCCTGACCTGGTCTTAGTAGCCGCCGTCACCCCAACCGCCGTCGTCGTCACCGTCGCCCCAGCCGCCGCCGTCGCCGTGGCCGCCACCGCCGCCGCCGTGGCCGCCACCGCCACCGCCGCCGTGGCCGCCACCGCCGCCGCCGTCAGCCGCGTAGCTGACGGCGTGGCTCTGCTGCGACGCCGACGCCGTGCCGACCCCCATACCGGTGCAGGCGAGGACGACTGCGGCAGCGGTAACGGCCGCCAGGCGGCCAATGCGGGACACATGTGCACTCATGACGTTCTCCTCTCAGAACTGAGTAACTATCTGATACGGAGGCGACATTTTTTCTCGACAACGCATTCAGTCACGCGTCCATTGCCTCCGCGAGCACGGGTATTCACATAGCCGGTACCACAGATCCGTAGGCAAATCCTCCGTGCTGTCCACCACGCTATGGACGGACGTGAGGCAATCCATCGGGCGCAGAACACGAGGAAGTCAGCACCGTTCGTATCCGGGACCCAACATTGGTACCCGGAGGAGTTCCGGAAGGACGCCGTCGCGCTGTACCACGCGGCCGGTGGCAAGCACACGTACGCGGCGGTGGACGCGGATCTCGGGATCACCGGGGAGACGTTTGCGGATGTGGGTCCGCACGGACGCCACCCCGCACTCGGCGCCCGAGCACCATGAGGCCGGAGCCGGTACGAATCCGGCTGAGGACCTGGCCCGGCTGAAGGAAGAGAACGCCAGGCTGCTCAGGGCCGAGAGGGAATGACAGCGGCAGCGCGACATCCTGCGCCGGGAAGCCGCCTATGTCGCCCGGGAGGTGAAGTGAGGACCCACTGGGACTTCATCTCCCACAACGGCGCCGATTTCGGCGTGAAGCGGCTGTGCCGGGCCCTTGGGGTGTCCCGCTCCGGCTTCTATCGACACCGGACCACCACTGTCGCCCGTATCGAGCAACAGGCGGCCGAGGACCGGGCGGTCGCGGAGATCCGCGAGATCCACGCCGAACACCACGGCGCCTGCCGCGCCCCGCGCGTGCATGCCGAACTCCGGTCCCGTGGACGGAAGATCAATGCTTGGCCCGGTCCATCTCCTGTACCCAGCCGAGCCGGACGAAGCGCGCGCACATCCAGTCGCTGATGACGATCAGATCGCGGCCCGTCTGCTGGTGGTTCATCAGGGACGGGCTGATCTTGCCGAAGAACTCGTCGTTGTCGTTGATCTCCTCGATGTAGTCGACGGAGATCCCGGTGCGCTTCTCGAAGGCGTCCACAGTGGGCCGCTTCGTGCTGTCCTCGTCGTCGGTGTCGATGTACAGCGGCCAGTTCGCCCAGGTCAGCCGCTTGTCGCGGGCGGAGAGGTCGACCCCGGCACGGTCGCCCGGTGACACGTACGCGGCAGGCACCCCGCATCCGGCCAGGGCACCGAGCGCCGCGCCCCCGCCCAGGGTGCGCAGCAGGGACCGGCGGGACAAGGGCGGGGTCCTGCGAAGCGCTGGCACCCCGGCAGCATGCCGTCCCCGTGCCGGCGCGGACAATGGGCGCTGCGTCGAGCCGTCGCCCCCCGACCCGACACCCTGTCGCCCCCCACGTACACCCAGTACGTACACCGCGGCCCCGGACAGGACCAACTCCCGTCCGGGGCCGCGCGGTTCATGCGGTGATCAGCCGTCCAGCGACGTCATCACGTGCTTGATCCGCGTGTAGTCGTCGAAGCCGTACGCCGACAGGTCCTTGCCGTAGCCGGACTTCTTGAAGCCGCCGTGGGGCATCTCGGCGACCAGCGGGATGTGCGTGTTGATCCACACGCACCCGAAGTCGAGGGCCTTCGACAGGCGCATCGCGCGGCCGTGGTCCTTCGTCCAGACGGAGGACGCGAGGGCGTACTCGACGCCGTTCGCCCACTCGACCGCCTGGGTCTCGTCCGTGAAGGACTGGACGGTGATGACCGGCCCGAACACCTCGTGCTGGATGATCTCGTCGTCCTGCTTCAGGCCCGAGACGACGGTCGGCGCGTAGAAGTAGCCCTTCTCGCCGACCCGGTGGCCACCGGACTCCACCTTGGCGTGAGCGGGCAGCCGCTCGATGAAGCCGGCGACCTGCTTGAGCTGGTTCGGGTTGTTGAGCGGCCCGTACAGCACGTCCTCGTCGTCCGGCTGCCCGGTCTTCGTATCCGCGGCGGCCTTGGCCAGCGCGGTCACGAACTCGTCGTGGATGGACTCCTGTACGAGGACACGCGTGGCGGCCGTACAGTCCTGGCCGGCGTTGAAGAAGCCCGCCACCGAGATGTCCTCGACGGCCTTGGCGATGTCGGTGTCCTCGAAGACGACGACCGGGGCCTTGCCGCCCAGCTCGAGGTGGACCCGCTTGAGGTCCTTGGACGCCGACTCGGCGACCGACATGCCCGCGCGCACCGAGCCGGTGATGGAGGCCATCGCCGGTGTCGGGTGCTCGACCATCGCGCGGCCGGTCTCGCGGTCGCCGCAGATGACGTTGAAGACGCCCTTGGGCAGGACCGAGCCGATGATGTCGGCGATCAGGACGGTGGACGCGGGGGTCGTGTCCGACGGCTTGAGGACGACCGTGTTACCGGCCGCGAGTGCGGGGGCGAACTTCCACACCGCCATCATCATCGGGTAGTTCCACGGCGCGACCTGCGCGCAGACGCCGATCGGCTCGCGGCGGATGATGGAGGTCATGCCCTCCATGTACTCGCCGGCGCTGCGCCCCTCGAGCATGCGGGCGGCGCCCGCGAAGAAGCGGATCTGGTCGACCATCGGCGGGATTTCCTCGGACCGGGTCAGCCCGATCGGCTTGCCGGTGTTCTCCACCTCGGCCGCGATCAGCTCCTCGGCCCGTTCCTCGAAGGCGTCCGCGATCTTCAGGAGGGCCTTCTGGCGCTCGGCGGGGGTCTGGTCGCGCCAGGCGGGGAAGGCCGCGGCGGCGGCCGCCATCGCGGCGTCCACGTCGGCCTGACCGGACAGCGGGGCGGTCGCATACGCCTCGCCGGTCGCGGGGTTGACGACCTCGGTGGTCCGCCCGTCGGCGGCGTCCCGGAACTCACCGTCGATGTAATTGCGCAGACGACGCAGCTCGGTGCTCACTGCCGGCCCTCCAAGTTTCGGGTGTCCAATCACTGAGACAACCACCCTAATCCGTACGCCGACGTTTTCAACACCCCCGGTCGGCCCAGAACTGCGAAATCCGCACGATACGCCATCGCAAACAACGAATTTCATCGCTACGTCCTTGCGGAACCGTCGAGACGTCGTGCACAGTGAGCTCGTGGCCAGTCGAAGCGCAGACCCCAGGGACTCCCGCGAGTCGAGGAGCGAGTCCCGGATCGATTCGCGGATCGATTCCCGGAGCGACTCCAGGATCGAGGCGAGGAACGAGTCCAGGAACGGCCGTCCCCCGTTGGACTCCGTCTCCCTCGCGATCATCGAGCAGCTCCAACAGGACGGACGCCGTCCCTACGCCGCGATAGGCAAGGCCGTCGGCCTGTCCGAGGCGGCCGTGCGCCAGCGCGTCCAGAAGCTGCTCGACCAGGGCGTGATGCAGATCGTCGCGGTCACCGACCCGCTCACCGTGGGCTTCCGCCGACAGGCGATGGTCGGCGTCAACGTCGAGGGCGACACGGAGTCCGTGGCCGACGCGCTGACCGCCATGTCGGAAGTCGAGTACGTGGTGATGACCGCGGGCTCGTTCGACCTCCTCGCCGAGATCGTCTGCGAGGACGACGACCACCTGCTGGACGTCATCAACAAACGCATCCGGGCCCTGCCCGGGGTGCGCTCCACCGAGAGCTTCGTCTACCTGAAGCTGAAGAAGCAGACCTACATGTGGGGAACCCGATAGCCGTGACCGCCAAGGACCTCAGCAAGACCGCGTACGACCACCTGTGGATGCACTTCACCCGCATGTCTTCGTACGAGAACGCGCCCGTTCCCACCATCGTCCGTGGTGAGGGCACCTACATCTACGACGACAAGGGCAAGCGCTACCTCGACGGTCTCGCGGGCCTGTTCGTGGTCCAGGCGGGCCACGGCCGCACCGAGCTCGCGGAGACGGCGTTCAAGCAGGCGCAGGAGCTGGCCTTCTTCCCGGTGTGGTCCTACGCCCACCCCAAGGCCGTCGAACTGGCGGAGCGCCTCGCGAACTACGCCCCCGGCGACCTGAACAAGGTCTTCTTCACCACCGGCGGCGGCGAGGCCGTCGAGACCGCGTGGAAGCTCGCCAAGCAGTACTTCAAGCTGCAGGGCAAGCCGACCAAGTACAAGGTCATCTCGCGCGCGGTCGCCTACCACGGCACCCCGCAGGGCGCCCTGTCCATCACCGGTCTGCCGGCCCTGAAGGCCCCCTTCGAGCCGCTGGTCCCGGGCGCCCACAAGGTCCCCAACACCAACATCTACCGCGCCCCGCTCTTCGGCGACGACCCCGAGGCCTTCGGCCGCTGGGCCGCCGACCAGATCGAGCAGCAGATCCTCTTCGAGGGCCCGGAGACGGTCGCGGCCGTCTTCCTGGAGCCGGTGCAGAACGCCGGCGGCTGCTTCCCGCCGCCGCCCGGCTACTTCCAGCGGGTCAGGGAGATCTGCGACCAGTACGACGTGCTGCTCGTGTCGGACGAGGTCATCTGCGCGTTCGGCCGCCTCGGCACAATGTTCGCCTGCGACAAGTTCGGCTACGTACCGGACATGATCACCTGCGCCAAGGGCATGACCTCGGGCTACTCCCCGATCGGCGCGTGCATCGTCTCGGACCGCCTCGCCGAGCCGTTCTACAAGGGCGACAACACCTTCCTGCACGGCTACACCTTCGGTGGCCACCCGGTCTCGGCCGCGGTGGGGCTGGCCAACCTCGACCTGTTCGAGCGTGAGGGCCTCAACCAGCACGTGCTGGACAACGAGTCCGCGTTCCTGACCACCCTGCAGAAGCTGCACGACCTGCCGATCGTCGGCGACGTCCGCGGCAACGGCTTCTTCTACGGCATCGAGCTGGTGAAGGACAAGGCCACCAAGGAGACGTTCACGGACGAGGAGTCGGAGCGCGTGCTCTACGGCTTCGTCTCCAAGAAGCTCTTCGAGTACGGCCTCTACTGCCGCGCCGACGACCGCGGTGACCCGGTCATCCAGCTGTCGCCGCCGCTGATCTCCGACCAGTCGACCTTCGACGAGATCGAGGGGATCGTCCGTCAGGTGCTGACGGAGGCGTGGACGAAGCTCTGATCTTCCCGATCTTGCCGATCTTGCCGATCTTGCCGATCTGCCTGATCTCCCGCTCTTCCTGATCATCCTGATCTTCCGTATGGATGATCAACACCGGCCCCGGTGCCGCCCGTTCGAGTGAGAAAGGGCGGCCCGGGGCCGCGTGCTGTCCGGCCTCCCGCCCCCGACTCCCTAGCGTGCCAGTGACCGATCGGCCCTGCCTTCGTTCCCCCGTCCGGGGGGACTGAGCGACCTCTCCGAGGCCGCTAGGCAGCGCAAATCAGATCTGAACGAGGTGTACGCGATGGTGGCCCCGCCGGACAACGACGTGCTCTGGGCACGCGCCCTGCACGTCAAGCACAACGGCTCCCCCGCGCTCAGCGGTGTCTCGCTAGGCATCCGCGAGGGCGAGATCCTGGCCGTCGGCGGCCCGCGCGGCAGCGGCAAGACGACCCTGCTCCAGTGCCTGTCCGGGCAGCTCCTGCCGCAGCAGGGCGAGGTCTGGTTCAACAGCACGCCGGTACACACCATGGGCACGCTGACCCGCGAACGGCTGCGCCGCGACCGCTTCGGCTGGATCGACCCGGCCCCGGTGCTGGTACCGGAACTGAACGCCTGGGAGAACGCGGCGCTGCCCCTGATGCTGCGCGGCGCGGGCCGCCGGGCCGCCAAGACCACCGCCCTGGAGTGGCTGGAGCGGCTAGACATCGGCGACTGCGCCCGCAAGCGCCCGCACGCCCTGTTGCAGGCCGAGCGCCAGCGCGTCGCCATCGCCCGCGCCCTCGTCCCCTCCCCCACGGTCCTCTTCGCCGACGAGCCGACCGCCCCGTTGTACCGCGCCGACCGCGCCCAGGTGCTGCGGACGCTCACCACGGCGGCCCGCTCGCACGGCATCACGGTCGTCCTGGCCACGCACGACACGGACACCGCGGCGCTCGCCGACCGCACGGTGTCGCTGCTCGACGGACGGCGCGTCAACAACGTCCACCTGCCCCCGGTCACCGAGTCGGAAGGCCGGGCCGCGTGCTCGCTCTCCGTCTAGCCCGCGGCGCCCACCCCCTCGTCCAGCTGCGCAGACTGCTGGTCGCCGGCGCCGCAGCGGGCACCGGGTTCCTGCTGCTGTGCACGCTGGGGTACGCGATGGCGCATCCGGAGGCCTCGGCCGGCTCGGCGCTCCGGCTCGCCTGGTGCGTCGCGCCCGTCGCCGCCACCGTGCACTTCGCGGTCGCGGTCGCCCGTACGGACCCGGGGACCCGGCCGCGCTCCGGGCTCGCGGCGGTCGGTCTCGGCCCGGGCCGCCTGATGGCCATCTCGGCCGTCACCACCGCCCTGTCGACCACGCTGGGCTCGATGCTCGCACTGCTGGTCTTCCTGCAGCTGCGCGGCGACCTGACCGGCATGCCCTTCGACGGCGCCGCGACGGAGTTCCTCGCCGCGGACCACCCCCTGCCGCTGCCCGCGGCACTGACGCTGCTCGCCCTGGTACCGCTGGCCGCCTCCGCGGCGAGCGCGGTGGTGCTGCGGCCGCGGGGCCTGGCGCCGGGACGCGCCGGACGGCACAGCTCGCCCCGGACCTCCTCCCGTAAGAGCGCGGAGTCGGGACCGTACGCCGATCAGCCGGGGCGCCCGCTGGACCCGCAGCAGCCCGCCGCTCCACTGCCCACCCCCGGCGGGCTGCCCTGGGGCACGGCCACCGTCGCGGCGGGGCTCGCCGTGGAGGCGTACGCGAGCCGCTCGGGATCGGCAGTCGGCGCGGACCTGTCCGGCCGCTTCGCGGGCGCCCCCGCCGGGGTGCTCGGCGGCTGGGCGCTGACCGCGTTCGGGCTGGCCCTGGCCGGACCCGCGATCACCCACCTGTGCGGGCGGCTGCTCCAGGCCGTACGGCCCGGTGCGCTGCGGCTGCTCGCCGGGCGCGTCCTCCAGGAGGAGGCCCGGCGCATCGGGCGTCCGCTGGGCGTGGTGTGTGCGGTGGCATCGGGCGCGTATGCCATGGCGACCCTGTACGCGGGGGCCCGGCCCTCGTTCGGACCGCTCAGCACGCTCGGGGCACTGCTCGTGGCCGGGTGCGCCGTCGCGACACTGCTGACGGCGGCGGTCGAGGCCAAGCACGCACGCGCCGACACCACGGCGGCGCTGCTGCGGCTCGGGGCGCCGGCCTCGATGCTGCGCGGCGCGGCACTGCTCCGCGCGGGCACGCTCCTCACCGTGTTCGGCCCGCTGACCTGGGCAGTCGCGGAACTGGCGGCACTCGCGGCGGCCCACTGAGAGGTCGTACGAAATCATGTTCCCGATGAGCGATGAGTTTCGCGTGGACGGGCGGTCCAACTCTCCGTACAGCACGCCACGTCACCTTCTCCGGGAGAGACCACTCATGTACCAGCAGATGATCTTCGTGAACCTCGCCGTGAGCGACGTCGACGCCTCGAAGAAGTTCTTCACGGAGCTCGGCTACACCATCAACCCGCAATTCACGACGGACGACTGCGCGTGTGTCGTCATCAGCGACACGATCATCGCGATGCTGCTGAGCAAGCAGCGCTACGCGGACTTCACGAAGAAGGAGCTCGCGGACCCGACCAGGACCAGCGAGGTGCTGCTGTGTCTGAGCGCCGAGAGCCGCGAGAAGGTCGACGAACTCTGCGACAAGGCCCTCGCGGCGGGCGGCTCGGAGACACGCGAGGCCCAGGACCACGGCTTCATGTACGGCCGCGCCTTCGACGACCCGGACGGCCACACCTGGGAGGTCATGTGGATGGACCCGGCAGCGGTCCAGGGCTGAGCCGAACTCCCCGGAGGCCGGGCCCGTGCGGCGGATCATGTGAGCACCTCGCTCTGAGATCATTGTTCGATCGTGGGGCGAGGTGATCAAGCACTCACGGGCCGCACCCACCCGCTGGGACAAACGCGCCTGGGTCTTCTTGGACTCAGGCGCCAGTGAGCTTGTTCTCCGGCGCGTTCTCGCGGCGCGGGAGCAGCAGGGGGCCGGCCAGAAGGAGGACTCCGGCGTCCGCGATCGCCGGACGGACCGCGCACAGCTCACTTCGCGCGGACCGGCGTAGCTCCTGGGTGGGCGACGGGAAATTGACGGCAGGGCCTAGCATGGCCGCGTGCAGCCAACCCCCCTTCACGCCGGCCACGACCGTGAGATCGAGTCCCTCGCCGAGTTCGACGAGGTCGTCTCGGAGCACGGCTCGCTCGCTCAATTCCGTGTCCAGGCAGTCGATCTGACGGATCGTACGGAGACACTGCTCTCTGTGGACACCGCGGGCTCGGTCTTCCTCGGCTGCCCGATGACCCCCGAGGCGGCGGCGCGGGTGAGAGCCTCGGGCGCGCTGGTCTTCCCACCCGTCCCCGGGCTGCCCTTCGACCCGTACCGGGGTCTGCTCTACACCCCGGACGAGCTCTTCCACTCGCTGGACGCCGGGTACGAGGCGACGCTGGACGCGCGCGCCTACACCTGGATACAGCAGACCAAGGCCGACGGCGACGTCTTCGCGTCGATGCTGCGCGCGATCCACGACGACTCGGTGTCCGACGCGCTCGACGAGCTTCTCGTCGGCGCACGGGTGGTGGGCGTGATGGGCGGCCACGCGATGGCGCGCGGCACGGAGGCGTACGAGGGCGCGGCCCGCCTGGGTCGCGAGCTGGCGCGCGCCGGTTTTATCGTCGCCACCGGCGGCGGCCCGGGCGCGATGGAGGCCGCGAACCTCGGCGCGTACGCGGCTCCGTTCGACGACGCGATGCTCACCGAGGCGTTCCAACTCCTCGCTGGGGCACCGTCGTTCGTGCCCTCGATCACCGACTGGGCGCGTGCCGCCTTCACCGTGCGCGAGCGCTGGCCCGCGGGCGGCGCCTCCGTCGGCATCCCCACCTGGTTCTACGGCCACGAACCGCCGAACGCCTTCGCCTCGGACATCGCCAAGTACTTCGCCAACGCGACCCGTGAGGACGGGCTGTTGGCCCGCTCGAACGCGGGCGTCGTGTTCCTGCCGGGCGCCGCCGGGACCGTACAGGAGATCTTCGACAACGCGACCCCGAACTACTACGAGTCGCGCGGCGAGCCCACCCCCATGGTTCTCGTGAACCGCGCGCACTGGACCGAGAAGCACCCCACCTGGCCGCTCCTCCAATCGCTGGCCCGCGAGCGTTCGATGGAGTCCCGGATCGCGCTGGTGGACCGGATCGAGGAGGCCCCGGAGGCACTCAAACGCCTCGGGGGTTAATGACCAGGCAAAGCCAACGGCACGGCAGGGCATATGCATTGACAGCACTTAGCTGGCGCTTATAAACCTGTGAGGCCCGAGGGGGCGCTGTTACCACAGCAGAACCCCACTCAAACCCCCCGCAGTTGCGCATTTTGAAGGGCAATCGTGTCCATATCTCGCCGTACCGCACGTTCTGTGCGAATCCTCGGTGTTGCCTCCGCCACCGCCGCGCTCGCGCTCGGCGTCGCCGGCAACGCACTTGCTTGCAACATTCGTGACTTCTCGGCCGCCGCCTCGTGCGACGACAACGGGAAGGGCATCATCACCGTGACCGACACGGACGCCACGGGCGTCAACGCCACGGTCTCGGTCTACCTGGAGTCGAACGGCGCGGACGTGAAGCTCGTCGGCTCCAAGAAGGTCAAGGGCACCCGCGAGGGCGCCACCGTCACCTTCTCCGAGGACTGGGCCCCCAAGGCCGTGTACCGCGTCCGCATCAAGGCCGGGAACATCGTCGACGAGGACATCTCGCCGCAGCTGACCACCCCGTCCGAGGCGTGCAAGACCACCGGGACGCCGTCGCCTTCGGAGACCCCGGTGACCCCGGTGACCCCGGAGCCGTCGGAGACTCCCTCTTCCCCGGCCTCCTCGGAGACGCCTTCCGCGACCCCGTCGGAGTCGGAGAGCGGCAGCACCGCGCCCGCCACGGCAGGGGACAACTCCCCGTCCCCGGCGGTTGGTGAGTCGAACCTCGCCGAGACCGGTGCGAACTCCAACACCCCGGTGATCGCCGGTATCGCCGGTGCCCTCGTGGTGGTCGGCGGCGGAGCCGTGTTCTTCGGCATGCGCCGCCGTGGCGGCTCGAAGGCCAACTGACCGGCACCCCGTAGGACGAACGTGTGGCCCGTCCCCCCTCGGAGGGGCGGGCCGCACGCCTGTGCGCGCCCGCTACCCGAAGGTGGCCCGCTCCAGCCAGAAGTCCAGCAGTTCCCGCTCCCCCAGCACCTCCAACCCCCCACCGTCCAACGGCAGTCGGCGATAGAAGCCGAGCAGCACGTCGATGAGCGGGCCGCGCAGCGCGACGGCCGCCTTCTCGTGGCCCCGCCGCCAGACGACACCCTTCTCGGTGAGTTCGACGACCCACTCGGCGTTCAGCTCGGGGCCGACGTCGGTGGCGTGGAGGTGGATGCTGCGCCCCGGACCACGCAGCTCCGTCGCCGCGTCGTGCGGCTGTGTCCGCTGCACGAACTCGATGATCTCCAGCCACTCGTCGATCGCGTCCACGGCCACATCGGGTGCCACGTCGTACGGCAACCCGGCGGCCAGGGTCGCGTCGGCACGGTGGATCGCCAGCTCGTGCGTCATCCGGCGGGCCCAGAAACCGGAGGTGAGGACACCGGCCCACGACCACACCTTCGCATCGGGCCCCGCCTCGCGCAGCGTGCCCACCAGCGTCTCGCCGGTCTCCGCGAGCCAGACGTCCAGGGCGGCCGGGTCGCCCTCGGCCTCCGGTCCCCCGACGCGCGGAACCTCCGCCTCGGGGATGGGCTCCTGCGTCCTCGTCCGGACCATGAGTTCCGCCCAGCGCAGCGCTCCGCCGGTGTGCCGTACGAGCTGCTCCAGCGACCAGTCCGGGCAGGTCGGCACGGTCGCGGAAAGGTCCGCCCCGGAGGCCACCACGTCCCTGAACTGCCGCACCTGCGACTCGATCGCGTCGCAATAGCGGTCATGTGCGAGAAGCGTCATGCCCCGCACCT
Source organism: Streptomyces sp. SD15 (assembly GCF_054462255.1). NCBI lineage: Bacteria > Bacillati > Actinomycetota > Actinomycetes > Kitasatosporales > Streptomycetaceae > Streptomyces > Streptomyces sp. SD15. Next base: position 53,637 of record NZ_JBTLMO010000039.1, on the reverse strand, counting down.
TATGCGGCGCTCCCCTGCGGCCACGACTCCATTCATCCGGCCGACTGCTTCCCGAGTACGACGATCTCGGCCACGTCGAACGCCACCCCGACCTCGTCCCCGGGCGCCGGCGCCTCCCGCAGCGCACACGCCGCCTCGAGCCGCGGCCCGCCCGCGGGCTGCAGCTGTACGGCGACATGAGTGCCCCGGAAGGTGCGAGCGGCCACGATGCAGCGCAGCCCGTCCGCGGGGGCGACCAGCCGTACGCCCGCGGGCCGCACCAGCAGCGCGCCGGGACCCTGCTCGGTGCCTTCCGGCACCGGAAGCTTCCCCCACGGGGTGTCCGCGACCCGATCGCTCACCGTCGCCCCGACCACGTTGTCGAAGCCGAGGAAACGTGCCACGAACTCGTCCGCCGGGTGCTGCCAGACCTCAAGTGGCGTACCGGACTGGGCGATCCGTCCGTCGCGCATCACCACGACCCGGTCGGCGAGCGCGAACGCCTCCCCCTGGTCGTGCGTGACCGCGAGCACGGTCGTGCCCAACTCACCGAAGAGTTCTCTGAGTTCGACGACCAGTCGTTCGCGCAGCGAGCGGTCGAGCTGGCCGAGCGGCTCGTCGAGCATCAGCAACCGGGGGCGCGGCGCGAGGGCCCGGGCCAGCGCGACCCGCTGCTGCTCGCCGCCGGAGAGCGAGGCGACGGCCCGGGATGCGGCTCCGGGCAACCCGACCAGCTCCAGCAACTCCCGTACGCGTACGGCCTGTTGGTCCTTCGGCGTGCCGTGCATGCGCAGCCCGAAGGCGACGTTGCCGCCCACGTCCCGCTGGGGAAAGAGCTGGTGGTCCTGGAACATCAGCCCGACGCCGCGCTGGTGCGCGGGCACGCCGCCCTGGTCGCGTCCGCCGAGAAGCACCCGTCCGCCATCGAGCGCCTGGAGCCCGGCCACCGTCCGCAGCAGCGTGGACTTGCCACTGCCGCTCGGCCCGAGCACGCACACGATCTCGTGCTCGGCGGCCTCGAGGTCGACGGCGTCGAGCACGGGCCGCCCGCCGAAGCGTACGGTCGCCGCCTCGATCCTCAGCAGGGCGTTCCCCGACTTCGCCCTCACCTCCGCCTGCGCCTCTTTGACGAGCCTTGTCATCAGAACTCCCCCGTCCGGTCGGTGCGCATTCGCTCCAAGAGCAGCAACGCCACCGCACACACCACCATCAAGATCGTCGAAAGGGCCATCGCCTGGCCGTAGTTGAGATCGCCCGCGCGCCCGAGCAGCCGGGCCACGGCGACCGGCAGCGTCGGATTGTCGGGCCGCGCGATGAACACCGTCGCCCCGAACTCGCCCAGCGACACCGCGAAGGCGAACCCCGCCGCGATCAGCAGCGCCCGCCGCACCATCGGCAGATCGACCTCCCGCCATACTCGCCACGGCGACGCCCCGAGCACGGCCGCCGCCTCCCGCAGCCGTCCGTCCACCGCCCGCAGCACGGGCAGCATGGTGCGGACGACGAAGGGCACGCCCACCAGCGCCTGCGCGAGCGGCACCAGGATCCAGGACGACCTCAGATCCAGTGGCGGTTCGTCGAGCGCGATCAGGAAGCCGAATCCGACGGTCACAGCGGACACGCCGAGCGGCAGCATGAGCAGCGCGTCGAAACCTCGTACGAGACGACCGGCCCGTCGGGTGAGCGCGGTGGCCGCCAGACCGCCGATCACCACGGCGATGGCGGTGGCGGCGAACGCGTAGGCGAGCGAGTTGCCGATCGCCTCGATCGGCGCGACCAGGAAGATGCCGCTGTCGGCGGAGGTCAGCGCCTTGTAGTAGGCGAATCCATAGCCGCCGGGGGTGTCGAAGGACCGCTGGACCAGCACGCCGAGCGGCAGGACGAGCAGGACGGCGATGCTCGCCAGCACCCCCACGAGCAGCGCCCACTGCCCGGCCCCTCGCGGCCTGCGCGCGGTCACCTCGGGGGACACCAGACGCAGGGCGGTCTCCCGGCGGCGTACGGTCCCGGCGTGCACGGCGAGGATCGCGCCCACGGCCACGAACTGGATGATCGTCAGCACGGCCGCCGTCGCCAGGTCGAAGATCTCCGAGGTCTGCCGGTAGATCTCGACTTCCAGGGTCGAGAAGGTCGGCCCGCCGAGGATCTGCACCACACCGAACGAGGTGAAGGTGAAGAGGAAGACCATGAGCGCGGCGGCGGCCACGGCCGGGCTCAGGGCCGGGAGCGTCACCTTGCGCCAGGCCGCGAACCGAGAGGCGCCGAGCATCCGCGCGGCCTCCTCCTGGCGCGGGTCCAGCTGCGCCCAGAGCCCGCCGACGGTCCGTACGACGACCGCATAGTTGAAGAACACGTGCGCGAGCAGGATCGCCCACACGGTGGTGTCCAGACGTACGCCCCACAGCTGGTCCAGGAGCCCGCCCCGGCCGACCAGGGCCAGGAACGCCGTACCGACGACGACGGTCGGCAGCACGAACGGCACGGTCACGACGGCCCGCAGGACTTGCTTGCCCCTGAAATCGAAGCGCGCGAAGACGTATGCGCCGGGGAGCGCGATCAGCAGCGTGAGCGCCGTCGAGGCGAGCGCCTGCCACGTGGTGAACCACAGGACGTGCCGGATGTCGGACTGCGCCAGCACCTCGCCGATCCGCCCGAACTGCCAGACCCCGTCGACCTTGAGGCCCCGGGCCACGATGGCCGCGACGGGGTAGGCGAAGAGGACGGCGAAGAACGCGACGGGCAGGGCCATGAGCCCGAGCCGCGCCGCGCTGCCACGCTTGTCGGGCAACGCCTTGGCTGCTTCAGTCACTTCGCATACTTCAGCCACGTCAGTCACTTCGCGTACTTCAGCCACGTCAGGCACTTCGGGTACTTCAGTTACTTCAGTACGAGTGAGGTCCACGACTTGACCCACTGGTCACGGTGGTCGGCGATCTCGGCGGGAGCCAGAGTCTCGGGGTCCTTGGCCTGGGGACCGAACTGCGTGAACTCGGCCGGCACCTCGGCGCCCTCGACCACCGGGTACACGAACATGTTCAGTGGCATGTCCTCCTGGAACTTCTTGGAGACCAGGAAGTCGATGAGCGCCTTGCCGCCCTTCGTGTTCTTGGCGTTGCTCAGCAGCCCCGCGTACTCGACCTGCCTGAAGCAGGTGCCGCTCGCGACCCCGGTCGGCGCGGTCGTCGGCTTCGGGTCGGCGTAGATGACCTCGGCGGGCGGCGAGGAGGCGTAGGAGACCACCAGCGGCCGGTCGGCCTTGGCCTTCTTTCCGCCGGCCGACCCGGAGAACTCGTCGTTGTACGCCTGCTCCCAGCCGTCGACCACCTTCACACCGTTGGCCTTCAGTTTCTTCCAGTAGTCCGGCCAGCCTCCCCCACTCTCGGCTTCGCTCGAGCGGGAGGTGCCCCCATCCCCGTACTCGGCGGCGGTCCCGAGCAGGAACCCGAGGCCGGGCGAGGAGGTGGACGCGTTCTCCGTGACGAGCAGGTTCTTGTACGCGGGCTTGATCAGGTCGTCGAAGGAGGTCGGCGGGGCCAGCTTGTGGTCGGCGAAGTACTTCTTGTCGTAGTTGACGCAGATGTCACCGGAGTCGATCGGCGTGACCCGGTGCTTGTCCTGGTCGACCCGGTACTCCGGGAGGATCTGGTCCGAGCCGCTCGCCTCGTACGGCTGGAAGAGCCCGTTGTCGAGCGCACGGGACAGCAGGGTGTTGTCGACGCCGAAGAAGACGTCGCCCTGCGGGTTGTCCTTGGTGAGGACGGCCTTGTTCACGGCCTGCCCGGCGTCCCCGTCCTTGAGGATCCTGACCTTGTAGCCGGACTCCTTCTCGAACGCGTTCAGCACGCTCTTGGAGTAGGCGAAGGAGTCGTGACTGACGAGGGTCACGGTCTTGGAGTCCCCGGCGTCGCTGCTGTCGGCGGACCCGCACGCGGACAGCGTGACCAGGCCCAGGCCGATACCCACGGCCGTGATCGTCCTCTTGATGCCCACTGAATTCCTCCTGGGATGACCAGGAAGAGACGCGGCCCTGCCCGGGAACCGTGGGAGGTTCCCGGGCAGGGCGCAACAGCTTGAGTGATGCCCGAACTTCCTACCCAGAATGACCTGGGCAAGGTTCTGAGGGTCTGCGGCCCACCGGAGTTCCGGCTACCGCACTCTCAGCGCTGTGGCGCTCCCCTGTCGGAATATGAAGATGTACGTACCGAGCACAGGTTACCGCTCGGTGGCCGCGAGCTGACCGCACGCCCCGTCGATCTCCTGGCCCCGGGTGTCCCGGACCGTGACCGGCACCCCATGGGCCGCGATCGCCTCGACGAACGCTTTCTCGTCCTCGGGCCGCGAGGCGGTCCACTTCGAACCCGGGGTCGGGTTCAGCGGGATGAGATTGACATGCACGGGCTTGCCCTTGAGGAGCCGCCCGAGCCGGTCACCGCGCCATGCCTGGTCGTTGATGTCCCGGATGAGGGCGTACTCGATGGAGAGCCGACGCCCCGACTTGGCCGCGTACTCCCATCCGGCATCCAGCACCTCGCGCACCTTCCACCGCGTGTTGACGGGTACGAGGGTGTCGCGCAGCTCGTCGTCCGGCGCGTGCAGCGAGATGGCGAGCCGGCACTTGAAGCCCTCGTCGGCGAACCGGTGGATGGCGGGGACGAGTCCGACCGTCGACACGGTGATACCGCGCTGCGAGAGCCCGAGCCCGTCCGGCTCGGGGTCGGTGAGAGCGCGGATCGACCCGACCACCCGCTTGTAGTTGGCGAGCGGCTCACCCATACCCATGAAGACGATGTTGCTCAGCCGCGCCGGGCCACCCGGGATCTCGCCGTCCCGCAGCGCCCGCATGCCGTCCACGATCTGGTGCACGATCTCACCGGTGGACAGGTTCCGGTCGAGACCGGCCTGGCCGGTGGCGCAGAACGGGCAGTTCATCCCGCAGCCCGCCTGGGAGCTGATGCACATGGTCACCCGGTCCGGGTAGCGCATCAGCACGGACTCCACGAGCGTGCCGTCGAACAGCCGCCACAGGGTCTTGCGGGTGGTGTCCTGGTCGGTCGACAGATGCCGCACGACCGTCATCAGCTCGGGAAGCAGTGCCTCCTGGAGCTTGCCGCGCGCGGCGGCCGGGATGTCCGTCCACTCCGCCGGGTCGTGCGCGTACCGCGCGAAGTAGTGCTGCGAGAGCTGCTTGGCGCGAAACGGCTTCTCACCGATCGCGGCGACGGCCTCTTTCCGCTCGGCAGGCGTGAGATCGGCGAGGTGCCGCGGCGGCTTCTTGGCTCCGCGCGGCGCGACAAAAGTAAGTTCTCCGGGCTTAGGCATGGCTCAACCAGTGTCGCAGATCCACTTGAGTGACCTGCGGCTGCCGCTGACTACGACTGCCGTCGGTAGTCGTCACCGGTCGCCACCGAGCGGCCTCGGACGGCCCAGAGACGGCCCAGCGGCGATCACTCGTCAACTGCCGGCCACTCGTCGAGCCGGACCCTGACCTGGTGGTTGTGGGCGTGCCAGTAGACCTCACCGCTGACGCAGGCACCGAGGGCCGGGAGAGCCATCCCCGGCGGCATGGACGTGGTCTCCGCCAGCCCCATGGCGTCCGGCACGCCATCTAGGCACGCCATCTATACGTACGAAGCCCCCGATTCGTGCAGTCTTGAACCTGTGGCTCTTCCTTATCGGATCGAGCCTGAGGTCACTCTGTGTGAGTCGAACGCCCGCAGCCCCAGGTCGGCCGTGCATCAGCGTCCGTGCTCGTCCTGCCCCCGTCCGTAGAGACATCACGGCAAAATGCGCGACGATAGCTGAAAAGGCTGTTTTGGTATATGCCAGGGAGCCACAGATGGACGCCTCGGACGAACTTCTTCGAAGGGCTGACCCGTCAGCCCTTCTGACCCTGGACGGTGCCATGCGCGGCCTCAACGCCGCGATGGCCACGGCGCTGGGCAGGCCGGCGGAGCAGTGCCTGGGACGTGACTTCTGTGATCTATGGCCTGCAGGCCGACAGCTCTGTGCCGATAGTCTGATCCACGCCGCCAGGACGAGCACGACCGCGATGCGGGTGCTGGAGTTCCCCGGGCAAAACGGAGTACCCCTTGCCTGCTTGATCGAGGCGCGGCAAGTGAAGGATTCCGCCGGTGACGAGCAGCTGGTCTGGGTGCACGCGCTGGATGCGCGAAACGACCTGCCCAGCCTGCTGATCCCGTTCCGGTTGGCCACCGAGGCCGCCGACCTCGGCCTGTGGATGTATGCCCCCCATCGGGACCAGCTGGAGTGGCTCGGTGGCGCACCCGTCGTGGCCGCGCTCTTCCCGGATTCCACTGCGCCGTTTTCCAGAGTGATCTCGGCAGTGCACCCGGACGACCGGGAGGCCTTCCGGCAGCTCCTGCGCTCGGCCCCCATCCAGCAGTCCCCCTGGGTGAGGTTGCGATACCTCACCCAGCACGACGGCTGGCACCAACTGGCCGCCCAGACCCGTCGGCTCCAGCTGGGGTATGGCGGCCCCGAACGGATCTTCGGGGTGGTCCGCGACGACACCAACAGGAGAAGCGCAAGCAGAAGGCGCAGGCCGCACTGGCTGCCGAGCGACAGCGCGCCAAGGACATCGCCGACTTCTCCTCCGCCTTGATCATCGCAGCCTCGGAGCAGGAGTTGCAGCAGGTCGTCCTGACCAGGCTCGCCGCGACCTTCGGCGCCAGCGGCGCCCTGCTCGCACTCGTCGACGACAGCCGCCTGCGCTGCGCCACCGATGCCGGGATAGCCATGCGCGAGGTCCAGGCCCTGAACGGCCTGCGGCTGGGCCATCCGAGTCCGCTGCCTGAGGCGATCCGCACCGGCCGGCCGCAGTTCATCCCCGACCGGAAGCACCACATCCGCCGCTGGCCGCACGGCCCATTTCCGCGGCTCGACCGGCTCGGCTCCGACTACGCCTTCTCGATCACCCCCCTCAGCGAGACCGGCGATCAACCGCTCGGGGCGTGGGTGATGACCTACCACCGCGGATACCAGCCGTCTCTGGACGAGCGGACCCTCATGGGCACGCTGGCCGACCTGGCAGGCCAGGCGCTGCGGCGCATCAGGTTGCAGCAGGCGCGAGTCGAGCTGGCCACGGCGCTGCAGCAGACCATGCTCCCCACGCTGCCCGAGCACCTCCCGGGCCTGGAGGTCGCCGCCCGCTACCGGCCCAGCCGTGACGGGCTGGACATCGGCGGAGACTGGTACGACGCCTTCGTGCTGCCCGACGGCGCGATCGCCCTGGAGATCGGCGACGTCCAGGGGCACGACGTGGAGGCCGCCGCCTTCATGGGACAGGTCCGCTTGTCCTTGCGCCTGATCGCCTCCCAGGAACCGGATCCGGGAACCGTGCTGACGCGCACCAACGAGCTGCTCGTCACGATGGATGCCGCACGATTCACCAGCTGCACCATCCTGCATGTCGACTCGCGCGACGGACGGGTCACGGGCACCAGCGCCGGCCATGTGCCGGTGCTGTGCGCACACAGGGACGGCAGCCACGATGTCCGTGAGCTGCCGGGCGGGCCGGTCCTGGGCGTCGCGCCCGGCATCAAATACCGCGCGGAGCCCTTCACCCTGGACGAGGACAGCGCGCTGGTCATGGTCACCGACGGCGTGGTAGAAGGACCAGGCCTGACGCTGGACGCCGGACTGGAACGAGCCGGAACACTGGCCGCCCAAGCCGTCCACGACGGACTGAACGCCGAAGAGACCGCCGACCGCATCCTCGACGCCGCGATCGCGGTCGACCACCTCGACGACGTCGCCTTGCTGGTCATCCGACGCACATGACGACGCCCGCGTCCTCACACCCCTCTATACGGGCCCCACTGCAAGACTCCCTCGCGCTCATTCGCCGAGCGGTGAGTCCTCCACGACTCAGCCAAGCCAGCCGCGGAAGGACCCTCCAGCCCCAGTCACCCAGAGCCCCAGTTTGGAAGATCGCGTATGCGGATCGGGGCTGAGCTGGCGAGACGCTGACGTGCGGGTTCTCGGGCTGCTCGCCGGTGTTCCCCGTTACTCCCCGCCGGTCGCTGCTCGATCGGGCATGTTGGGGGACACGGCTGGGCCTCGCCCATCAAAACCGCAGGTCGGGGGCGCCCTGGAAGACCAGCCGGACGCTGGTGACGTAGCGCGTGCAACACCAGCGCGTCCTCGACGCCACGCAGCGGACCGAGGCGTTCGCGATCACGCGGCGGGGGAGGCGTTCACCGACGCCCGGCGCGATCAGGACGGTTGATTCATGGGGCAATTTGAGGGTATTTGCCTTGTATGAGTATCGCATCGATGCAGATTGCAGAGCCGAGCGGCCTCATCAGCCTTGCGCTGTTCGGGGTCGCCGTAGCCGTCCTGGCGCTGCTGGCAGGCGGCTTCTGGCTGGGCTGCCGCATACGGGCCAGCGAGCGCCTGCCACGCCCTGAGGACCAGCCGCGCCTTCCCGCGGACGGCCCGGTCCACGAAACCCGGGAGATCCGGGAGCCCGCCGAGGTCCCCAAGGTGACCAAGGACCAACACGCTCTCACCCCGTACGAGCTGGCCCACACGCCAACCCGCACGAGTCCCTTGAAGAAGCCGCCACGCTGGGTCGAGGGTAGAACCGGTTCGTTCGGCGGCGGCGGTCTGGGCCCTCACTGACCGCCTGCCCATCGGTGGCGGGATCCGCGCCCGCTCGCCGTGTCACAGACATACGGAGAGGGCTCGCCGTCCTGTGGACAACGAGCCCCCGCCACCATCACAACCGCAGGTCAGCCGCACCTTGGAGGAGCTGCCGGACCCTCGTACGGATCAGCCGGAGCCGACGAAGAGCACCAGCAGCAGCCACACCACCGGTGCCGTCGGCAACAGGGAATCCAGCCGGTCCATGATGCCGCCGTGCCCCGGCAGCAACGTGCCCATGTCCTTGATGCCCAGGTCCCGCTTGATCATGGACTCGCCGAGGTCGCCGAGCGTGGCGCTGGCCGCGACCGCGAGGCCGAGCAGCAGACCCTGCCACCAGGTGCCGTCCTCGATCAGGAACTGCATGCACAGCGCACCCGCGGCCATCGCGAAGGTGACCGCTCCGATCAGACCCTCGCGGGTCTTGCCGGGGCTGATGCGCGGTGCCAGCTTGCGCTTGCCGAAGCGCCAGCCGATCGCGTACGCACCGGTGTCGCTGACGACCGTCAGCAGCAGAAACGTCAGAACGCGGCGCGGGCCGTCGTCCGCGGCGAGCATGAGCGCGACGAACGTGGCCAGGAACGGCACGTAGAAGGCCGCGAAGACCCCCGCCGTGACGTCCTTGAGGTAGCCCTCGGGCGGTTCGGTCATCCGCCAGACCAGGACCGCGAGCGCGGTGAGCGCCATGGCGACCCACGCGCCCTCGGCACCCCGGACGTAACCGGCGACGACCATCGCCGCTCCGCCGACCGCCAGCGGCACGAGCGGCGCCTTGATGCCCTTGCGCTCCGCGAGCCTTGACGTGAGCTCCCACAGGCCCACCACCACGGCGACCGCCACCACACCGACGAACACGGCCTTGACGACGAACAACGACGCGACGATCACCGCACCGAGCCCGACGCCCACCCCTATCGCGGCACCCAGATCGCGGCCCGCGCTCTTCTTCTGCGGTGCGGGGGCGGGCTGTGGGGCGGCGCTGGGCATGGGCTCCTGCGGACTCTGCGGGTTGTGCGACGGGGCCCCATAGGGCGCCGCCTGCGGTGTGTCGTCGCGGACCGCGGGACCGCTCAGCCGAGCGGCCCCCCGGTCGCCATCCTGGTCTCCGCCATGTGTGGGTACGTCATCGGGCACGATGGGCATGGGCCGAGTGTGCTGCGCGTGATGCGCATCGTACGTGGGACCCGCCGGGGCTGCCCCCTGGGCAGGCCCCTGCGCGGACGGCCCCCAGTACCCGGCTTGTGGCGGCGCCCCCCAGGAAGAGTCGTTCATCAGACCTCGAGCAGCTCCGCTTCCTTGTGCTTCAGGAGCTCGTCCACCTGGGCGACGTACTTCGCGGTGGTGTCGTCGAGCTCCTTCTCCGCACGGCGGCCCTCGTCCTCGCCGACCTCGCCGTCCTTGATCAGCTTGTCGATGGTCTCCTTCGCCTTGCGGCGCACGGAGCGGATCGAGATCTTGGCGTCCTCACCCTTGGTCTTGGCGACCTTGATGAACTCCTTGCGGCGCTCCTGGGTGAGCTCGGGGAACACCACTCGGATGATGCTGCCGTCGTTGCTCGGGTTGACACCCAGGTCGGAGTCGCGGATCGCTTGCTCGATGTTGCGCAGCGCGCTCTTGTCGAACGGGGTCACCACGGCCATGCGCGGCTCGGGTACCGCGAACGAGGCCAGCTGGTTGATCGGCGTCAGCGCGCCGTAGTAGTCGGCCACGATCTTGTTGAACATCGCCGGGTGCGCACGACCGGTGCGGATCGCGGCGAAGTCCTCCTTGGCGACCACGACGGCCTTCTCCATCTTCTCCTCGGCCTCGAGGAGGGTCTCTTCGATCACCACTTGCTCCTGCGTGTCTTGAGTAGGCCCGGCAGCTGTTCCTTGTCGGGGTGCGGCCGGCTGCGTCGCGTCTTATTCCTGCACGGTTCCCGACCGGCAGGACATTGTCCATCCCCCGGTCAGGGTCCGTACTCGGCCGGGGTGCGTCCCCGGTCGGGGTTGGTCCCCGTCAGGGTGCTCCCCGGTCAGGCCCGGCCGCTTTGGTCACCCACGAGTGTGCCGATCTTCTCACCCTTGACGGCGCGCGCGATATTGCCCTCCGCCAGGAGCTCGAAGACCAGGATCGGCAGCGCGTTGTCGCGGCACAGCGTGATGGCGGTCATGTCGGCGACCTTGAGGTCGCGGGTGATGACCTCGCCGTAGCTGAGCGAGTCGAACTTGACGGCCTCGGGGTTGGTCTTGGGGTCGGAGTCGTAGACCCCGTCCACACCGTTCTTGCCCATCAGCAGGGCCTCGGCGTCGATCTCCAGGGCGCGCTGGGCGGCGGTGGTGTCGGTGGAGAAGTACGGCATGCCCATACCGGCGCCGAAGATGACCACACGGCCCTTCTCCAGGTGCCGTACGGCACGCAACGGGATGTACGGCTCGGCGACCTGCCCCATGGTGATGGCGGTCTGTACGCGGCTGTCGATGCCCTCCTTCTCCAGGAAGTCCTGGAGGGCGAGGCAGTTCATGACCGTGCCGAGCATGCCCATGTAGTCGGAGCGGGCCCGGTCCATGCCGCGCTGCTGGAGTTCGGCGCCGCGGAAGAAGTTGCCGCCGCCGATGACGACGGCGATCTGGGCTCCGCCGCGCACGACTGCCGCGATCTCGCGGGCGATCTTGTGCACCACGTCGGGATCCACGCCCAGTCCGCCGCCACCGGCGAACGCCTCGCCGGAAAGCTTCAGCAGAAAGCGTCCCGCGCCTTTGCCCTCGTCGGTCTTCTCGCCCTGGTCGGCCTGGGTGGTGGTCATGGAGATCTCCTCATGGTGCACATACGAAGAAGGCCATTGCCGGTGGGTGCTGGCTCCCATGCGCGGCAATGGCCTCCTCGTCAGATCTGCTGTCGTCCGGAACGCACGCGCGCGTGCCGGCGTACGCGGACGACTGCTGTCGACCCTAGCGGGGTCGCGTGTCGATCGCGGTACGGACTCAGATGCCGACCTTGATGCGCGTGAAGCGCTTCAGGGTGACACCGGCCTCGTCCAGGACCTTCTGAACGGACTTCTTCTGGTCCAGCGCGTAGGGCTGGCCCAGCAGGGTGGCCTCCTTGAAGAAGCCGTTGACGCGACCCTCGACGATCTTCGGGAGCGCGGCCTCGGGCTTGCCCTCGGCGCGCGTGGTCTCCTCGGCGACGCGGCGCTCGGACTCGACGACCTCGGCCGGGACGTCCTCCTTGGAGAGGTACTTCGGCGAGAAGGCGGCGATGTGCTGCGCGATGCCCTTGGCGAGGTCGGCGTCGGCCTTGTCCAGCTCGACCAGAACACCGATCTGCGGGGGCAGGTCGGGCATGGTGCGGTGCATGTACGAGGAGACGTAGACGCCGGCGAACTGCGCGAAGCGGTCCAGGACGATCTTCTCGCCCAGGTTGGCGTTGGCCTCGTCGACGAACGCCTGAACCGTCTTGCCGGCCTCGATCTCGGAGCCGAGGAGCGCGTCGAGGTCGGCCGGGGAGGTCTTGACGACGTGCTCGGCGATCTGGTTGGCGACGGCCTGGAACTTCTCGCCCTTGGCGACGAAGTCCGTCTCGCACTTCAGCTCGACCAGGACACCGGAGGTGTTGTCGTCAGCAATGATGGAAACCACAGCGCCGTTCTCGGCGGAGCGGCCCTCGCGCTTGGCGACGCCCTTCTGGCCCTTGATGCGCAGCGCCTCGACGGCCTTGTCGACGTGGCCGTCGGCCTCGTCCAGCGCCTTCTTGCAGTCCATCATGCCGGCGCCGGTGAGCTCACGGAGCTTCTTGACGTCGGCGGCGGTGTAGTTCGCCATGATTCCTGGAATCTCTCTCGAAGTCTGAAGATCTACGGACGGAACGGCGGGGGCTTGGTGTGCCCCCGCCGTCCGTAACCCGAAGGGGTGAGGGGTCAGGCCTGCTCGGCGTCCGCGGCCGGGGCCTCGGCGACGGGGGCCTCGGCGGCCGGCTCGACAGCGGCCTCAGCCGGCGTCTCGGCCTCGGCAGCGGGGGCCTCTGCGGCCGGAGCCTCAGCGGGGGCCTCGGCCTCGTCGGCCTTCTTCTCGCCCTCGAGCAGGTCGCGCTCCCATGCGGCGAGCGGCTCGCCCGCAGCCTTGTCACCCTCGGCCTTGCCGGCACCGGAGCGGGCGATGAGGCCCTCGGCGACGGCGTCGGCGATCACGCGGGTGAGCAGGGTGACGGAACGGATCGCGTCGTCGTTGCCCGGGATCTTGTAGTCGACCTCGTCGGGGTCACAGTTGGTGTCGAGGATGGCGACGACCGGAATGTTGAGCTTCCGGGCCTCGCCGACCGCGATGTGCTCCTTCTTAGTGTCCACGATCCAGACGGCGCTGGGCACCTTCTGCATCTCGCGGATACCACCGAGGGTCTTCTCCAGCTTGGCCTTCTCGCGCGAGAGCACGAGAAGCTCCTTCTTGGTCAGACCGGAAGCGGCGACGTCCTCGAAGTCGATCTGCTCGAGCTCCTTGAGGCGCTGCAGACGCTTGTAGACGGTGGAGAAGTTGGTGAGCATGCCGCCCAGCCAGCGCTGGTTGACGTAGGGCATGCCGACGCGGGTGGCCTGCTCCGCGATGGCCTCCTGCGCCTGCTTCTTCGTGCCGACGAACATGACCGTGCCGCCGTGGGCGACGGTCTCCTTGACGAACTCGTAGGCGCGGTCGATGTACGACAGCGACTGGAGCAGGTCGATGATGTAGATGCCGTTGCGCTCGGTGAAGATGAAGCGCTTCATCTTCGGGTTCCAGCGACGGGTCTGGTGACCGAAGTGGACGCCGCTTTCCAGCAGCTCCCGCATCGTGACGACGGCCATGGCCGTTCTCCTTGGTGTTCTCGGTTGTGCCGCGTGTGCCGGACGGCACTCGCGCCTGACGCCCGCGATGCGCCTTGCCACGAGGGACCGAGGGGCGCTGACACCGGCTTTTGATGACCGAATGTCGGGGCGTGCGAAGTCGACCCGGTGACCCGGATCGCCATCAGAAGTGTACGGGACCCGCGAGGTGCAGGGTGACGCCGCTGTCCACAACCGGCCGGTGATCCACAGATCCCGGCCGTGATCCGCCCCCATGCGGGACGGTTCTCGCATGCGAGCGAAACGATGTGCGCGTACGTGGCTGGGGTTGCTGTTGGGAATGACGCTGACCGTCCTGGGCACGCTGACCCCGTCCGCCCTGGCCCGGACGAACGGTCCGGCGCCCCCGGCCCCCACCGGTCCACCCGGCCCCGCAGGGCCACAGCCACCTGGCCCCGACACGACGGTCCCGACGACAGTCGCCCGCCTCTGGCCGGTGGGTCTGCGCCCCACGGTCCTACGATCCTGGGACCCCCCGGCGACGCCCTACGGCCGCGGCCACCGCGGCGTGGACCTCGCGGCGGCCCCCGGCTCCCCGGTCCGGGCCGTCTCCCCTGGTCGCGTCTCCTTCGCGGGCCGTGTCGCCGGCCGGGGCGTGGTCTCGGTGGAACTGGCCGGCACCGGCACCCCACCCTTGCGCACGACTTTCACCCCCGTACGGGGGACGGTGAGGAAAGGCGACGAGGTGGCGACGGGCGAGGTGCTGGGCACGCTCGAAGTACCGGGCACGCGCGAACCGGGGGGCTCCCACTGCCCCGTCTCATGCCTGCACTGGGGCCTGCTCAGAGCGAAGACCTACCTGAACCCGCTGTCCTTGCTGCCCCCGGGCCTGCTGCACAGACGCCCGTCCCGCCTGCTGCCGGTGATCGGGGTGCCGTCACAGCCGTCCTGAGTGCGGGGATGCGTGCCACTGGGGTGGGGTCCCCGCCGAACTCAGCGGGTGCCCGGACGCGGACGGGCCTCAGCCCCGAACCCCCCGCAGGGCCATGGCGACGGCCGCCTCCGTGATCACGCCGGGATCCTCCGCCGCCCCCAGCTCGATACGCCGCACAGCGGCATCGACCACACCCTGGAGAAGCATCGCGGCCAGCCGTGGCTCAGCGTGCCCGATCTCCCGCAGCGCATCGACGATCATCGTGACGAGCGCACCATGAGCGGCACGGATCTTCTCCCGGGCCCCGGCGTCGAGCTCGCTCGCGGAGATGGCCACCACGGCGCGGTGCCGCCGGTCGCCGACCAGCGCCAGCTGCTGCCGGACATAGGCCTCGACCTTGGCCTCTGGGGCTCCCACCTGCTCCATCGCCGCCGAGACCTCGGCCGCCCACAGGGGAAAGTCGACCTCGCACAGCTCTTCGACCACAGCCGCCCGAGACCGGAAGTACTCATACACGGAGGACCGCGCGAGCCCCGTGCGCTCCGCGAGAGCCGGGAAGGTCAGCGCCTCCGTCCCGCCCTCGGACAGCAGGGACCGCGCCGCGTCCAGCAGGGCGGCTCGCTGCATCGACCGGTGCTCGGCCACGGAGGCCGCTCGAATCCTTGGCACGCCCTCCACTTTACGGACGGACCGCTCCGAACGGCAGCCACTGCGACCACCCGAAAGGATCGCGCCATCGACACACCGGCAACAGACCAGGGACGCGGCAGAGACGATTCAGCACCCCTCCACTGTCGAGGTCAGCGGGCGAAACTCGCCAGCTTCGCCCGCAGCTGGAGCACGGATTTGGTGTGAATCTGGCTCACCCTGCTCTCGGTCACGCCCAGGACGTTCCCGATCTCCGCGAGCGTGAGCCCCTCGTAGTAGTAGAGCGTGACCACGGTCTTCTCCCGCTCGGGCAACGTATTGATCGCCCGCGCCAGAAACCTCCGCAGCTCCCGGTCCTCGGCGACCTCCACCGGGTTGTCGGCCGCGGTGTCCTCCAGCGTGTCCATCAGACTCAGTCGGTCACCGCCCTCCCCGCCGACATGCAGGAGTTCCTCCAGCGCCACCACGTTCGCCAGCGACAACTGGCTGAAGACCGCGTGGAGTTCCTCCACCCCGATCCCCATCTCACGGGCCACCTCCCCCTCCGACGGAGTGCGCCGCAGCCGCGCCTCCAGCGTCGCGTACGCCCGCTCGACATTGCGCGCCTTCTGCCGCACGGACCGCGGAATCCAGTCCAGCGCCCGCAGTTCGTCGATCATCGCGCCCCGGATCCGCGTGATCGCGTACGTCTCGAACTTGATCTCCCGTTCGATGTCGAACTTCTCGATCGCGTCGATCAGCCCGAACACCCCCGACGACACGAAGTCCGCCTGCTCCACATTGGCCGGCAGACCCACACTCACCCGGCCCGCCACATATTTCACCAACGGCGAGTAGTGCAGGATCAGCTGCTCGCGCAGCCGCTCGTCCCCCGTCGCCTTGTACGACCGCCACAACTCGTCGACCGTCGAGGGAGCGGGCGGGCGCACGCTACCGCCGTCGCGCGCGGCTGGGGGGATCGCCGCCCGATCGGGCCCGGAGGTGTGCTGGGGCATTCGTCGCCTTGTGCCGTTCTGCCGTGAACTGGGAGTGCCTGGGTGAGCTGTCGCTCTGATGTCGAGTTGCCTCTCTACGTCGGAATCCACGTGAGCGTAGCGTGACTGAAGTGTCGCAGTGCGCGAAGGGCAGAGGTTCAGCCGTGCGCAGATACGTTCCGCTGGGCCTCCCCCGGGTCACGTTCGTCGCACTGCGTGATCGGCGAGAGAGGTCAACTGCGCGTAATGCCAAGGCTATCGGCGTTCGCCCGGACGGCCGAACACGCTCGGTCAGCACCCGTGGCGATCGTCCCGGACCGAGATCATCGCCTGGCGTGTCAACTTCCAGCCGTCGCCGTGTCGTTCGACGAAGCCAAGTGAGCGGAGTTCGTACAGCCTCCCGACCACGTCGTCCGTCGTGGTCCGCGCCCCGCGGGCGATCTCGTCCACCGCCGCCAGACCGCGGGCCGGCAGCGCGGCCAGCACGCGTCCGGCGCCCGGATCCAGCAGGTCGCGCGGCAGCACGGGCCCGCGCCGGTCCGGGGCCAGCTCACCCATGCCACCCACCAGTTCGGCGACTTCCGCGGCGTCGCTGACCAGGACCGCTTCCCCGCGCAGCAGTTCGTGCACCCCGGCCGACAGCCCACTGGTGACCGGGCCCGGCACCCCCATCGTGAACCGCCCGAGGCGCTGCGCCGCCCGCGCCGTGACCAGCGCCCCACTGCGGTACGCGGCCTCGACGACCACGGTTCCCCGGGTGAGCGCGGCGATGACCCTGTTCCTGAGGATGAATCTGCTCGGCGTGGGATGGTCACCTGGCGGCAACTCCCCTACGACCAGACCTTGCTCGGCGATTCTGTTGATCAACCCGGTGTGCCCGCGCGGATAGGGCCGGTCGACGCCGCAGGCCAGCACGGCGACAGTAGCCCCGCCCGCCCCGAGGGCCCCTCGGTGCACAGCTCCGTCCACTCCGTAGGCGCCGCCCGACACCACCACCCAGCCCCGCTCCGCGAGCCCGGCGCCGAGGGTGGCCGCCATATGGGCACCGTACTCGGTACAGGCCCGCGCTCCGACGACCGCAACCGACCGCAGTGCCCACATCCGCAGGCTGGGCAGCCCCCGGACCCAGAGGCCGGTGGGCCGGGTGTCCCCGAGATCGTCGAGCTGCGCAGGCCACTCGGAGTCCCCGGGGCACACGAATCGCGCTCCGGCGTCCTGCGCCGCCGCGAGGTCCCGCTCCGGGTCGGCCCGCTCGGCCCGGGCCCGCAGCCCCGCCCACCGCTTGTCCGTCATCCCTGGTGGCCGCACCCCACCGCCGACGAGCCGCCGGACCGCCTCCTCGGCCCCGACCTCACGCAGCCAGCGCCCGCAGATCTCGTCCCCCGGTTCGACGACTCGCGCGAGAATGGCCCGGTGGAGCCGCTCGTCGTCCTGGCTCACGACGACGCGCCGATCGCCATCGGCACCCCGCGTGGAACCCCGGTGCGCAGTTGCAGGGCTAGGGCGACGTCCGTCGCGTCGGGCCGGTCGTGTCCCACCAGGTCCGCGACGGTCCAGGCGACGCGCAAGACCCGGTCGAGGCCACGGGCGGTCAGAACGCCTCGCTCCAGATTCCGCTCCGCCTCGTCCAACGCGCCCAGGCACGCGTACCACCGGCTGCGCAGCTCCCGCCCCGGCACTTCGCCGTTCGTCCGCCAAGGGGTGCCCGTCAGACGCGCGGCGGCCCGCTCCCTGGCTGCCCGCACCCGGTCGGCGACCGTCTCGGTGGATTCGCCCCGCGCGCCGCGCCGGGTCAGCTCGGAGCGCGTGACCCGATCCACCTCGACCCGCAGATCGACCCGGTCGAGCAGCGGCCCGGAAAGCCTGGCCTGGTAGCGGCGGATGGCGGAGGGCGGACACTCGCACAGCACGTCCACCTGCGAGAAACGGCCGCAGGGGCAGGGATTCGCCGCCAGCACCATCAGGAACCGCGCCGGAAACCGCACCACACCCGCGCTGCGCGCGATCACCACATGCCCCGCCTCCAGAGGCTGGCGCAACGCGTCGAGGGCTTGGCTGCTGAACTCCGGGGTCTCATCCAAAAAGAGCACCCCCCGGTGGGCCAGCGACACCGCGCCCGGTCGTGCGACCCCCTGGCCCCCTCCGACGAGCGCCTGCATGGTCGCCGAATGGTGCGGGGCGCAGTAGGGAGCGAGGTCGACCAGCGGCTTGCCCGGTGGCAGCAGGCCCGCAATTGAGTGGACGGCCGTGACCTCGAGGGATTCACTTCTGACGAGCCGGGGCAGGATGGCCGGCAGTCGCTCGGCGAGCATGGTCTTGCCCGCTCCCGGTGGGCCTTCCAGGAAGAGATGGTGCCCGCCTGCCGCCGCCACCTCCACGGCGGTCCGTGCCGAGAGCTGACCCACGACATCGGCGAGGTCGTGGCCGTGATCGTGCTGGGCGCCGCCCAAGCTGTGGATGCCCGTGGCCGCGCCCGTGCCCGGCATGCGCAGGCCTGCCAGCAACGGATCCGGCCGCCCCTGCTCGTCCGGATCCTCGTCGGGCACCGGCTCGTCCGTGAGGACGGCGATCAGCTGGCGCAGACTGCGCACCCCGAGCACCGAGATCCCCGGCACCAGCGAGGCCTCGGCCGCCGCGCACTCGGGTACCACCACCTGCTCGTACCCCGAGTCCGCCGCGGCCAGCACCGCCGGCAGCACGCCCCGCACCGGCCGCACCCGGCCGTCCAGGCCCAGCTCCCCGATCATCACGATGTCGGAGAGCACCCGTGGATCGATCCGCTCCGAAGCGCCCAGCACCGCACAGGCCACAGCCAGGTCGAAGCCGCTGCCGCCCTTAGGCACCGATGCAGGGCTCAGCCCCACCGTGAGCTTCTTCTGGGGCCACGACGCGCCGGAATTCACCACCGCCGCGCGAACCCGGTCCTTGCTCTCCGTCAGGCTCTTGTCGGGGAGGCCGACCAGAGTGAACGCCGCGACGCCCGGCTCCAGATCCGCCTGGACCTCGACCACCACGCCCTCTACGCCGACGAGGGCCACCGCACACGTGCGCGCGAATCCCATCAGGCCACCCCCCGCGCGTGCTCGAGCACGGGTGCGCCGCGCTCGGGGAGAACGACTCCGATCAGATCGATGCGGACGCCGCCGGGTGGGGCTCCGCCGTGTTCCTGGAGCCAGCGTTCCGCCAGGCCGCGCAGGCGTAGCGCTTTGGCCGGGGTGACGGCCGCCATCGGGTGTTCGAAGGCCCCCGCCCTGCGGGTCTTGACCTCGCAGACGACGAGCGCGTCGCCGTCGCGGGCCACGATGTCGATCTCACCGGTCCTGCCGCAGCGCCAGTTCCGCGCCAGGACCGTCATCCCGGTCTCGGCCAGCCGCCGCGCGGCCAGGTCCTCGCCGTACTTGCCGAGTGCACTGCGTTGTGCGTTGCGTGTGTTCATGTCGGCACCACCTCCGGCGCCAACATTGCGGCCACTTCGACTTGCTATTGGATCTTGGTGGACAAGCAGCCGACTGTGGACAACTCCGCCACCCGCAGGAGTGGCCCTCGCACGTCATCAGCCGCCCGGCAACTCCAGATCGCTCTTGTTCAGCTCCTCAATGTTCACGTCCTTGAACGTGAGTACCCGTACCTGCTTCACGAAGCGAGCAGGTCGGTACATGTCCCACACCCAGGCGTCCGCCATGGACACCTCGAAAAACACCTCACCCTGGACCGAGTGCACCTGCATCTCGTAGTCATTGGTGAGGTAGAAGCGCCGTTCGGTCTCGATCACATATTTGAACAGACCGACGACATCGCGGTACTCCCGATAGAGCTTCAGCTCCATCTCGGTCTCGTACTTCTCGAGGTCCTCGGCGCTCATGGCATGTTCCCCTTCAGCCGTGCGTCCCCCTATTGTGCGCCAGCCCCGCGAGCCTCTAGACGATTTCGGTGTCGAGGACCTCGGGCCTGGCCGGGGGACCCTCGTCGAGCAGCCTGCGCAGCAGCTCGGCGAGCCTGGTCGGATACACCGTCTCATGTGCCTCGGTCAGTTCCTGGCACGTCCACCAGCGCGCTCCGGCGAGGCTGCGCCGTTCCAGCTCCGTCAGCCCGGCGGCAACAGTGTCCGCCTGGGTCGTACGGGCCAGGAAGTACCACTCGTCCTGGTCCCAGCGGCGCCCCGCGAACGGGAAGGAACACATACGCCGCCACAGCACCGGACCCAGCTCGACCTGGGTGATGCCGGTCTCCTCCGCGAGTTCCCGCAGTGCGGCCTCCTCCCGTGTTTCGGCGCCCTCCAGGCCGCCACCGGGCGTGAACCACCAGTCGTCCGCCGGATCGTCCGGCTCATGCCCGTGCAGCAGCAGAATGCGCTCCTGCGCATCGAGCAGCACCACCCGGGCCACTTTCCGCGGTCCGCCGCCGTACGAGTCCTCGCCCGAGCCGTCGTCCGACTCCCCGGCCGAACCGTCGTCCGATGCCCCCGGCGACACCCCGGACACCCCAGGCATCTCAGGCACCTCAACCTCAGGTACCTCAGACACCCCAGCCGTCTCAGCTGACACCGGCCGGCTCCGTCCGCGTCCGGCCACGTCGGCGGCCCACGCGCTTGGCGATCGGCCCGTACGCCGCTCCGCCCAGTACGAGCACCGCGCCGACCACCACGGCGGCGAGGACCAGTCGCAGCGGCCCCGGCGACGAGATCACGCCGAGCGTCTCGAAGCCCGTGGGACGCGCCAGCATGCCGTCCATGGGCCAGGCCACGGCGTCGACCCGGGCCTTCACCGCGCTGCGCGGCACCGTGCCATTGAAGGCCTCCGTGAGGTGCGCCGTGGAGTCCAGCGAGCCGCTGCGCTCGTCGCCGAGCAGGAACAGCCGTCCCTCGGGGACCTCGACGGTCGGGATCTGGGTCGACTCGGCGGCCTGGCCCTTGGGAAGATACGGTTCGTCGATCTTCTTGCCGTTGACGGTCAGCTTGTCGTCGGTACAGCAGGCGACCGTGTCGCCGCCGACCGCGACGACCCGCTTGACGATGAGTGTGTCGCCCCAGCTCTCCTGCTTGAAGACGACGACGTCGCCGCGCTCGATCTCACTGCCGTCGATCCGCTCGGCCAGGATGCGGTCGCCCGCCTTGATCGTCGGTGCCATCGACTCGGTCGGCACCGTGTAGGGCTGATAGACGATCGCGCCCCAGGCGAAGCCGCCGAGGAAGAGCACACAGCCGAGGGCCACGACCAGCCCCGACAGCACGCTGCCGAGCCGCCCGTGGCCCTCGTCCGTACGACCTGATGTCCTGCTCATCCCAGTGCTCCCCCAACTCGGAGAATCGATTCCCGCGGCCCAGGTGCGGGCCGCGGAAGATCGGCGATCTGGGACGGCACCCTACCCGGCGGTACCCCGCCCAGAAACCCTCGAGTTTCCGGCGGTAAGGCGGCGCCTGCGCCACAGCACCAGCGGCACCGCGCCCGCAAGACCGAGGGCGCCCGGAGCGGCCGCGCTGAGGTTCTGGTCGAAGGTGTCGGGAATCGGCAGCGTGTCCCAGCGGGTGGGCGGCCAGGCGATCACGATGGCACGGCCCACGACGTTGCCCACGGGCACGAAGCCCGCGTTCTTGTCCTGCTGGTGGTAGCGGGAGTCCAGCGAGTTCTGGCGGTGGTCACCCATGACCCAGATTTTGCCCTCGGGTACCTTCACCTTGAACTGGCCGCCCTGGTCGTCGACGCTGCACGGGGTGTTCCCGGCGTACACGTACGGCTCGTTCAGCGCCTTGCCGTTGACCTTCAGCGGGCCTGTTTTGTTGCACTCGATCGTGTCACCCGCGACGCCGATGACCCGCTTGATGAGGTCCTTCTCATCGGCGGACGGCATCAGGCCGATCTTGCTGAGGATCTGCTGCAGGGCGTTCGGATTGGGCGTCGGCTCGCCCGCAAGCCAGCTGGCGGGGTCGTGGAAGACGACCACCTCGCCGCGGCCGGGCTCGGAGCCGAACCACGGGGTGAGCTTGTCGACCAGGACCCGGTCGCCCTGCTGAAGGGTGTTCTGCATCGAGTCCGAGGGGATGGAAAACGCCTGGACCAGGAAGGTCTTGATCAGCAGCGCGAGAACCAACGCGATACCGATGAGGAGCGGGAGTTCCTTCCAGAAGGAGCGCGGCTTCTTGGACTTCGGGTCCTTCTCACCCGGCCCCTGCGTACCGCCACCGACCCCGGAGTCACTCCCGGAGCCGACGACGTCTTCCGTGGCCGGGGCGGCCGATCCGTCGGTTCGCTCCGGCTCCTCGGGGCCATCGTGTCCGGATCGTGCGCCGACCGCCAAATCCCCCACATCCACTCCTTACTCCGTGCCGCCGCCTGCCCCGGATCCGGCGCAGGCCCACCACTCCCATAACGAGCGGGAGTTCCGCAGGGCTCGGGAGCGGGATCAATCCATTCAGATCCGCGGAGGCCACCCTATGCGACGGGCCGAGGGCCGTGGTCGACCCGCTCGGCACGGACGCGTAGGTGTCCGGCTCCTTCAGACGGGTCCAGTGCCCGAAGGGCCAGGCGATGACCATGGCTCTGCCGACGACCGAGTCCTCGGAGACGGTACCGCTGTACTTCTCGGTGCGGTGGTAGCGGGAGTCCGCGGAGTTGGCCCGGTGGTCGCCCATGACCCAGAGGCGCCCCTCGGGCACGGTCACCTCGAAGGCGAAGTCCGACGGCTTGTTGCCGGTGCGGATGTACGGCTCCTCGAGCGGCATGCCGTTGACGGTCACGCGCCCCTGTGTGTCACAGCACTTGACGGTGTCGCCGCCGACCGCGACGACCCGCTTGATCAGGTCCTTGTCGTTGTCCGAAGGCAGCAGACCGATGGCCGTCAGTCCCTCTTTGACCTGCTTGATGACGACGGGGTCTTCCTTCTTCGTGGTCTGCTCCCCGGCGAGCCAGTTCCCCGGGTCCTTGAAGACGACGACGTCGCCACGCTGGGGCTTGGAACCGAACCACGGCGTGAACTTGTCGACGAGCACCCGGTCGCCGATCTGGATCGTGTTCTCCATGGAGCCCGACGGGATCACGAAGGCCTGCACGAGAAAGGTCTTGAGCACCAGGGCTATGAGCACCGCGACGCCTGCGAGGAGGGGTATCTCCTTGACCGCGGAGCGCTGTCTGCGCCGCTTGACCTTGCGCTGGAGCTTGCGGCGCTCGGCGCGGCCGGGCCGGGCCGCCCCGCCGGCGGCGCGGCGGGTTCCGGTGGGCAGCAGGTTGTCGGCCGCATGGCTGGAGACCCCGCGCGGCCTGCCACGGTTACCCATGGGCACCGTCCGCGTTTTTCGACTCGCTCGCCTCCGCGGCGGGCACGCGCGCGTAGCCGACGGGACGCTCCAGCCGGGTCCAGTGGCCCACCGGCCAGGAGATCCAGTCGGCCCTGCCGATGACGTCACCGACGGGGATCATGCCGCCGCCGGGAGACCCGAGGTGGTCGCGGGAATCGCTCGAGTCGCTGCGGTGGTCGCCGAGGAGGAACAGGCTGCCGTCGGGCACGACGACGTCGAAGGCCACGTCGGACGGGCTGTCCCCTGGATACAGAAACGTCGACTCGTCGACCGACCGGCCGTTCACCTCGAGCCTCCCGTCCTTGTCGCAGCAGACCACATGGTCTCCCCCCACACCGACAACGCGCTTGATGTAGTCGGCGTTTCCGAAGTACCCGGTGCCGTCGAACACGACGACGTCGCCCCGCTGCGGCTCAGCACCGAAACGGTACGCCAACTTATTTACGAGAACGCGGTCCCCGATCCTCAATCCGCGCTCCATGGAACTGCTGGGAATCTGGAACGGCTGCATCACGAACTTACTGAACAGCACCAGAAACAGCAGGCAGACCAGCACGGTCAAGGTGATCCGCCCACCTGGGAGCCAGTCCGCGGCCCGGGCCACCAACGCGAAGCGCGACCGACCCTCCATACCCTCTGTGTCCGAGATCTCCTCGGACTCGGTGGGGCGGGAGGAGCGGTCGCGCTCCGTGTGCTGTGCTTCGGTGTCCATCGGAGCCAGATGTTATCCGGCGTCCATATGAACCCCTTCGCGAGCTCAGCTGTCGCGCTTCTCCTTGATCTTCGCGGCCTTGCCGCGCAGGTCGCGCAGGTAGTACAGCTTCGCGCGACGCACGTCACCGCGGGTGACGAGCTCGATCTTCTCGACGATCGGGGTGTGCACCGGGAAGGTGCGCTCGACGCCGACGGAGAAGGAGACCTTGCGGACCGTGAAGGTCTCGCGGACACCGGCGCCCTGGCGGCGGATGACTACGCCCTTGAACTGCTGCACACGGGAGCGGTTGCCCTCGATGACGCGGACGTGGACGTTGACGGTGTCACCCGGGCGGAAGGCCGGGATGTCGCTGCGCAGCGACGCGCTGTCGACGGAGTCGAGCAGGTGAGACATTTCGTCTGCTTTCTTCGCTGATGCCACAGGTCATCAACGGGAGATAGTTTTCCAAGAGGATGCTGCCGCGTCGGGGCGGGCGTCGTGTCCCCCTGTGGCAGGGGCGCACGCCTGGCGACGTACAACAGCGGCCTATTCTTCCATGGCCTCTGGTCTGCGCCAAAATCGACCGTGTGGCACCCCTTCGGGGTCCGGCGCCCAGCCCAGGATCGAGAGCATTTCACGGTCCTTCTTGTCGAAGACGGACGGATCGCAGCGCTCGATGAGGTCGGGTCGATGGGCCGTCGTACGCCGCAGGGCCTCGTCGCGGCGCCAGCGGGCGATCTTTCCGTGGTGGCCGCTGAGCAGCACGTCGGGGATCTCCCGGCCGCGCCACTCGGGGGGCTTGGTGTAAACCGGCCCCTCCAGGAGGTTGGCCATGGCCCCGGGGGCGAAGGAGTCGTCCCGGTGGGACTCGGCATTGCCGAGAACGCCCGGCAACAGCCGCGCCACGGCCTCCGTGACGACCAGGACGGCCGCCTCGCCGCCGGCGAGAACGTAGTCACCGATGGACACCTCGTGGACGGGCATCCGGGTCGCGTACTCGTCGATGACCCGGCGGTCGATGCCCTCATAGCGGGCGGGCGTGAAGATCAGCCAGGGGCGCTCGGAAAGCTCGACGGCGAGTTCCTGGGTGAAAGGGCGTCCGCTGGGCGTGGGCACGACCAGGACGGGCCCGTGGGAGCCCGTCTCGTAGCCGTCCGCCAGTACGGAGTCCAGGGCGTCGCCCCAGGGATCGGTCTTCATGACCATGCCCGGGCCGCCGCCGTACGGAGTGTCGTCGACCGTGTTGTGGCGGTCGTACGTCCACTCCCGAAGATCATGCACGTGCACATTCAGCTGTCCACGCGCGCGTGCCTTGCCGACGAGCGAGACGTTCAGGGGGTCCAGGTACTCGGGGAAGATCGTGACGACGTCGAGCCGCATTACGCCTCGCCCTGGGGGGAATCAATCTCGGCCTGATCATCGATCAGCCCTGGCGGCGGGTCGATGACGGCCCGCTGCTCCTCCAGGTCGATCTCGATGACGATCTCCTCGACGAACGGGATCAGGGCCTCGGTCCCGTCCGGCCGCTCGACCACGAACAGGTCCTGCGAGGGCAGGTGCGAGATCTCCGTGATCCGTCCGACCTCCGCACCGTCCTTGGTAACCACGTCCAGGTCCATCAGCTGGTGGTCGTAGTACTCGTCCGGGTCCTCGGGCTGCTCGTCCGGGTCGACCTCCGCGATCAGGAGGGTGTTGCGCAGCGCCTCGGCGGCGTTCCGGTCACGTACGCCTTCGAAGCGCAGCAGAAGACGGCCACTGTGGACGCGGCCCGTCTCGATGGTCAGTGGTCCGGCGGAGGCCGGGTCGGTGAGCAGGACGGCGCCGGGCCCGAGCCTGAGTTCCGGCTCGTCCGTACGTACCTCCACGGTGACCTCGCCCTTGATGCCGTGGGCGCGGCCGACGCGAGCGACTACCAGCTGCACTGTGCTTGATCTCCTGTCGATACGACTACGGGCCGGGGAGGGCTCATGAGCCCTCCCCGGCCCGAGCCGGTGCTGCCTGTTACGTCAGCGGACGTGGTCCACGTCGACGAGGTCGACACGGACACCGCGGCCGCCAATGGCACCCACGACGGTACGCAGAGCACGCGCGGTGCGGCCATTGCGGCCGATCACCTTACCGAGGTCGTCGGGGTGGACCCGGACCTCGAGAACGCGCCCACGGCGCAGGTCACGCGAGGCGACCTGCACATCGTCGGGGTTGTCGACAATGCCCTTCACGAGGTGCTCGAGAGCCTCCTCGAGCATGCTCAGGCCTCGGTCGACGCGGACTCGGCGGCGGCCTCGTCCTTCTTCTCAGCCTTCTTCTTCTGGGTGATGGCCTCACCCTTGCCCTCGTCGTCGCCACCGAGAGCGTCGAACAGCGGGCGGGTCGCCTTCGGCTCGGCCACGAGCAGCGGAGCCGGGGCGGGCAGACCCTTGAACTTCTGCCAGTCGCCGGTCAGCTTGAGGATGGCGAGAACCGGCTCGGTCGGCTGCGCGCCGACACCCAGCCAGTACTGCGCACGCTCGGTGTCGACCTCGATGCGCGAGGGGTTCTGTACCGGGTGGTACAGGCCGATCTCCTCGATGGCCCGGCCATCACGGCGGGTACGGGAGTCGGCGACGACAATGCGGTAGTGAGGCGAACGGATCTTGCCCAGACGCTTCAGCTTGATCTTGACTGCCACGGAAGTGGTGTCTCCTGGTCTTGACGTGGTTGGGCACGGCGAGATGGCCGCGTGGGGTTGCGGTACCCGAGTGCCCGATGGACGCGTCAGCCGGAGGAGAGAGGGGTCCTATGCGGCTGTCGAGTACAGCTAGCCATTGTGCCACACCTTGACAGCTCGCCTTCACCGGGCGAGGTGCACGTACCCATGCCTCACCGGCACCCGGCGGCGTCGGCCCCGGGCGCCGACGGGGCCGTCCGGCACCTGCAAGCAAGGTGTCGCGGCTGAGTACGGCTGCCACGAGCAGCCGTCCGCTCAGCTCGCCGCCGCCCCGACCACCTCCGGAATGCGGAAGGGCTTGCCGCACCCCCCGCACACGATCGGCGCCTGCGCCAGCACGGACGGGACGACCCGCACATTGCGGCCGCAGTCGCAGACCGCCTTGACGCGAACACCTCCTCCGGAAGAGCCGTGCCGGGCGGCCGGGCCACGGAAGGAGCGGGCCGTGTCGGCGGCGGTCGCGGCGGTGTGCGCCTTGAGGGCGCGCTGCAGCCGCTCGATCGTCGGGCGGTAGCGCCGCTTCGCCTCGGGGTTGAGCGTGACCAGGGAGAAGCCACTGCTGGGGTGCGGCTCCTCCGGGTGGTCCAGGCCCAACTCCTCGGCGATCGCGAGGAATCTACGGTTGTGGTACCGGCCGGCGCGCGAGGTGTCGCGGACTCCGCGGGCGGCGGCGATGCCGTGGACTGCTTCATGAAGCAGTCGCTCGAAAGAGAGCTCGTGTCCGCAGGCGGACGACGACTCTCCGATCAGGGACTCTGGCGCGGCAAGATCGGGCAGCTCGGGGTGGTGCCGCTGAATATCGGCCCACGCCCCTGCCAGCTCTGCGGCGAGAACAGGTGGTGTCGTGCTCACGTAATGACAACGAGCCGGGGTGCCTCTGTGTTCCTATTCCGGGGCATCCCAAATAATTTGCACGTACCCGTCAGTTGCCGCTGATGCGTCCTGACGAGGGCGGGTGCGCTGATCTGCGGAGAAGCCTCACAGCTCATACCAAGCCGGTACGTAGTCACATGTACGCCCCGGCGCGTAGACGAGGTCAGCGCGCCGGGGCACCTGTGTTCAGCAGATACGCAAGAGGCGTTTCGGTCGCCCTCGGGACGACTCAGTAGGCGCGCGCCACGACGGCGACGTTACCCGGTGCGTCGTCGGAGCCGGGCACCGACCCGTCCTCGGCGACCAGACACCGTACGGTCACGGAGTGCTCGGCGAGCTTGGCCTCACCCTCTTCGCCGAGGTCGGCCCAGGGGATGCGCGCCCAGCCGCCGGCGGTGGCCGCCTCGACGGCCTCCTCGATCGTCGACACGTCCGACGTACGGGACCGGCGGCGTTCGCGGGACTGCTGCAGAAGCAGCGCCTGGTCCTCTTCGAGGACCGTGGGGAGCAGTCCCACCAGAGCGTCGAGGGCGACCGGCTCCTTGCCGCCGGGGATGCGGCGGGCCAGCATCGCGGTGCCGTTCTCCAGGTCACGGGGGCCGACCTCGATGCGTACGGGCACGCCCTTGAGCTCCCAGTCGACGGCGCGGCGCCCGAACGGGGTGTCCGTGCGGTCGTCCACGTGAACGCGTACGCCCGCCGCCCTCAGCCGATCGCCGATTTCGTGGACCTTGGCCAGAACCGCTTCGTCGCCCTTGATCGCGAGGACGACGGCCTGCACGGAGGCGAGCCGGGGCGGCACCCGCAACCCATTGTCATCGCCGTGCGACATGATCAGGCCACCCACCATGCGGGTCGACGACCCCCAGGAGGTCTGCCAGACGAGCTCCTGCTTGCCGTCCTTGGACAGGTACTGGGTGTGGAATGCCTTGGCGAAGTTCTGGCCCAGTTCGTGGCTGGTGCCCATCTGGAGCGCCTTGCCGTCGCCCATCATGGCTTCGAGCGTGAGGGTGTTGATGGCGCCCGCGAACCGCTCGCTCGGAGTCTTGCGGCCGAGCACCACGTCGATGCCGAGGACGTTCACCATGAAGTCCTCGTACACCTCCTTGTGGATGTACGCGGCGTAGTCCCGTGCGTCCTCGTACGTGGCGTGCGCGGTGTGGCCCTCCTGCCAGAGGAATTCCGTCGTACGGAGGAACACGCGCGGGCGCATCTCCCAACGAACGACGTTCGCCCACTGGTTGATGAGCAGCGGGAGGTCGCGGTAGCTCTGGACCCACTTGGAGAAGTAGTCGTTGATGATCGTCTCGGAGGTGGGGCGGACGACGACCGGCTCCTCCAGCTCCTTGCCGCCGCCGTGCGTGACGACCGCGAGCTCCGGGGCGAAGCCCTCGACGTGCTCGGCCTCCCTCGTCAGGTACGACTGCGGGATGAAGAGCGGGAAGTACGCGTTCTGGGCGCCCGCTTCCTTGATGCGGGCGTCCATCTCCTGCTGCATCCGCTCCCACAGCCCGTACCCGTACGGTCGGATGACCATGGTGCCGCGCACCGGCCCGTTGTCGGCCAGCTCGGCCTTGTTGATCAGGTCCTGGTACCAGCGCGGGAAGTCGTCCGCCCGGGGCGTGAGAACAGGTGCCTTTGCCATGGCGCGATGGTACGGGCACACGTTGCCGGGATGTGAATTCTTGCGCCACGCGCAGGCAGCGCACAAGCCGGGCGCCACAACCCCTGGACGCGGGGACGAGCGCGGAGTTTCCTGACATACGGGGGGGGAGTGCGCGCGCACTGCACGGGGGCTGGGGACCGGGGCACAGAGGCAAACTCTCGGCGATTGGGGCGCTTTCGATGACACCTACGCTCGTGCGGCAGCACCTACCTCACGCGGGAGCGACACCCCGCGTGGATTTGCGTGCACGCGCGCGTGACTGGGCCGAGATCCAGGAGCGGATGCTGGTGCCGCTCTACGAGGCCGTCCACGAGCGACTCGAAGTGGGCGGCGGGACGCGGCTCCTCGGCCTCGGCTGCGGTTCGGGGCTTGCCCTTTTGCTGGCGGCCTCCCGGGGTGCCGCGGTGACCGGTGTCGACGCCGACTCGCCCGAGCGGCTGGCGCTCGCCCGGGAGCGGCTGCTGCCGGAGGCGTGGGGCACGCACGCGCGTGCCGACGCCCGGATCGTGGCGGGGTCCCCTTCGGACCTCGTCGACGCGAACACGCCCGCGTACACGCTGGTGAGCGCGTTCGAGCCGCTCGGAGGTGCGGCCGGGGACTCCGAAGGGCTCGTCGAGCTTCTGCGGGAGGCTGCTCCGCTCGCCGAGCGGGGGGCGCCCGTGGTGCTTGCCGGGTGGGGGCCGCCGGAGCGTTGCGCCACGTCCGCGGTGCTGCGGGAGGTCGCCGGGCCGGCCGACACGGTGCGGGCCGCTCGTCGCGACGACCTGGAGGAGGTCGCCCAGCGGGCCGGGCTCCGGCCGGACGGGTCGGGGCGGGTCGCGTGTCCCTTCGGGTACGCGGACGTGGAGAGTGCGGTACGGGGGTTGTTGTCGACCGGGCTGTTCGACGCGGCCCTTGGTGCTGCGGACGTGGTTCAGGTCGGCAAGGAACTCACGGAGGCGCTTCAGCCCCATCGTCGGCGGGACGGGACGGTGTGGATGCCCAACGTCTTTCGGTACCTGATCGCGCGTACGGAGTGAGGTCCGGGGTTCCTCGCCCCCGCCTCTCCCCTCACCCAAGCTCGCGGCTTCGCTCGAGGCTCGTCTTCGAACGCCGGACGGGCTAGGACAGGTCCTCAGAGGTCTCCTTCTTCAATCGCGGGATCCCCGCGATGCGGTACGCCTCCACCTCCTCCAGCGTCTCGTTCGCCAGCAACGCCTCCGCCAGCGCGTCCAATTGGGCGCGGTGGTCACGGAGCTTCTCGCAGGCCTCCTCGTAGCACTCGTCGACGATGCGGCGCATCTCGTGGTCGATCGAGTCGAGGGTGGCCGGGGCAGCGGCGAGGCCGTAGGCCTGCTGGGGGTCGTTCGGGAGGGCGGAGAGGCGGCCGATACGTTCGCTCATGCCCCAGCGGGCGACCATGCCGCGGACGATGTTGGTGACCTGTTCGAGGTCGTTCTCGGAGCCCGTGGTGATGACTCCGTAGACGACGTGTTCGGCGGCCATGCCGCCCAGCGCGCCGATGATGCGGCCGCGCAGGTACTCCTCCGTGTACGAGTACCTGTCGGCGTCCGGGGTGGAGAGTGTGACGCCCAGGGCGCGACCGCGCGGGACGATGGTGATCTTGCGGACCGGGTCGGCGCCCGGCTGCAGCATGCCGAGGAGGGCGTGGCCGCTCTCGTGGTGGGCCGTGCGGTGGCGCTCCTCCTCGGGCATCACCAGCGACCGTTCGGCGCCCAACTGCACCTTTTCCAGCGCCTCGGAAAGGTCCGTCTGCGTCACCTGCTCCTGCTGGCGCTTGACCGCGAGCAGGGCCGCCTCGTTGGCGAGGTTGGCCAGGTCCGCGCCGGTCATGCCCGGCGTCGTACGGGCCACCTGCCCGAGGTTCACGTCGGGGGCGAGCGGGATTTCGCGGGTGTGGATCTCCAGGATCGCCTCGCGGCCGCCGCGGTCGGGGGGTGAGACCTGGACGGTCCGGTCGAAGCGGCCGGGGCGGGTCAGCGCCGGGTCCAGGATGTCCGCGCGGTTCGTCGCCGCGATGACGATGACGCCCTCGGAGCCCGAGAAGCCGTCCATCTCGGTGAGGATCTGGTTCAGCGTCTGCTCGCGCTCGTCGTGACCGCCCATCGCGGAACCGCCGCCGCGGGCCCGGCCGATGGTGTCGATCTCGTCGATGAAGATGATGGAGGGGGCCACTTTGCGGGCCTCGGCGAACAGTTCACGCACGCGCGAGGCGCCCACGCCCACGATCATCTCGATGAACTCCGAGGCCGAGGCCGAGAAGAACGGGACTCCCGCCTCTCCCGCGACCGCCCGCGCGAGCAGGGTCTTTCCCGTGCCGGGCGGGCCCGCGAGAAGCACGCCTCGCGGCATCTTCGCGCCCATCCTGCGGTAGACGTCGGGGTTCTTCAGGAAGTCCACGACGTCGTTCAGTTCACCCGCGACCTCGTCGATTCCGGCCACGTCCGCGAAGGTCGTGCGGGGGGCGCCGGGCTCCAGTTCGATCGGCTTCGGGGGTGCCTTGCGGCCGAGCATGCCACCCGCGCCACCCATGCCGCCCGTCCGCATCCGCCGGGCGAAGAAGATCCACAACACCACCAGGAGCACCATCGGGGCCAGGGAAAGCAGCAGGTTGGACAGGAAACTGCGCTGCTGCACCACCGGCGAGGCGGTCACCGTGACGTTGCGCTGCTCCAGGTTCTGCCAGAGCTGGTCGTCCGCGAAGGACGGGCGCTGGGTCTTGAACTTGGTGTACGTCCCGTCGCCCTCCGGGTTGTCCTGGGCGTTCTTGAGCTGGCCCTGGATCGCGTCGCCCTTGGAGTAGATCTTGGTGACGTTGCCGTCGTCGACCTGCTTGCTGAATTCCGTATACGAGATCGTCGGCTCGTCGCCCTCGTTGAAGAAGGACAGCGCCAGGATGGCGGCCAGGAACACGACAAGAGCGGCGATGACCAGCCCGATCCAGCCGCCCGGCATCTTCCACCTGCCGGAGGGCGACTCGGGCGGCGTGCCCTCGGTATGCCACGGCTGGTCAGGGGCCTTGCGCGGCGGCACACGGGGGTTGCTCATATTCGGACGTTACGACATACAGCGGACACCGGCACCCTCGGACGCCGGGCACGGCACGGGTACGCGCCTGGGGGCGCCCCTCCGACGAGGGGCGCCCCCAGGCGCGTACCAGCAAAAAAACCGTCAGCCCATGAACTTCTTGAACTCGTCCGGCAGCTCGAAGTCCTGGCCGCCCTGCTGCGGCAGACCGAAGGCGTTGCCGCCCTGGGCCCCGGCCTCGCGGCGCGCGGCGGCCTCGTCCTCCTGCTGCTTGCGCTTCATCGGGTTGCCGGAGCGCTGCTTGCCCTTGGCCTGCTTCTGCTTCTTCTTGGCGCGGCCGGGGCCGCCGCCCATGCCCGGCATCCCGGGCATCCCCGGCATGCCGCCGCCCTGGGCCATGCGGGACATCATCTTGCGGGCCTCGAAGAAGCGCTCGACCAGGCCCTTGACCGCACTGACATCGACGCCGGAGCCCTTGGCGATACGGGCACGGCGCGAACCGTTGATGATCGTCGGCTCCTGGCGCTCGCCCGGGGTCATCGACTTGATGATGGCGGCGGTGCGGTCGACGTCGCGCTCGTCGAGGTTGTTGATCTGGTCCTTGATCTGGCCCATGCCCGGGAGCATGCCGAGCAGCTTGCTGATGCTGCCCATCTTCCGGACCTGCTCCATCTGGGCCAGGAAGTCGTCCAGGGTGAAGTCCTGGCCCTTCTTGGACGCCAGCTTGGAGGCCATCTTCTCGGCCTCTTCTTGGCTGAACGTCTTCTCCGCCTGCTCGATCAGGGTGAGCAGGTCACCCATGTCGAGGATGCGGGAGGCCATCCGGTCCGGGTGGAAGGCGTCGAAGTCGTCGAGCTTCTCGCCGTTCGACGCGAACATGATCGGCTTGCCGGTGACCGAGGCGATGGAGAGCGCGGCACCACCGCGCGCGTCGCCGTCGAGCTTCGACAGGACGACGCCGTCGAAGCCGACGCCGTCACGGAAGGCCTCGGCGGTGTTGACCGCGTCCTGACCGATCATCGCGTCGACGACGAAGAGGATCTCGTCGGGGCTGACCGCGTCGCGGATGTCCGCGGCCTGCTGCATCAGCTCCTGGTCGATGCCGAGCCGGCCCGCGGTGTCCACGATGACGATGTCGTGGACCTTCGTCTTCGCGAACTCCATGGAGTCCTTGGCGACCTTGACCGGGTCACCGACGCCGTTGCCCGGCTCGGGCGCGTAGACGGCGACGCCCGCGCGCTCGGCGACGACGCTGAGCTGGTTCACGGCGTTCGGGCGCTGGAGGTCGGCGGCCACCAGGAGCGGGGAGTGGCCCTGGTCCTTGAGCCACTTGCCGAGCTTTCCGGCGAGTGTGGTCTTACCGGCACCCTGCAGACCCGCGAGCATGATCACGGTGGGCGGGTTCTTGGCGAACCGCAGGCGGCGGGTCTCGCCGCCCAAGATCGTGACCAACTCATCGTTGACGATCTTGACGATCTGCTGGGCAGGATTCAGCGCCTTGGAGACCTCGACGCCGAGGGCACGCTCCTTGACGTTCTTGATGAAGGTCCGCACGACCGGCAGGGCCACGTCGGCTTCGAGAAGCGCGATACGGATCTCGCGTGCGGTGGTGTCGATGTCCGCCTCGGAGAGCCGGCCTTTACCGCGGAGATTCTTGAAAGTCGCGCTGAGGCGGTCGGAGAGGGTATCGAACACGGCGCTCGTCGGTCCTCAAAGGTTGGGGGCAGTCTGATGTCGCTCCCCAGGGTATCCGGCCAATGCAACAAGTCGGCCCCTGCCCGACAGAACTGCGGGGCAGGGGCCGGAATCCCCACGTGCGTGGGGAGCAGGCGCACACTCAGCGCAGGCATTCCTCGAGCGACCGTGCGAGCCCAGCTGCCTCCGGGCCTGGCAAGGGCTGGCCTTTCGGAGACGTGACGTAAAAGGCGTCGACCGCATTGGCGCCCAGCGTCGACACATGCATGCTCCGCACCCGTACGTTCGCCTCCTCGAAAGCCCGCCCGATGCGGTGCAGCAGGCCGGGGGCGTCATGGGCGCGGACCTCGATGACCGTGGCGTGACGCGATGCCGCCGGGGCGACCGTCACACGGGCCGGCGGCCCGATCGTGCCCCGGCGCCGGGGATAGGCGGCGTCCCGCTCGGCGAGACGGCCCGCGATGTCGAGCGAGCCGTCCAGGGCGCGTACGAGATCGGCGCGCAGCCGGGCCGCCTGCGGCAGGGAGCCGTACTCGGCGGCGACCCGCCAGTTGAGCAGCAGCACCGAGCCCTCGACGCCGTCGGGCAGGTCGAGGGCGCGCAGCTCGGCGGTGCGCACGGTCAGCCGGTGCATGGCGAGGACGCCCGCCACCGCGGGAAGCACCCCGGGCTGGTCGGGTACGGCGATGAGCAGTTCCACGCCCAGCGGCTCCGGATCGCCGGAGCTCTCCTCGGTCGGCGGCTCGGTCTGCGCGCGCAGCGCGAGCACCGGCCCGCCCGTACGGAACGCCTCGATCGCGAGCCGTTCCTGCTCGGCCGTGGGTGCCGCGGCCTCCGGCTCCTCGGGGTCGTCCCCGGCGAGCACGGCCGCGACCCGCTTGACCAGGTCGGCGACCAGGGAGCCGCGCCAGGAGGACCAGGCGGCGGGCCCGGTGGCCAGCGCGTCCGCCTCGGTGAGCGCGTGCAGCAGTTCGAGGGTGCTCTGCGAGCCGACCGCCTCGGCGACCGAGCGAACCGTGGCCGGGTCCTCCAGGTCGCGCCGGGTGGCGGTGTCGATGAGCAGCAGATGGTGGCGTACGAGGGTGGCGAGGACGGCCACGTCGGTGCGGTCGAAGCCGATCCGGGCGGCCACGTCCCTGGCGATGATCTCGCCCGCGACGGAGTGGTCGCCGGGCCAGCCCTTGCCGATGTCGTGCAGCAGCGAGGCGACGAGGAGGAGGTCGGGCCGGCCCACCCGGCGGGTCAGTTCGGAGGCGCGCACGGCCGTCTCGATGAGGTGCCGGTCGACGGTCCAGATGTGCACGGCGTTGCGCTGCGGCCGACAGCGCACCCGCTCCCAGTCGGGCAGGAGCCGGGTGATCAGGCCCTCGGCCTCCAGCGCCTCCCAGACCTCGATGGTCGGGCGGCCCGAGCCCAGCAGGGTGACGAGTTGTTCCCGGGCCTCGGCGGGCCAGGGTGCGGGGAGCGGGCGCGCGGTGGCGGCCATGCGCCGTACGGCGTGCAAGGACAGCGGGAGCCCGGCCTGTGCGGCGGCGGCCGCCGCGCGCAAGGGGAGCACCGGGTCGCGCTCGGGGCGCGCGGCGCGCGCGAGCACCACCTCGCCATCCATCTCGACAACGCCCTCGGCGAGCGGTGAGCGCTCTGCGGCGGGCTTGGCGCCGCCCAGCATGGCCCGCAGACGCGGACGCACGGTGCGCGAGCGCAGCACGCGCGCCACCTCGCGCCAGGTGACGTCACTGGCGTACGAGACGACGCGGGCGGCCTCGTAGACCTGGCGCAGCAGCGTGTCGGCGTCCAGCAGGCCGAGTTCCGCGGCGACCTGGTCCTGTTCCTGGAGGGCGAGGCGGTCGGTGGCGCGTCCGGTGGTCAGATGCAGCGCGTCGCGGACGTCGAGGAGTCTGCGGCGTGCGTCGGAGAGGCCTTCGCGGGGCGCGTCCGCGAGCCAGGAGGCGGCGACGGCGCGCAGGGCGGTGGCGTCGCGGAGGCCGCCCCGGGCCTCCTTCAGGTCCGGTTCCAGCAGGTACTGCAGCTCGCCCTGCCGCTCGGCCCGCTCGGCGCACAGTTCCTGGAGTTCGGGGAGACGTTTCGGCGCCTGGTTGCGCCAGTCGGCGAGGACGGCTGTGCGCAATCCGGCGGTGAGACCGAGGTCACCCGCGATATGGCGGGCGTCCAGCAGTCCCAACTGCACCTTGAGGTCCTCACCCGCAGTCTTGCGGGCCTCGGCCGGTGTACGGACGGAGTGGTCGAGGGCGAGGCCGAGGTCCCAGACGGGGTACCAGATGCGGTCGGCGAGGGCGGCGACCGCGCCGGAGTCGCTGCCGTCGTGCAGGAGCAGCAGGTCCAGATCGCTGCGTGGGGAGAGTTCACCGCGGCCGTAGCCGCCGACGGCGACGAGCGACGCTCCGCGCAGACCGTCCGAGCCGGCGGTGAAGAGGCCGGTCAGCCAGTCGTCCGTCAGTTCGGCGAGGGCAGCACGGCGCGGCGGCCCGGACTGCGCCTCCCTCTGGAGGAGGCGCAGCCGGGCCGCCGCGTAGCCGCTGGGTCCCGAGTCCTCTGCTTCCGTACGCATCTCCGTACTCGTCACCCAGCGACTCCTGTTCTTTTCTTCTGTTTAGAGCGCGTCCGGGCCGCGCTCGCCGGTCCGGACCCGGACGGCCGTCTCGACCGGGATGGACCACACCTTGCCGTCACCGATCTTGCCGGTGCGGGCCGCCTTGACGATGACGTCGATCAAGCCTTCGGCGTCGTCGTCCTCGGCCAGCACCTCGATGCGGATCTTGGGGACCAGGTCGACCGTGTACTCGGCACCACGGTAGACCTCGGTGTGTCCCCGCTGCCGACCGTAGCCGCTGGCCTCCGTGACCGTCAGACCGTGCACCCCGAAGGCCTGCAGGGCCTCCTTGATCTCGTCGAGCCGATGCGGCTTCACGACGGCGGTGATGAGCTTCATGCGTCCACCTTCTTGGCAATGCCCTCAGCGGGGGTCGGCGAGGAGGTAAAGCCCGCGCCGCCGCCGGTGCCGCTGAAGTCGTATGCGGTCTCGGCGTGCTCGGCCTGGTCGATGCCCGCCACCTCTTCATCCTCGGTGACGCGCATACCGATCGTCTTGTCGATCAGGAAGGCGAGGATCGCGGAGGCGACCAGGGAGTAACCCAGGACCGCGAAGACACCGGCGCACTGCTTCCAGAACTGGGTCATGCCGCCGCCGTAGAA
This sequence comes from Streptomyces sp. SD15, assembly GCF_054462255.1. Taxonomy (NCBI): domain Bacteria; kingdom Bacillati; phylum Actinomycetota; class Actinomycetes; order Kitasatosporales; family Streptomycetaceae; genus Streptomyces; species Streptomyces sp. SD15. The sequence continues at coordinate 16,480 of NZ_JBTLMO010000039.1, read as the reverse complement.
GAGGCCCTCCACGGTGGACTGGCCCTTGCCGCTGGCGAAGAAGCCGACCAGCAGGGAACCGACGACACCGCCGACGAGGTGGACACCGACGACGTCCAGGGAGTCGTCGTAGCCGAACTTGTACTTGAGACCGACGGCCATGGCGCAGAGCACACCGGCGATGGCACCGACGGCGATCGCGCCCAGCGGGGAGACCGCACCACCGGACGGGGTGATCGCGACCAGACCCGCGACCGCACCGGAGGCGGCACCCAGCGTGGTGAACGCGCCGTGCCGGATCTTCTCGTAGGCGAGCCAGGCGAGCATCGCAGCGGCGGTGGCGATCTGCGTGTTGAGGAACATCAGCGCGCCGACACCGTCGTCGTTGCCGAGCCACGAGCCGGCGTTGAATCCGAACCAGCCGAACCACAGCAGACCGGCGCCGAGCATGACCAGCGGAAGGCTGTGCGGGCGCATCGGGTCCTTCTTGAAGCCGACGCGCTTACCGATGACGAGGATCACGCCGAGCGCCGCGGCACCGGCGTTGATGTGGACCGCCGTACCACCCGCGAAGTCGATCACGCCGAGGTCGAACGCCCAGCCGCCGGTGCCCCACACCCAGTGCGCGACCGGGAAGTACACGATCGTGGCCCACAGGGCGACGAAAAGGCACCAGGCGGTGAACTTCACGCGGTCCGCGAGCGCACCGCTTATCAGGGCGGGCGTGATGATCGCGAACATCAGCTGGAAGACGGCGAAGACATAGATCGGGATGGTGTAACCGTCCCAGAGATCCCCGCTGCCGATGCCGCTGAACCCGACGAAGTCGGAGGTCCAGCCGATGAGGGAACCCTTGTCGGTGCCGAAGGCGAGCGAGAAGCCATACAGCACCCACAGGATCGTGACGATCCCGATGCTGATGAAGCTCATCATCAGCATGTTCAGGGTGCTCTTGACACGGACCATGCCTCCATAGAAGAAGGCCAGGCCGGGCGTCATGATCAGCACGAGGGCTGAACAGATGAGCATGAACCCGGTGTTGGCGGCAGAGAGCGTAGGAGCCTCTGCGGCTAGCGTGATGGCTGGTGCCATCGGCGTCTCCTCGTCGTTGGTACGGCCCCGTGCGGGCGAAGCCTGAAGCGGTCATGAGGGGTGGGCCGGTTATGCGCCATGAGATTGGCGCAGCGCGGTTTCGGTCGACACCCCTCGATGTTTCGCCGCCGTGACGAAGGCGCCCTGCGTGTTACGCATCCATGAACTGCCGGATAGCGGCCGAGCCGATCGTTATCGTGACGCAATCTTCGACGAGGACCACCGCAACCACCACTTGAGGAACCCCTACAGCGACCAGCCAGGTCCGCGAAAGCGGCGCCGGTTCAGGCACAGAGGGGGCAGCCGGCCACGACCGGTCGTCCGATGACCTGGCATGGGGGGAGCCGAGTCGGGCAGTTCGGGACGACCGGCCGTGGCCGGGGTACGGGGACCGGGCCGCTCTCACGGCCCGGGTGGGGCCTGGCCGCTTTCACGGCCCGGTTACGGGCACCTGGCCGCTTCCACGGCCCAGGTACGGGGACCTGGCCGCTTTCACGGCCCCGGTTCAGACCGCTTCTGCGGTCTCGGGCAGCTCGACGGCGAGCTGGGCGGTGAGGTCCACGACCTCCGCCAGGTCACCGAAGTCACGGACGGCCGTGTCGACCGTCTTTCGGATACGAGTGTTCACGCGCTCGGAGCGCACCTTCTTGGCGATCGCCATCGCCTCCTTGGCCAACACCACGCTCTGCTCCGGCTCGCGTTGCAGCAGGTACACGGTGGCCATGCCGATGAGGTTGAGTGCGTACGAACGCTGGTGTTCGTTGTCCTTGGCGAAGAGGTTGACGGCCCGCTGCATCAAGGGCTCGGCGAGGGAGGCGTAGGTGGGGCTGCGGCCCGCGACATAGGCGAGGTCGCGGTAGGAGTGCGAGTTCTCGGCATGCAGCTCGGCCGGTGAGAAGAAGCGGATCCAGTCGGGGTCCGGGTCGTCCCACTCATGGACGTCCTCGAAGCTGTCCTCGGCCATCCGGACGGCCCGCTTGCACTTTCCGGGCTGGCCCATGTTGGCGTAGGCGCGGGCCTCCATCGCATACAGCATGGACTGGGTGCGCGGGCTCGCGCAGTCACGGCTTCCGTACTGCGCGAGGTGGATGAGTTCGAGCGCGTCGTCGGGCCGGCCGAGGTGGATCATCTGGCGGCTCATGCTGGAGAGGACGTACGAGCCCAGCGGCTTGTCGCCCGCTTCCTTGGCCGCGTGCAGGGCGAGCACGAAGTACTTCTGCGCGGTCGGCTGGAGCCCCACGTCGTAGCTCATCCAGCCCGCCAGCTCGGCCAGCTCGGCGGCGACCTTGAACAGACGCCTGCTGGTCGCCGCGGGCTGGGGCTCCTGGAGCAGGTCGGTCACCTCATGCAGCTGGCCGACGACCGCCTTGCGGCGCAGACCGCCGCCGCACTGGGCGTCCCACTGCCGGAACATCACCGTGGTGGACTCCAGAAGGTCCATCTCGGGCTTGGAGAGGCGGCCCGCGCGGCGTGCGGCGGCCGGCGACTCGGGCTCCTCCTCGGGCGGTGTGGGCGAGGGCACCAGCCAGCGCTGCATCGGCTCGATGAGGGCCGGGCCGGCGGACAGGGCGAGCGAGCTCCCCAGGAACCCGCGCCTCGCCAGCATCAGGTCGCTGCGCGAGTACTCGCTGATCAGGGCCACGGTCTGGGGGCCGGTCCAGGGCAGGTCGACACCCGACACGGACGGTGACCGGTGGGCGGCACGCAGGCCGAGGTCCTCGACGGCGACGACACAGCCGAACCGCTCGGAGAACAGCTCGGACAGGATCCGCGGGATCGGCTCGCGCGGATTCTCGCCGTCCAGCCAGCGACGCACACGAGACGTGTCCGTGGAGATGTGATTGGCCCCCAACTGGCGGGCCCTGCGGTTCACTTGACGCGCCAGCTCGCCCTTCGACCAGCCACTGCGCACGAACCACGAGCCCAACAGCTCATTCGGGCGCTTGTCAGCGTTCACACCACTTCCGCCGTTGCCGCCCACTGGAACGCCCCCATCCCTGAGACCACTTGTACGCTGCGTGCGCCAAGCCCTATCAGAATGCCGGTAAATACGGCCGCCCGTCCGGCAGTTCTCACCCTTCGAACCGGGAAGCCGAGTTGCCTCCGGCATACCCACGAGTGCATACGTCCCCAGGGCCTCGTGTACTCAAAGTAATCCTACGATCACCCGTCCAGCCATGGCGATCCCGGAAACGCCACCATTCGCCACCCCTTCGAATGAACTCCGGATCGCCTGTACGCGATTCACTTGACACAGAACGGCCGGAGCGGGCGGAGCGATGCATTCGAGGGCGCGCACAGCCGAGCGCACTACCCGGAGTGCTTCCGAGCGCCGTAAGGACCGCGCCACTTCCGGGGGCAGGAACACACTGAGTCACGTTCCGCGTCCGGGGCGTAACCACCGGCTCTCTGAACCCGTTGGAGGGGGCATGGGCTTCACGATCGGCAGCAGTCGGGGGATTCGCGAAATCCGGCCGGGCTCCCGTCGCCGCGGCCGCTCGTCGGAGTGCACCGCCGTGGCCGAGTTCACCGGGCTGTGGGGCTGGGACGTGGTTCCCGGCACCCGGGCCGCGGCAGGCGCGTGCTCGTGCGGCAAGGCCGACTGCCCCTCCCCCGGGGCGCATCCGCTGGACTTCGCGCCGGTGATCCCGGCGGGCGCCACACTCGACGAGGTGTCCGAAGCCTGGGCCGAGTTTCCCGGCGCCGCGGTGATGCTGCCGGTCGGCCGCGCCTTCGACGTGCTCGAGGTCGCCGAGCCCGCGGGGCGGCGCGCGCTCGCCCGCCTGGAGCGGATGGGTCTGCCCCTCGGACCGGTCACGGCCGCCCAGGACGGCCGCGCCCATTTCTTCGTCGCCCCCGGCGCGGCGGCCGAGCTCCCCGAGCTGCTCTACCGGATGGGCTGGGACGACGCGTCCCTCGACCTGCACGGCCTCGGCGCCGGTACGTATCTCACGGCCCCGCCCTCCGACCGAGCCGGCCTCGGCCCCGTCCGCTGGCTCCGCTCCCCCGCGCTGGACTCGGCGACCAGGCCGCCACAGGCCCGCCTCCTCCTCGGCACGCTGGCGTACGTGGCGCACCGGTCGAGGGCGTAGCGGCAACGGCGTACACAGCAAAGCGCCCGCCTCCCACTGCACCTCGGGGGCGGGCACTTCTTCGACCACCTACGCCTATGGGCGGGTGGTCACTCTCCGATAAGGGCGTCAACGAACGCCTCCGGCTCGAACGGCGCCAGATCGTCGGCACCCTCGCCCAGACCCACCAGCTTGACCGGCACGCCCAGCTCGCGCTGCACCGCGATCACGATGCCGCCCTTCGCCGTGCCGTCGAGCTTGGTCAGCACGATGCCGGTGATGTCGACGACCTCGGCGAAGACGCGTGCCTGAACGAGACCGTTCTGGCCGGTCGTGGCGTCGAGGACGAGCAGCACCTCATCGAGCGGGGCGTGCTTCTCGACGACCCGCTTGACCTTGCCGAGCTCGTCCATGAGGCCGGTCTTGGTGTGCAGGCGTCCGGCGGTGTCGATGAGGACGACGTCCACGCCCTCCTCGATGCCCTCCTTGACCGCGTCGAAGGCGATCGAGGCAGGGTCGCCGCCCTCCGGTCCGCGCACGGTGCGGGCGCCGACGCGCTCGCCCCAGGTCTGCAGCTGGTCGGCGGCGGCGGCACGGAAGGTGTCGGCGGCGCCGAGCACCACGTTCTTGCCGTCGGCGACGAGCACGCGGGCGAGCTTGCCGGTGGTGGTGGTCTTACCGGTGCCGTTGACACCGACGACCATCACGATGCCCGGGGTGTCGAGGGGCGAGTCGGTCTTGACGGAGCGGTCGAACTCGGGGACGAGGATCTGCAGCAGCTCCTCGCGCAGCAGGGTGCGCAGTTGGTCGGGCGTGCGGGTGCCGAGCACCTTCACACGCTCACGCAGCCGCTCGACCAGATCCTGGGTGGGCTGCACGCCGACGTCGGCGGTGAGCAGCGTGTCCTCGATCTCCTCCCAGGTGTCCTCGTCGAGGTGCTCGCGCGAGAGCAGCGTGAGCAGCCCCTTGCCGAGCGCGTTCTGCGAGCGGGAGAGCCGGGCGCGCAGGCGGATCAGGCGCCCCGCGGTCGGCTCGGGGATCTCGATCGGGGGAACCTCGACGACGGGCGTCGGCTCCTCGACGGCGACCGGCGCCGCCGCCGAGCCGTCCGGGAGATCCACCTCCTCTATCGTCCGGCGCGGTTCCTCGCGCGGGGTCTCGGCCTCGTCTCCGAGGTGCGGTTCGGCCGGAGGGGCGGTGATGTCGGGCGTCTTGGGGGGCGCCGGGGGCAGTGGCTTCTTGCGGCGACTGCCGATGACGAGCCCGCCGAGCGCGCCGAGCACGAGCACGGCGATGACTACAGCAAGGATGATTTCCATAACCCACCCAGTATCGGCCATGCCCGTTCCTTGGAGGGGAAACCCAGCCCGCGTTCCCCTGGGGGGAACATAAGCCATTGAGAGGACTTAATGGGATTAAAGTAAACTGATCATTCATGAGCACCGCCGGACCCCGCGATGGCACGCTCGAAACGCACGGAATTGAGCCCGTCCCGCTCCCCGAGCGCACTGCCAAAACCCGCGACCTCTTCCCCACCTGGGTCGCCGCGAACATCACCGTCCTGCTGCTGACCATGGGTGCGACCCTGGCCGTCTCGTACAGGCTCAACATCTGGCAGGCCTGCGTGGTCGGCGTCGCGGCGCCGATCGCGGCGTTCGGCCTGGTCGGGCTGATCGGCATCGCGGGCAGGCGGGGCGGCGCGCCCGGCATGGCCCTGTCCCGGGCGGTCTTCGGGCAGCGCGGCAATCTGCTGCCCGGCTCGCTGATCTGGATCGCCCGCTGGGGCTGGGAGACGATCAACGCGGTGACCGGCGCCTACGCCCTGCTGACCGTCCTGGACATCGTGTTCGGCGTGCAGCGCAACACGTTCCTGATCGTGGTGACGCTGCTGCTCTTCGTGGTCGCGACGTTCGCGATCTCGGGCCTCGGCATCCGCGCCGTGCGGAAGTGCAACAAGTGGGCGACGTATCTCTTCGGCGGCTTCTCCGTGCTCGTCCTGGGCCGTCTGATCGTGAACACGGACTGGGGCGAGGTCTTCGGGCGGCCGGCGGGCCCGACGCCCCTGATGATCACGGGGGTCGGGCTGATCGCCGCGGGCGGCATCAGCTGGGCTCCCTCCTCCCCCGACTTCACGCGCTATCTGCCGCGTACGGCCCCGTCCTGGGCGATCGTGCGCAACTGCGTCGGCGGCGCCGCCATCGTCGTACTCCCCATGGTCCTGATGGGCGCGGTCATGGCGTTCGACACGCCGGGCCTGGCCTCGGCGGCCGACCCGGTCTCGTTCGTCGGCGCGATCCTGCCGATGTGGATGGCGGTGCCGTATCTGCTCATCGCCCTGGTCGGCATGCTGCTGATCAACGCGATGTCGATGTACTCGGCGGGCTTCACCGCACAGACCCTCGGCCTCAAGGTGCCGCGGCACTGGGCGGTCTCGGTCAACGCCGTGATCTCGCTGGTCCTCGGCGGCGTCCTGATGCTGTTCGCGCCCTCCTTCATGGGGTCGTTCATCGCGTTCCTGTCGCTGCTCGCGGTCGCCTTCTCGGCGTGGGTCGGCGTCTTCGGCGCCGACATGCTGCGCCGCAAGGCGTACGACGCCGGCGCCCTGCTCGACACGACGCGGACCAGCGCCTACTGGTACCGGGGCGGCTTCAGTCCGGCAGCGGTCGCCGCCTGGGCGGTCGGCCTCGGCTCCGGAGCGCTGTTCACGACATCCGACTGGTTCACGGGCCCCCTGGCCGCGAACAACCCCGTCGGCGAGTACGGCCTCGGCTGGGTGGCCACCGTCGCGGTCTCCTTCCTGCTGTACGTCGTCCTGCCGAAGCCGGCGGTCGCAGGGACCCCGCAGGCCGCCGAAGAGCCCGCATCCCTAGCCGTCTGACGCACCGTCAGCTAGCGTCCCCCCTCCACACACGAAGGGGGGCTCCCCATGCCCGTATCGGTCGTGCGCTTCAACCTCGTCGACCCCGACGCCACACCGGCCTCGCTGAGTGCCCGCTACAAGGCGGCGGTCGAGATGGCCGCCTACGCCGACGACCGCGGCGTCACCACGGTGCAGACCGAGGAGCACCATGGCGTCGCCAACAACTGGCTGCCCTCGCCGTTCGCCTTCGCGGGCGCGGTGTTCGGCGCCACCCGGCACCTCGCGGTCACCGTCTCGGCGGTCATCGGCCCGCTGCACGATCCACTGCGCCTCGCCGAGGACATCGCCGTACTCGATCTGCTGAGCGGCGGAAGGCTCGTCACCGTCGCGGGGATCGGCTACCGGCCCGAGGAGTACGCCCTCTTCGACGTCGACTGGAAGCGCCGCGGCACACTGCAGGACGAGCTCCTGGAGACGGTGCTGAAGGCGTGGACCGGCGAGGACTTCAGCTACCGGGGCCGTACGGTACGGGTCACCCCGCGCCCCTTCTCCGACCCGCACCCCCTGCTGCTGGTCGGCGGTTCGTCCCGGGCCGCGGCCCGTCGCGCCGCCCGTCTCGGGCTGCCGTTCTTCCCCAGCGCGCACCTCCCTGAGCTGGAGGCGTACTACAAGGAGCGGCTCATCGAGTACGGCACCGAGGGCTGGACCATGATGCCCGCCGCCGAGACTCCGCTGCTGCACATCGCCGAGGACCCGGACCGGGCCTGGGCCGAGTACGGCACCCACTTCCTGCACGAGGCACGGACATATGCCTCCTGGCAGTCCGGCGACATCCGCTCGGCGGTGAAGTCGGCGGCCACGACGGTCGACGAGCTGCGTGCCGAGGGCGTGTACCGCATCCTCACGCCCGAGGCGTGCGTGGCACAGGGCCTCGCCACCTATGTGCTGCATCCGCTGTCCGGCGGGATGCCCGTCGACGAGGGCTGGCGCAGTCTGCGTCTGTTCTGCGAAAACGTACTGCCCCGGCTCAAGGACCTCGAGGATCTCGGAGGCTGAGCCGGGGCAGTACGTCTCTTACGAGTACGGGGAGAGGGGCAGCGGGGGGTTGGCCCTTCTCCCCGAGTCCACAGGGGGTTACGAGCGTCAGCCCATCTCCTCCAGGGCCTTGCCCTTCGTCTCCTTCACATACTTGAGCACGAAGGGGATGGAGAGCGCGGCGAAGATCGTGTAGATCACGTAGGTCGCGGAGAGGTTCCACTCGGCCAGCGACGGGAAGCTCGCGGTGATGGCCCAGTTGGCGATCCACTGCGCGGCGGCGGCGACGCCCAGCGCGGCGGCACGGATCTTGTTCGGGAACATCTCGCCGAGGAAGACCCAGACCACGACACCCCACGAGAGGGCGAAGAAGAGGACGAAGACGTGGGCGGCGATCAGTGCGACCCAGCCCTGGGTCGCCGGCAGCTTGCCGTCCACCAGGTCGAAGGAGAAGGCCCAGGCCTCGAGTCCGAGGCCGATGACCATACCCACGGAACCGATGAGGGCGAGCGGCTTACGGCCGATCCGGTCGACGAAGATCATGGCGATCACGGTGCCGACGATGTTGATGATCGACGTCGTGAACGAGTAGAGGAACGAGTCCGTCGGGTCGACACCGACCGACTGCCACAGCGTCGAGGAGTAGTAGAACGCGACGTTGATGCCGACGAACTGCTGGAAGACCGAGAGGCCGATACCGATCCAGACGATCGGCTTGAAGAAGAAGCTGCCGCCGAGCAGGTCCTTGAAGGTCGACTTGTGCTCGCTCTTCATGGCGTGCTCGATCTCGAGGACGCGGGCGTCCAGGTCGACCTTGTCGCCCTCGACCTCCTTGAGCACCTCACGGGCGCGGGCGTCGCGGCCGACGGAGATCAGGAAGCGCGGCGACTCGGGGATCGCGAAGGAGAGCAGACCGTAGAGGACGGCCGGGACGACCATGACGCCGAGCATGACCTGCCAGGCCTCGAGGCCCAGGACCTCACCACGCTGGTCGCCGCCGGCGGCGTTCAGGATGCCCCAGTTGACCAGCTGCGAGATGGCGATGCCGATGACGATCGCGGCCTGCTGGAAGGAGCCGAGACGACCGCGGTACGCCGCCGGGGCGACCTCGGCGATGTAGGCGGGGCCGATCACGGAGGCCATACCGATGGCGAAACCGCCGATGACACGCCAGAAGGCGAGGTCGTACAGGGAGAAGGGAAGCGCCGAACCGATGGCGCTGACCGTGAAGAGGACGGCGGAGATCTGCATGCAGCGGATGCGGCCGATGCGGTCGGCTATGCGACCCGCGGTCGCCGCGCCGATGGCGCAGCCGATCAGCGCAATGGCGATGACCTGGGCCAGCGCCGCGGAGCCGATGTCGTAGCGGCTTCGGATGGCTTCGACGGCGCCGTTGATCACGGCACTGTCGTAGCCGAAGAGGAAGCCGCCCATCGCGGCCGCCGCCGCGATGAAGATGACATGGCTGAGATGCTCGGGATGAGCTTCCCGGGCTCCGGACTGAGGTGCCTGCGCAGTGCTGGTCACGTGTAACTCCTCGGGCCACCGGCCTCGCTGCCGGGGGTGTGGGGGCAAGCCCTTCGGTAGTGGTACCAGTGGCGCACAACTTCACGCCGCCCACCACCTGAAGGTAAAAGCAACGTTGCAGAGACTATGCCTTCAAGTTTCGAAGTCAACAGTTCGCCAGCTGTGAATTTTTACGACAGAAGAGTGATGAGCGCGTTCAAGACTTGAACACAACGGGAAGCCCAGGTCAGCCCGGTGTGGGCTACATGTATCTGGTGGGCCTAGCGCAGCCGCTGGCTGATGACCTTCGACACACCGTCGCCCTGCATGGAGACGCCGTACAGCGCGTCGGCGACCTCCATCGTGCGCTTCTGATGCGTGATGACGATCAGCTGCGAGGCCTCCTGCAGCTCCTGCATGATCCGGATCAGCCGCTGCAGGTTGGTGTCGTCGAGCGCCGCCTCGACCTCGTCCATCACATAGAAGGGGCTGGGCCGCGCCTTGAAGATCGACACGAGCAGCGCGACGGCGGTCAGCGACCGCTCGCCGCCGGACAGCAGGGACAGGCGCTTGACCTTCTTCCCGGGGGGCCTGGCCTCGACATCCACACCTGTGGTGAGCATGTTGTCGGGATCGGTCAGAATCAGCCGCCCGTCGCCTCCCGGGAACAGCCGGCTGAAGACGCCCTCGAACTCCCGGGCCGTATCCCGATAGGCCTCGGTGAAGACCTGCTCGACGCGCTCGTCGACCTCCTTCACCACCTGCAGCAGATCGGCCCGGGTCTTCTTGAGGTCCTCCAACTGCTCACTGAGGAACTTATGGCGCTCCTCCAACGCGGCGAACTCCTCCAGCGCGAGCGGGTTGACCTTCCCCAGCTGCTGATATGCCCGTTCGGCCGACTTGAGCCGCCGCTCCTGCTCGGCGCGGTGGAACGGCCGGGGCTGGTTGCGCGGGTGTTCCGGGTCCTCGGGCAGTTCCTCGCCCTCGGCGGGGAGCGAGGGCGGCACGAGCTGGGCCGGACCGTAATCCGCGACCAGCCCCTCCGGCTCGACGCCGAGCTCCTCCAGCGCCTTCGACTCCAGCTGCTCTATGCGCAGCCGCTTCTCGGCACCGAGTACCTCGCCGCGGTGCACCGAATCCGTGAGTTTGTCGAGCTCGGCCTTGAGGTCGCGGCCTTCGCCCCGAGCGGCGCCGAGCGCCTGCTCCTTGTACGTCTTGGCGTTCTCGGCGGCGCCCCGCTCCTCCTCGGCCCGGGTCAGCGAGACCTCGACGTGCGCGAGCAGCTGCCGTGCGCCGGAGGCGACGGCCTCGGCGACCGCCGCCTCGTGCCGCAGCCGGGCGCGGCGCTGCTCGGCACGCGCACGTGCCTCACGCTCCGCCCGCGCGGCCCGGTCGAGTCCCTCGGCCCGCCCGGCGAGCCCCTTCACCCGCTCCTCGTGCGTACGCACCTGGAGCCGGGCCTCCATCTCGGTCTGCCTCGCGTTGGCCCCGTCGGCGGCGAGCCGATCCCGTACGGCGGTGTCGGGCTCCTCATCCACGGGCATCTCCTCGGCGACGGCGAGCTGCTCCGCCAGCTCCTCCGCCTCCTCCACGGCCCGATCGAGCGCCTGCTGCGCCCGCGCCGCGGCAGCGGTGCTCCGTTCGGCCTCCCCGGCAGCGCCGCGCGCCTGCCCGGCCAGCCGCCCCAGCTGCTGTGCCACGCCCGACTTCTCCCGCTCGGCGGCCCGCCGTCGCTCCCCCGCCTCCTCGACGAGCGCGGCCCGTTCCTTGCGGAGTTCGGTGGCCAGGTGGTGAGCCTCGGTCAACTCCTCGCAACGTACGGCGAGTTCTTCGAGCTCGGCCGCCGCCTCGTCGACCGACGCCTGTACCTCGAGCAGACTCGGCGCCCCGGCGGATCCACCGTGCGCGAAGTGCGCCCCGAGGAGGTCCCCCTCGGCGGTGACGGCGGTCAACTCCGGCCGCGCGCAGACGAGATCCTCGGCGTCCTCGAGAGTGTCGACGACGACGATCCCGCGCAGCAGCCGCCGTACGGCGGGCATGAGTTCGGCGGGCCCTCGGACGAGGTCGGCTGCGTACGGGGGTCCGGCCGGACGGGCTTGCGAGGCTGCTGCCCTCGCGTTGGTCGCTTCACCAGGGGTGCCGTGGCGCGTGGCCCGGGTGGAGTCGAGCGCACCGGCCCCGGACTCGAAGTCGTGACCCACGGTCGGCACCTCGGCCCGGACTCCCGGCACATGGCCCGAAGTCGGCACCGCAGGCCGCTCCCCGGCAACAGTGGCCCACCCTGCCGCATCACCATCGCCACGCGTGCGTACGTTTGCGGATCCTGCCGCATCACCATCGCCACGCATGCGTACGTTTGCGGATCCTGCCGCATCACCATCGCCACGCATGCCTACGTTCTCGGTCCGCAGGCCGGAGCCGTCCCCGCGCCCTGCCTCCTCCGGCGCCCCCGCCAGCAGCAACGCCGCCCGCCCCGCGTCCTGCTTGCGCAACAGGCGGATGGCCTCGGCGGCCGAGGCGGGGGTCGTCACCGCGATCGCGTCGGCCGCCGCGCCGAAGGCGGCGGCGAGGGCGACCTCGAAACCCGGAGTGACCGAGAGCAGCTCCGCCGCGGGGCCAAGGAGACCCGTGAGTCGGTCCGTCGCCCCCAACAACGCGCCCGTGCCGTCCTTGCGGCGCAGGCCAAGGGCGAGGGCCTCGTGGCGGGCCTGGGTCGCGGCGCGCCTGCGCTCGGCCGCGGTGGCCGCCTCGCGGGCCGCCGTGAGAGTGGACTCGGCCTCGGCGAGCGCCAGCTTGGCCGCCTCGTGCCGCTCCGTCAGTTCCGCGTCACCGGCGTCGAGACCGTCGACCTCGGCCTTCAACTGCTCGTACTCCTCCTGCGCCGCGACCGCCCGCTCCTGGGCCTCGTCACGGGCGGCGGCGAGGCGGTCGATCTCGGCCTGGGCGGAGGCGGCCCGCGAACGGGCGGCGTTGACCTGGCCGTTGAGACGGGCGAGGCCTTCACGGCGGTCGGCGATGGCGCGAGCCACGTCCTTGAGGCGCCGCTCCTCGACGGCGAGCTCGCGCTCCAGCTCGGCCCGGTGCGCGACCGTGTCCTCCAGGGCGTGCTCGGCCGCTTCCAGGGCCGCTTCGAGCTCGGCCTCCTGCTCACGGATCCGCGCGGCCTCGCGTTCCATGTCCTCGGGGTCACGTCCGCGCCGCTCTTCGGCAGGCACCGACGTGGCGCTCTTCACGCGCGCTTCGGCCAGCGAGACCGTGCCGCGCACCCGCTCGGCGAGCTGCGACAGCTCGTACCAGGTCTGCTGCGCCCGCTGGAGGCGCGGGGTGAGCCGGCGCACCTCGTCCTCCAGGAGAGCCTCCCGCTGAAGCGCCTTCTTCAGCTCGGTCTCGGCCGCTTCCTTGCGTTCCTTCAGGGCGGCCTCGTCCGCGATCTCGGTCTGGAGCGCCTGGCGCAGGCGTACAAGGTCGTCGGCGAGGAGCCGCAGGCGGGCGTCCCGGAGGTCGGCCTGGATCACCGCCGCCCTGCGCGCCACCGCGGCTTGCCTCCCGAGCGGCTTCAACTGCCGTCGCAGTTCGTCCGTGAGGTCCTGGACGCGGGCCAGGTTCGCCTGCATCGCGTCGAGTTTCCGCAGCGCCTTCTCCTTGCGCTTGCGGTGTTTGAGGACGCCTGCCGCCTCCTCGATGAACGCGCGGCGGCCCATGGGGTCGGCGTGCAGGACGGAGTCGAGCTGGCCCTGCCCGACGATGACGTGCATCTCGCGGCCGATGCCGGAGTCGGACAGCAGCTCCTGGATGTCGAGGAGCCGACAGGTGTCGCCGTTGATCTGGTACTCGCTGCCGCCGTTGCGGAACATGATCCGCGTGATGGTGACCTCGGCGTACTCGATGGGCAGCGCCCCGTCGGAGTTGTCGATGGTGAGGGACACCTCGGCCCGGCCGAGCGGCGGCCGCCCGGTGGTGCCGGCGAAGATGACGTCCTCCATCTTGCCGCCGCGCAGCGACTTGGCCCCCTGCTCGCCCATGACCCAGGTCAGGGCGTCCACGACATTGGACTTGCCCGAGCCGTTGGGGCCCACGACACAGGTGATGCCCGGCTCGAACCGCAGCGTGGTCGCCGAGGCGAACGATTTGAACCCGCGCAGGGTCAGGGCCTTGAGGTGCACGCCGCCGGACTCTACCTTTCGGGCCGGTCTCACTCCATGAACCCGCGGTTTCACCCATGAACGTGCAGGGCACACCAGACGTTAAAGAAAGTGGAAGGGCGCGCGGGGGAAAGAAGAAGGGACGCCGAAGAGGCGTCCCTTGCAAATCTGACAACTTAGCGGTTGATACGGGCAGCCCAACCACTGCTGTCGTAGTGCAGTGCAGTGATCAGGTGAGCGCAGGCTCCGCCTGGGGTACGTCGATGCTCTCGAGAAGCGAGTCGTGAGAAGCGGCAGCCGCGAGCGCGTCGTTCTCGGCCTGGATCCGTACGAGCTCGGATTCGAGGTCCTGTACGCGCTGCTGGAGCCGTCGCATCTCGGCGATGAGTCGCGGGTCGGAACCGCCGACGTAACCGAGAAGCGCCTTTGCCATGATGGATGGTCCTCCACACTGAGTGACCGACCGAAGCGGTGTGGGTCGTGAGGGAATCGCACCCGCGATGCTTGACATTTACTAAAGTCTTGCTGCCGTTCCACATGCCAAACAGCTAAGGTGCGCGGGGCTTTCAGCGTCTCACCAAAAAGTTTGACGGTCAACACGATCACGCCCCGTATCGGCGGGCAACCCACGGTCGCGCGGCCCTTGGGGCGGCTGCGCTGCGACTCCTGCGGGACCCTGGGGGCGTCGAGATCATCCTTCTCTGCGGAGCCTGCCACGACGAGCCGTTCTTGGCAACCACCAGGCCCTTTCTGCTTCTGGCAGGTGCCAGTGGCATGCCATACCGCTTCCGCCTGGGCGGTTGCGGCGGTCGCCGTCACCGGATGGCGAAGTCCTCGTAGATCCCCCGGGGCGTGTCCCAGATCTCAGTGACTCCGTCCACACGCCCGGGTGTGTCGTCCCCCTGGAGCCAGTCGAGCAGCCCTTGGCATTCGGCCCGAGCTCCCTCCGCGACCACCTGGACCCGTCCGTCGTCCAAATTGAGTGCAAAACCACTCAGGCCGCCGATCTCCAGCGCCTTGGCTCGCGTGAACCAGCGGAAACCCACACCTTGGACGCGTCCGCGTACCCAGACCACCAGCCGTACAACCTCGTTCATGGGTGCACGCTAACCGGACAAAGTCTCTCCGGGCACTTCCTTCCCTCCCGCCATGCGGTACCGTCCCGACCCAATGAGTCTCATATGAAACTCACTCTTTCGAGTGAGGGACGCTGACCGAAAGATCGAGGAAGGCCAGGAGATTGGGACGCCACCGACGCTCCGCCGCCGGCCGCGCCGCCACGGGCCGCGCCAACGGGGTCACCGACACAACGGGTACGTACGGGGCCCACACGGACCATTACGGTCCGGAGAATCTGTACGGCTACGCCGCGATCGCCGATCTCCCGAGCAATGCCGCCGCCCGCTCGCACCGCAAGGGGAAGGTCGCGACCCCTGTACGCACGGGTCTGCTCGGCGTCTCCGCGGCCGTGGCGCTGGGCACCGTCGCCGTCGCGGCCGGCGTACTGCCCGGCAGTGACAACTACGCGCTCGGTGGTGGCGGCAGCAACTCCGACAGCGTGCAGGCCGTGGGCTCCCCGTCCAGTCAGGAGACCCAGCAGGGCGGTACGTCGGGCAGCGCGGAGGAACGCGAGGACACGTCGACGAGCCGTGACGCCGACCGTTCGGCCTCCGCCTCCGCCACGCCCTCGGCCGCCCCTTCGTCGTCATCGGCCAAGCCGACCAAGGGGCCCGAGAAGACGAAGCCCGCCACCAAGCCCGCCAAGACGAAGACGCCGAAGCCGAGCAAGACCGCCAAGGGCCCGAAGACCACCGCCCCGGTGACGGTGTCCGCCGAGGCCGCGGCCGAGGCCGAGGTGCTCAAGCTGGTCAACGAGGAGCGGGCCAAGGTCGGCTGCAGCGCGGTGGCGGCGAACAGCGCCCTGTCCGCGCTGGCCGAGGCCTTCAGCGACGACATGGCCGCGCGCGGCTTCTTCGACCACACCGACCCGAACGGGCTCAGCCCCTGGGACCGGGCGGCGAAGGCCGGTATCACCGACCTGGGCGGCGAGAACATAGCCCGCGGCCAGGCCGACGCGGCAGCCGTCATGGATGCCTGGATGAACAGCCCCGGTCACCGCGCCAACATCCTGAACTGCGACTTCAAGACCCTGGGCGTAGGTGTGCACTACGGCAGCGGCGGCCCCTGGTGGACGCAGGACTTCGGCTACTGACGGACGGAGCGAGCGCTAACTATCAGTTAGCGCAACCTTCTGGTTTGCGCTGTGCCCTAGTAGGGTGAAAGGCATGCAACCCACCGTGCAGCCCGCCGAGAGCGGTGACTTTCAAGACCTCGTGTACGACGTGTTCGCCCGCGGCTGCCCGTCCCGGGGCACGCTCGAGCACGTCACCGGACGCTGGGGCTCGCTCACGCTCGGAGCGCTGCACGACGGTTCGTTCCGCTTCAACGAGCTGCGCCGCCGTGTCGACGGCGTCAGCGAGAAGATGCTCTCCCAGACGCTGCACGCGCTGGAGCGTGACGGTCTGGTGCACCGTGAGGCGCAGCCCACGAACCCGCCGCGTGTCGACTACACGCTCACGCCGCTCGGCCACGAGGTCGCCGAGCGCCTGTTGTCCCTCATCCGCTTCGTGGAGGGCCGCATGGACGACGTCCTGGAGGCCCGCGCACGCTACGACGCGACGCGCGAGAGCTGACTCCTCAGGACTTCATCTAGTACTCCAGCAGCGTTTCGCTATCTGGTCTGGTCAGAGGCGTCGTCCGGAGTGTAGTTGGCTGATGGTGTGTCAGGGGCGGCC